>AP018697.1:1902781-2219911 GCA_004001285.1 Arthrobacter sp. MN05-02
AGTAGTACGCGTTGATCTGGCGGGCGCGCTTGGCACCGTAGATCACGAGGGCGTACTTCGAGTCCGAGGCCTCCAGCAGAGAGTCGATCGGCGGGTTGATGATGCCTTCGGGCTGAGTTGACACAAATTCTCCAAATATTAGGCGGAACGGCTGCTGCGGGGCTTCTCAGCGCTGCAGCGGACGCAGTCCCATCAGTGATACGAGCTCGTCTGCCGCATGCTCCACGGAGTCGTTGACGACGGTGTGGTTGAATTCGGGCTCGGCGGCAAGTTCCAGTTTAGCGGTTTCCAGCCGTTGCTGCTGTTCCTCGGGGGTTTCGGTGCCGCGGCCCACGAGGCGGCGCACCATCTCGTCCCAGCTCGGTGGGGCGAGGAAGACGAAGTTGGCCTCCGGCATGCTCTCCTTGACCTGCCGGGCGCCCTGCAGGTCGATCTCGAGGAGCACCGTGCGGCCCTCGTCCATCGCGGCCTGGACCGTGCGGCGCAGTGTCCCGTAGCGGTTGCGCCCGTGCACCACGGCCCACTCCAGCAGCTGCCCGTCGGCGATGAGCGCGTCGAACTCCTCGGGCGAGACGAAGAAGTAGTGCACGCCGTCCACCTCGCCGGGACGCGGCGGGCGCGTGGTCGCGGAGACGGAGAGCCACACCTCGGGGTAGTTGTCCCGGATGTAGGTCGAGACGGTTCCCTTGCCGACCGCCGTCGGGCCGGCGAGGACAGTCAACCTGGGCTGCAACACAAACGCTTCCTTACTTGCTGGCCGAGCCAGAATGATGGTGTTCGAGGTATGAGACGAGAGCCTTGCGCTGGTGGATGCCGAGCCCGCGCACGCGACGCGTCGCGGCGATCCCCACCTCTGCCATGATCGCCGCCGCCCGGACGTCCCCGACGCCGGGCAGTGCCTTGAGGAGGTCGAGGACCCGGAGGCGGCCCACGGCGCCCTCGCCGCCGGAATTCTCGATCACGTCCGCCACTGAGAGCTTACCGGTCTTCAGTCGGGACTTGATGTCCGCCCGCACCGCCCGTGCCGCCGTCGCCTTCTCGCGTGCCTGCGTTCGCTCGACGTCCGTCAATGGCTTCAGACTCACGGGTGCTCCCTGCGCTGGACGGCGCCACACAGGGCGGCGACCGCTCGTCGGATGGATCGCCCGAGGATGACCCGGGCGGAACAGAGGTCGAACGGGACCGGCGCGGGGTCGGTCCGGAACCGAACCTACCGGGCGCACCCGTCCGAAATCAATGCGCGCCCCGGCTCACCCGAGCTCGTCGCGCGTCCGCTCGGCCGCGAAGCGCAGGTTCCCGCCGTCGGGGCCGGCGGCCAGGATGGCACGGCTCGACGTCGGGAGCACGAACGGCAGGGCCGTCCCGAAGGCGGAGGCGAGTTCCTCCGGCCCCGCGCCCTGGGCGCCCACCCCGGGCGCGAGGATCGGGCCGTTGAGAGAGGCCAGGTCGAGGCCGAGCCGGTGCGCCGCGTCGCCGATGGTCGCCCCGACGACGAGCCCGACGGATCCGGGGCCGGTCCCGACGTTCTCGGCCGCGGCGGCACGGGCGATGGACCGCGCCACGGACTCTTCCCCGCCGGCGTGCTGCACGGAGCGGCCCTCCGGGTTCGAGGTCAGCGCGAGGACGAAGACGCCGCGGCCCGTGGCCGCCGCGAGGTCGAGCGCGGGACGGAGCGACTCGAAGCCCAAGTAAGTAGGGGTTGAGCGTGACGGCATCGGCGGCGAGGGGCCGGCCCTCCCCCAGCCACGCCTCCGCGTACGCCTGCATGGTCGAGCCGATGTCGCCGCGCTTCGCGTCGGCGATGGTCAGGACGTCGGCCTCCGCTGCGCGCAGCAGGAGCGTCTCGAGGACGGCCAGCCCGCGAGCCCCGTGCCGCTCGTACAGGGCCACCTGGGGTTTCACGGCTGCCGCGACGGGCCCGACGGCGTCGAGCACCGCGAGCGAGAACCGCTCGAGGTCCGCGGGCGAGTCGTCCAGTCCCCAGGCGCCCAGCAGGGCGGGGTGGGGGTCGATCCCGACGCACAGGCTGCCCTTCGCCTCGCGGGCCGCCGCGAGGCGCTCCCCGAAGGGGGCACGGGACGCGGCGGCACCCGCCTCAGGAGGCATCGCGGGCCTCGGTCGACGCGCGCAGGTTGGCGGCGTGTTCCTGGAGGCTCGTCACCGACCACTCGTAGGAGCGCATGGCCTCGATCGCCTGGACGGCGGCCCCCACCTCGGGGATGGTGGTGATCACCGGCAGCCCGTAGGAGGTCGCGGCCGCGCGGATCTCGTAGCCGTCGCCGCGTGCCTGGCCGCCCGAGGGCGTGTTGATGATCATGTCGATGCCGCCCTCGGTGATGAGGTCGACGACCGTGCCCCGGCCCTCGCCCGCTCCCTCGGCGACCTTGCGGACCGTGGTCGCCTGGATGCCGTTGCGGCGGAGGACGTCCGCGGTGCCGCCCGTCGAGACGATCTCGAAGCCGAGGTCCACGAGGCGCTTCACCGGCATGATGATGGACCGCTTGTCGCGGTTCGCCACGGAGACGAAGACCTTGCCGCGAACGGGCAGGGCCGCGTTGGCCGCGGCCTGGCTCTTGGCGAAGGCGGTGTCGAAGTACTTGTCGATCCCCATCACCTCGCCCGTCGAGCGCATCTCCGGGCCCAGCAGCGAGTCCACCACGGTGCCCTCCGGCGTGCGGAAGCGGCTGAACGGCAGGACGGCCTCCTTGACGGACACCGGGGCGTCCAGCGGCAGGGATCCGCCGTCGCCCCGGGCGGGCAGCAGGCCGCGCTCGCCGCGGAGCTCGGCGATGGTCACGCCGGTCCCGATGAGCGCCGCGCCCTTCGCGAGCTGCACGCCCGTGGCCTTCGACACGAAGGGCACGGTCCGCGAGGCGCGCGGGTTCGCCTCGAGGACGTAGAGCACGTCCGAGGCGAGGGCGAACTGGATGTTGATGAGTCCGCGGACACCGACGCCTTCGGCGATCGCGAGTGTCGCCTCGCGGACGCGCTGCAGGACGTCGGCGCCGAGGGTGATGGGCGGCAGCACGCACGCCGAGTCGCCGGAGTGGATCCCGGCCTCCTCGATGTGCTCCATGATCCCGCCGAGGTACATCTCCGTGCCGTCGTACAGGGCGTCGACGTCGATCTCGATGGCGTCCTCGAGGAAGCGGTCGATCAGCACGGGGTGCGCCTCGGTGATCTCCGTGGCGTTCGTGATGTAGCGGGAGAGGTTGGCCTCGTCGTAGACGATCTCCATGCCGCGGCCGCCCAGCACGTAGGACGGACGGACGAGGACGGGGTAGCCGATGTCGTCGGCGATCGTCCTGGCGTCCTCGAAGGACACCGCGGTGCCGTTCTTCGGTGCGATGAGCCCGCCCGCGTCGAGGACGCGGCTGAAGGCCCCGCGGTGCTCGGCGAGGTCGATGGCCTCCGGCGACGTGCCGAGGATCGGGATGCCGGCGTCGGCCAGTTCCTGGGCGAGCTTGAGCGGGGTCTGGCCGCCGAGCTGCACGAACACGCCGAGCACGCCACCCGTGCGCTGCTCCGCGGCGATGACCTCCAGGACGTCCTCCAGGGTCAGCGGCTCGAAGTACAGGCGCGTGGAGATGTCGTAGTCGGTGGAGACCGTCTCGGGGTTGCAGTTGACCATGACCGTCTCGTAGCCGGCCTCGCGCAGCGCCATGGTGGCGTGGACGCACGAGTAGTCGAACTCGATCCCCTGGCCGATCCGGTTCGGTCCGGAGCCGAGGATGATGACCGAGGGCTTCTCGTGCTGCTCCACCTCGTCCTCCTCGTCGTAGGACGAGTAGTGGTACGGCGTGTAGGCGGCGAACTCCGCGGCGCACGTGTCCACCGTCTTGAAGACCGGGCGGATGCCGAGGGCGTGCCGGACACCGCGCACCACGGCGTCGGGGGTGGAGGTCAGCAACCCGATCTGCTCGTCGGAGAAGCCGTGGCGCTTGGCGTGCCGCAGCACGTCCTCCGTCAGGTTCGGCGCCGAGCGCACCTCCTCCGCCACCTCGTTGAGCAGCACGAGCTGGTCGAGGAACCACGGGTCGATCCCCGTGGCCTCGTACAGCCGCTCCACGCTCGCACCGCCGAGCAGCGCGCGCTGCACCTGCGAGAGGCGCTCGGTGGTGGGGCGCCTCGCCGCCTCGACGAGGGTGTCGACGTCCTCCGCCGCGACGGGCGCGAAGGAGAGCTGGGAGCCCTTCTGCTCGAGCGAGCGCAGTGCCTTCTGGAGCGCCTCGGTGAAGTTGCGGCCCATGGCCATGGCCTCGCCGACGGACTTCATGGTGGTGGTGAGCGTGGGATCGGCGGCGGGGAACTTCTCGAACGCGAAGCGCGGCACCTTGACCACGACGTAGTCGAGCGTCGGCTCGAACGAGGCGGGGGTCTTCAGGGTGATGTCGTTCGGGATCTCGTCGAGCGTGTAGCCGAGGGAGAGCTTCGTGGCGATCTTGGCGATCGCGAAGCCCGTGGCCTTCGACGCCAGCGCGGAGGACCGCGAGACGCGCGGGTTCATCTCGATGACGACGACGCGCCCGGTGTCCGGCTCGACGGCGAACTGGATGTTGCAGCCGCCCGTGTCGACGCCGACCTCGCGGATGACGGCGATCGAGATGTCGCGCAGGCGCTGGTACTCGCGGTCGGTGAGCGTGAGGGCCGGGGCCACGGTGATGGAGTCGCCGGTGTGCACGCCCACGGGATCGACGTTCTCGATGGAGCAGACGACCACGACGTTGTCGTTCTTGTCGCGCATCATCTCGAGCTCGTACTCCTTCCAGCCGAGGATGCTCTCCTCGAGGAGGACCTCGCTCGTGGGGCTGTACTGCAGGCCCTGGCCGACGATCCGGCGGAGGTCCTGCTCGGTGTACGCGAGTCCGGAACCGAGGCCGCCCATCGTGAAGGAGGGCCGGACGACCATCGGGTAGCCCAGGTCCTCCGCCGCCACGAGGGCCTCGTCGATCGAATGGATGATGGCGGAGCGGGCGGACTCGGCACCGCAGCGCTCGACGACGCCCTTGAACTTCTCGCGGTCCTCGCCGAGCTCGATGGCCGCGATGTTCGCACCGATCAGCTCGACGCCGAACTTCTCCAGGACGCCGTTCTTGTCGAGGGCGATGGCCGTGTTCAGGGCCGTCTGCCCGCCGAGGGTCGGCAGCAGGGCGTCCGGGCGCTCCTTCTCGATGATCTTCGCGACGACGTCGGGCGTGATCGGCTCCACGTAGGTGGCGTCCGCGAACTCGGGGTCGGTCATGATCGTGGCGGGGTTCGAGTTCACGAGGATGACGCGGAGGCCCTCCTCGCGCAGGACGCGCAGCGCCTGGGTGCCCGAGTAGTCGAATTCGGCGGCCTGACCGATGACGATCGGCCCTGAGCCGATGACCAGGACGCTCTTGAGGTCGGTTCTGCGGGGCATCAGTTCTCTTCCTGCGTGGTGCTGCTCTGTTCTGCGGGGCTGTGCCGGGGCTGCGTGCCCGTCACCTTGGATCCGTGGGTGCCGAGTTCTGCGGCGGCCGCACGCGCCAGCGCCTCCGACTCGGAGGGGGCATCGAGGGCCGAGGCCGCGCGGGCGTCGCCCGAGCCTCCGCGTTCCTTCTCGGCCTGCATGAGGTCGAGAAACCGGTCGAAGAGGTAGGCGGAGTCGTGGGGACCCGCTGCCGCCTCGGGGTGGTACTGGACGGAGAACGCGGGCAGGTCCAGGCACGCGAGGCCCTCGACGACGTCGTCGTTCAGGTTGACGTGGCTCACCTCGACGCGGCCGTAACGGCCGGCGGGTGCCTCCACGGGTCCCTCGAGCGGCGCGTCGACCGCGAAGCCGTGGTTGTGCGAGGTGATCTCCACCTTGCCGGTGCGGCGGTCCAGGACCGGCTGGTTGATGCCGCGGTGGCCGTAGCGGAGCTTGTACGTGCCGAAGCCGAGCGCGCGTCCGAGGATCTGGTTGCCGAAGCAGATCCCGAAGAACGGCATCCGCTCGTCGAGCACGCGCCGGAGGAGCTCCACCTGCGCGTCGGCCGTGGCAGGATCACCCGGGCCGTTGGACAGGAAGACGCCGTCGGGCCGCGCGGCCGCGATGTCGTCGAAGGTCGCCCCGGCCGGCAGGACGACGGTGCGCACGCCGCGCTGGGCGAAGTGCTTGGGCGTCATGGCCTTGATGCCGAGGTCCAGCGCCGCGATCGTCGCCACCGTCTCCCCGGTCCAGCCGTGGTCGGCGGGCTCGACGACGTACGCGGCGTCGATGCTGACCTCGTCGGCCAGGCGCGCGCCCGCCATGGACGGCTGGGCGACGACCTTCTCGAGCAGCCGGCCCTCCGACTGCGCGGCGTCCTCACCGGAGAAGATCCCGGCACGCATGGCGCCGCGCTCGCGCAGGTGGCGGGTGATGGCGCGCGTGTCGACGCCCTCGATGCCGACGACGCCCTGCTCGCGCAGCTGGTCGTCGAGGCTCTGCTCGGAGCGCCAGTTCGACGGGCGCCGTGCGGCGTCGCGGATGATGTAGCCGGCCACCCAGATCCGCCGGGACTCGGCGTCATCGGCGTTGACCCCGGTGTTGCCGATGTGGGGGGCCGTCTGGACCACCAGCTGGCGCGCGTAGGAGGGGTCGGTGATGGTCTCCTGGTAACCGGTCATGCCGGTGGCGAAGACGGCCTCGCCGAGGGCTGTGCCCTCGGCGCCGTAGGCGCGGCCGCGGAAGGTCCGCCCGTCCTCGAGGACGAGCACCGCGGGTGCCTTCCGATGGACCGGTGCCTTGGATTGGACGGTGCTCACAGCTGTTCCCTGCCTTCGGGGTCGGTGGAGTTCGGTGGTGTGTCGTAGCGGGGGGTTCGGCCGGCACGAGTGCCGCGACGGCGGCGACCAGCTGGGCCTTGGAGGTGGCATGACGGGTACGGAAGCCCGTATCCACCCGATCGGCGCCGAGGCGCCACGTGATCACGACGAGGCCCTCCTTCTCGACGAACTTGCCGGTCATGCCGCTGGCGAGCTGGACCGACGCGAGGTCTGTGCGGGGGATGTACACGGTGCGCGCACCCGTGCGCGTGATCAGGACACCGGCCGCGTGCACGGTGGCGACGGCGTTGCCGCGCAAACCCAGTCCGTGCACCGCGATGCGGTCGAGCCAGTCCCCCGCCGTCGTCGTCGCGACGTACTGGCCCTCGGCCTCGTAGAGTGCGGGGCCGGGATCGGCGGGAGCATCCGGGGGTTCGGCGACGTCCGCCTGGCGACGGAGCCGGTTGCGCCAGCCGAGGGCCATCAGGGCCACGACGACGAGGATGATGCCGACGGCGAGGGCCACCCACCCTAGATACTCCATGCCGGCGCCTCCTGGCTGGTCGCGGGTCCCGCGGACCGCCGGGGCGTCGCCAGGCGTCCGTCGAGCACCGTGGGATGGCCGCCGTAGAACGTCGCCCGCACGCTGCCGGGCAGCTCGAGGCCGCGGAAGGGGCTGTTGCGGCCCTTCGTGGCCATGGTCGCCGGATCGACCGTCCACCGCGCGGCGGGATCGACGAGGATCAGGTTCGCCGGCTCACCGGCCGCCAGGGGACGGCCCTGGTGGGCGAGGCGGCCGATCCGGGCCGGGGTGACGGACGTGACCCGGGCGAAGCCCTCCCAGTCGAGCAGGCCGGTCTCCACCATGGTGTGCTGCACCACGGACAGGGCGGTCTCGAGGCCGGTCATGCCCATCGCGGCCTGGGCCCACTCGCACTCCTTGTGCTCGCTCGGGTGCGGGGCGTGGTCCGTACCGACGACATCGATGGTGCCGTCGGCGAGGGCGCCCCGCAGGGCGTGGACGTCCTCCGAGGTGCGCAGCGGCGGGTTGACCTTGTAGACGGGGTCGTAGCTGCGGACGAGTTCGTCGGTGAGGAGCAGGTGGTGCGGCGTGACCTCGGCAGTGACGTCGATGCCGCGGGCCTTGGCCCAGCGGATGATCTCGACCGACCCCGCGGTGGACACGTGGCAGACGTGCAGCCGCGACCCGACGTGCTGGGCGAGCAGGACGTCGCGGGCGATGATGCTCTCCTCCGCGACCGCGGGCCACCCGGTGAGTCCGAGGACCGCCGAGACGTCGCCCTCGTTCATCTGGGCGCCCTCGGTGAGCCGCGGCTCCTGGGCGTGCTGTGCGATGACGCCGTCGAAGGCCTTGACGTACTCGAGCGCCCGGCGCATGAGCACCGGATCGGAGACGCAGATGCCGTCGTCGGAGAAGACCCGGACCGACGCACGGGACTCCGCCATCGCCCCGAGTTCCGCGAGCCGTTCCCCACCGAGGCCCACGGTCACCGCACCCACCGGGCGGACCTCGACCCAGCCCGAGGCGAGGCCGAGGCGGTACACCTGTTCCACGACGCCCGCGGTGTCGGCCACGGGCGAGCTGTTGGCCATGGCATGGACCGCCGTGAATCCGCCCAGCGCGGCGGCGCGCGATCCGGTCTCGACGGTCTCGGAGTCCTCCCGGCCCGGCTCGCGGAGGTGCGTGTGGAGGTCCACCATGCCGGGCAGGGCGACGAGGCCCTCGGCGTCGATGGTGACCGCGGCCGTCGAGGCGTCCTCGGCCGCGGACGGCCCGACGGCGGCGAGGACGCCGTCGCGGACCAGGAGGTCCTGCGGGGCGCCGCCCGAGATCGAGGCGCCCACGATGAGGTGCTCGGGCAGGGTGCTGGTGTTCGTCGTCACTTGATGCGGCCTTCCGGCGTCGTGGCGGGCGGTTCGTCGTGCATCTCGCCGTCCTGCTCGTCGTGGTGGTCGCCCGAGAGCAGCAGGTAGAGCGCGGCCATGCGCACGGACACGCCGTTGCGAACCTGGGCGAGGACCGTGGAGCGGGGCGAGTCGGCCGCGGCGGAGGAGATCTCGAGCCCGCGGTTCATGGGCCCGGGGTGCATGATGACGGTGTCGTGCAGGCCCATCGTGTCGAGCAGCGCCAGGCGCCCGTCGTCGAAGCCCCAGCGCCGCGAGTACTCGCGTGTGGACGGGAAGAACGCGGCGCTCATGCGCTCCGCCTGCAGGCGGAGCATCATGACGGCGTCGGGACGCTGCGCGAGGGCGTCGTCGAGGTTGTAGTACACCGTGCAGGGCCAGGATCCGATCCCGACGGGCAGCAGCGTGGGCGGGCCCGCGAGCAGGACCTCCGCACCCAGGGTGGTCAGGAGCCACACGTTGGAGCGGGCCACCCGGGAGTGGAGGACGTCACCGACGATCAGGACCTTCATCCCGGCGAGCGTGGTGCCCGCCGACGGGCCGTCGCCGATCCGCGCCCAATGCCGCCGGAGCGTGAACGCATCGAGGAGTGCCTGCGTGGGGTGTTCGTGGGTCCCGTCGCCGGCATTGACCACGGCCGCATCGATCCAGCCCGATGCTGCGAGGCGCGCCGGCGCCCCGGAGGCCGGGTGGCGGATGACGACGGCGTCGGCGCTCATCGCCTCCAGGGTCTGGGCCGTGTCCTTCAGGGATTCCCCTTTGGACACCGAGGAGCCCTTCGCCGCGAAGTTGATGACGTCCGCGGACAGGCGCTTCGCCGCGGCCTCGAAGGAGATGCGCGTGCGCGTTGAGTCCTCGAAGAAGAGGTTCACCACGGTGCGTCCGCGCAGGGCCGGGAGCTTCTTGATCTCCCGCTCCCCCACGGCCGACATCTCCTCGGCGACGTCCAGCAGGCGCAGGGCGTTCCTCGCGGAGAGGTCCTGCGTGCTGAGCAGATGCTTCACGCGCGGTCCTCGATGACGACCTCGTTCACCGCGGAACCGCCGATCAGGTCGATCTCCGCGAGGTGGACCCGCACGCGCTCGCGGGACGACGTCGGGAGGTTCTTCCCGACGTGGTCGGCGCGGATGGGCAGTTCCCGGTGCCCGCGGTCCACGAGGACCGCCAGGCGCACGATGCGCGGGCGTCCGAGGTCCGCGAGGGCGTCGAGGGCGGCGCGGATGGTGCGCCCCGAGTACAGGACGTCGTCGACCAGCACCACGACCTTGTCGTCGATGCCCGACGGCGGCAGCTGGGTGGCGAGCGGCGAGCGGGTCGGATTGCGCTGGAGGTCGTCGCGGTACATCGTGACGTCGAGCTGTCCCGTGATGAGGTCCGCGTCGACGGACGGATCGACGGCCGCGATCTTCTGGGCGAGCCGCTGCGCCAGCGGGAAGCCCCTGCGCGGGATGCCGAGGAGGACGAGATCACGCGGCCCCTTGTTCGCCTCGAGGATCTCGTGGGCGATGCGCGTGAGAGCACGGTCGATGTCTGCTTCTGCGAGAACGACGCGCTTGTGGATGCCGGTTTCCGAGGCAGGCACGTTCATAACACGCTTCCTCCTTCCCCGCCTCACCGGACGGAATTTAAAGGCTGGTTGCACCGTCAAAACTATCACAGCGCCGCTTGCCCCTAGGGTTGCATCATGGCGAGAGACGATTCCGGAGCAGGCGCGGGCGGCCCGCGGTGGACCGGTGCCGGGGGCGTGGGCCACCACCCCGACGGCCACCACCAGCCGCGGCAGCAGCCGCAGCAGCACCAGGGCTGGTGGGGCGAGACCACGGTGCGGCACCACCGCCCGGCGCCCGCCCGCACCGCAGGACACCCCTTCCAGCCGGTCTGGAACCAGGCTCCCCCGCGCCGCCACGGCGTGCTCAACGTGGTCCTCGTGATCGTCGCGGCCCTGGTCGTGGCAGGCGTCCTGCTCCTGCTCTCCCTGTCGCTGGGTCCGTCCGCGTTCCTCCTGTGCGGCATCCTCGCCCTCGTGCCGCTGGGCATCTGCCTGCTCGGGCTGCGCTGGATCGACCGATGGGATCCCGAACCGCGCGGCGCCCTGCTCTTCGCGTTCCTCTGGGGCGCCGGCACCTCCGTCGTCGTGACGCTGCTGCTCGGCACCTACGTCGTGGAACTGCTGGTCAGCGCGCTCGGCACCACCTCGCCGGAGGTGATCGGGCCGGTACTCCAGGCGCCGCTGGTCGAGGAGTTCGCCAAGGGCCTCGGCGTGCTGATCCTCGTCTATACGCGCCGGAGCCATTTCGACGGCCCCGTGGACGGCATCGTCTACGCCGGGACGGTCGCGGCGGGCTTCGCGTTCACGGAGAACATCCTGTACTTCGGTTCCGCGGTCGTCGAGTCGGGGAACGCCGGCGCGCTGGTGGGCGTCTTCATCCTGCGCGGCCTGTTCTCGCCCTTCGCGCACGTGATGTTCACCTCGCTCCTCGGCTTCGTCCTCGGGTTCGCGCTGAGCCGTGGCGGTGGGAACGCCCGGATCCTCGGGGCCTTCGTCCTCGGACTCCTCCCGGCCATCGCGGGGCACATGCTGTGGAACGGCGGCACCCTCGTGCTCTTCAACGACTTCTTCCTGTTCTACCTCGTGGTGCAGGTGCCGCTGTTCCTGGCCGCGGTGATCTCCGTCGTCCTCCTGCGTCGCTCCGAGCGCCGCCTGACCGAGGCGCGGCTCGGCGACTACGCCCGGGCAGGCTGGTTCACCCCCGAGGAGGTCCGGATGCTGGCGACGCGCCCGGGCCGGTCGCAGGCGCTCGCGTGGGCGCAGTCCGTCGGGGCCGAGCAGGACATGCGGGCGTTCATCCGCACCGGCTCGCGCATCGCCTACACGCGGCAGCGCATGCTGGGCGGACGGCGCGACGCCGACTACGCCGTCGAGGAGCGCAGGCTCCTGGACGACGCCACGCAGCGGCGCGCGCGGATCTTCCAGCTGGCATCGGCCGCCCGCTGAGGCGCGCCCGCAGCTCCCCCGCACCGCTGGTCCGGGCCTCAGACGCGGGAAGCTCCCGTCGACGGCCCGGAGGGCGGCCGGCGGGAGCTTCCCGTGGCGGATGGCTCCGGATCTCGGAGGATCCGTAGGGGCGAAGCTACGCGAGGAGGGTCGGCTTGAGCTGCTGCAGCCGGCCGAGGAGGCCGTTGACGAACTTCGGCGACTCGTCGGTGGAGAGGACCTTGGCGAGCTCCACGGCCTCGCTCACGACGACTCCGTCGGGGACGTCGTCGTTGTACAGCAGTTCCCAGCTGCCGATCCGGAGGATCATGAGGTCGACCGCGGGCATGCGGTCGAGCGTCCAGCCCTGGGAGTAGGTGCTGAGGAACTCGTCGATCTGCTCCTGGTGCTCGAGGACGCCCTCGACGATGTCCACCGTGTAGTCGGCGATGACCATGTCCGTCTTCTCGCGGCGTGCGCGGATGACCTCGAGGGCAGGCATCTCGCGCTGCGTCGACTCGAAGAGGATGTCGAGGGCCCGGCGTCGGGCCTTACTGCGGGCGCTCACTCGTTGACGCGTCCCAGGTACTCGCCGGTCCGGGTGTCGACCTTGACCTTGGTGCCGTTGCCCAGGAACAGCGGGACCTGGATCTCGTGGCCGGTCTCGACCGTCGCGGGCTTGGTGCCGCCGGTCGAGCGGTCGCCCTGCAGGCCCGGCTCGGTGTAGGTGATCTCCAGCGTGACGGACGCGGGGAGCTCGACGTAGAGCGGCGAGCCCTCGTGCATGGCGATGGTGGCCATCTGGCTCTCGAGCATGAAGTTCGCGGCGTTGCCGACCACCTTCCCGGGCACGGTGATCTGGTCGTAGTCCGTGGTGTCCATGAAGACGAAGTCCTCGCCGTCCTTGTACAGGTACTGGTAGTCGCGGCGGTCCACGGTGGCCGTCTCGATCTTCAGGCCTGCGTTGAAGGTCTTGTCGACCACCTTGCCGGAGAGGATGTTGCGGAGCTTGGTGCGGACGAATGCTCCACCCTTGCCGGGCTTGACGTGCTGGAACTCGAGGACGTTCCAGAGGTTGCCCTCGAGCTTCAGCACAGTGCCGTTCTTGATGTCGTTCGTGGTCGCCACAGATTCACTTTCGTCGGTTTCGCGGATGGATGGGCCGGCCGAGGCACAGCGGGCGCGCGGAGTCGCGCCAAAAGTCCAGGGACCAGTCTACCCCGCGCGGCGCGACGGGCTCCCGAACGGTGCGGAGCACCGTTCGCTGCCTGTCAGGAGGCGATCTCCTGATACGCGGCGAAGAGCAGGGAGGTGTCGGGGACCTCGAGCATGCCGGGCCGCCCGATGCCGTCGAGCACGACGAAGCGGAGGAGGTCGCCTCGTGACTTCTTGTCCCGGCGCATACCGTCGAGGAGGGACGCCCAGCGGTCCCGGCGGTAGGTCACGGGGAGCCCGAGGGATTCGAGGATGGCCTTGTGGCGGTCGGCGTCCGCGTCGCCGAGCCGCCCCACCATGCGCGAGAGCTCCGCGGCGAAGACCAGGCCCACGGAGACCGCCGCACCGTGCCGCCAGGAGTACCGCTCGGCGAGCTCGATGGCGTGGGCGAGGGTGTGCCCGTAGTTGAGGTACTCGCGCCTGCCCGTGTCGCGCAGGTCCTCGGAGACGACGTCCGCCTTGACCCGGATGGCCCGTTCCACGAGGTCGCGCAGCACCGGTGACGCCGCGTCCGTGGCCGCCCGCGTGTCCTGCTCGATCCGGTCGAGGATGACCGGATCCGCGATGAACCCGCACTTGACCACTTCCGCGAGCCCCGTCACGAGCTCGTTCCTGGGGAGCGTGCCCAGGGCGTCCAGATCGGCCAGGACGGCCGCCGGCGGGTGGAAGGCGCCCACGAGGTTCTTCCCCTCGGCCGTGTTGATGCCCGTCTTCCCGCCGACGGCGGCGTCCACCATCCCGAGGAGGCTCGTGGGAAGGTGCACCACCCGCACGCCGCGCAGCCAGGTCGCCGCGACGAACCCGCCGAGGTCCGTCACCGCTCCGCCGCCCACCGTGACGACGGCGTCGGAGCGCGTGAAGTCGTTCTGGCCGAGCACCTGCCAGCAGAAGGCGGCCACCTGGATGTGCTTGCCCTCCTCGGCGTCCGGGATCTCGGCCGTCACGGCCGTGAAGCCGGCATCGGCGAGTTCGGCGCGCACGGTGTCGCCCGTGGCGCGCAGGGCCCGCGGGTGGATGACCAGGACGCGGCGCACCCGCTCGCCGAGGATCGCCGGCAGGCGGCCGAGCAGTCCCCGTCCCACGACGACGTCGTAGGTGTTCTCGGGAGTGCTGCCGGTCACCGGGATGATGGTCGCGTCGTCAGTCGACATGGGGTTGCATTTCGCTTTCGTCGGTCGGGCGGATGATCGGTGCCGGGACGACGTCGCGGTCGGTCCGGAGGTCTCGGTGCAGTTCCTGCAGCACCGCGTCGGCGACGGCGCGGACCGAGCGGCCGCGCGTGTCGATGGTGATCGACGCGAGTGAGGCGTACGTGGGCCGGCGCTGCGTGTAGAGCTCCTGCCAGCGCTCGGCGGGACTCCCCGTGAGCAGGGGGCGGGCGGTGTCCGCGCTGATGCGGGGCAGGACGGTGTCGAGGTCGGTGTCGAGGAACACCACGGCTGCATCGGCGAGCAGCGCCCGGGTGCGCGGATGGAGCACCGCTCCGCCGCCGAGGGAGACCACGGCGTCGTCCGTTCCCAGGGCCTCGCGCGCCACGTCGGCCTCGATGCTCCGGAAGAACGGCTCGCCCTCGCGGGCGAAGAGGGAGCCGATACTGCCGTGCCGTTCGACGATCACGCGGTCGGAGTCGATGAAGGGGACGTGCAGGCGCTGCGCCAGCGCGCGCCCCACCGCCGACTTGCCCGATGCCATGGGCCCGATGAGCACCAGGCGGGAACGGGTCTCCATCACACGCCGGCGGAGTCCAGGAACTCCGGGATGTTCTCGAGGTAGCTGCGCAGGTTGCGGGCCGTCTCCGCGAGGGAGTCGCCGCCGAACTTCTCGGTGACCGCCTCGGCCAGCACCAGCGCGGTCATGGCCTCGGCGACCACTCCGGCCGCGGGCACCGCGCACACGTCCGAGCGCTGGTGATGGGCCCGGGCAGCGGCGCCCGTGCTGACGTCCACCGTGCGCAGGGCGCGCGGGACCGTGGCGATCGGCTTCATGGCGGCGCGGACGCGGAGTACGTCCCCGATGCTCATGCCACCCTCGATGCCGCCCGCGCGGTTGCTGACGCGGACGATCTTGCCGTCCTCGTTCCGGACGATCTCGTCGTGTGCGGCCGTTCCGCGGCGTGCGGCGGTCTCGAACCCGTCGCCCACCTCGACGCCCTTGATGGCCTGGATCCCCATGAGGGCTGCAGCGAGGCGCGAGTCGAGCCGGCGGTCCCAGTGGACGTAGCTCCCGAGTCCCGGCGGCAGCCCGTAGGCGACCACCTCGACGACTCCCCCGAGGGTCTCGCCCTCCTTGTGGGCGGCGTCGACCTCGGCCACCATCGCGTCCGAGGTGTCCCGGTGGAAGCAGCGCAGCGGGTCGGTGTCGAGCGCGATGACGTCACTCGGACCGGGCAGGGGCGCGTCCTCGGGGACGGACACGGAGGCGATGGACACCGTGTGGCTGACCAGCCGGATGCCGAGGCCCCCGAGGAACTTCGCGGCCACCGTGCCGAGGGCCACGCGCGTGGCCGTCTCGCGGGCACTCGCGCGCTCGAGGACGGGACGCGCCTCGCCGAAGCCGTATTTCTGCATGCCTGTGAAGTCCGCGTGCCCCGGCCGGGGCCGCGTGAGGGGTGCGTTGCGGGCCGAGGCGGCGAGTTCGGCGGCGTCCTCCTCGCCGAGCGGGTCCGCGGACATGATCTTCTCCCACTTGGGCCACTCGGTGTTGGCCACCTCGATGGCCACGGGTCCGCCCTGCGTGAGGCCGTGACGCACGCCGCCGAGGATGCGCACGGCGTCCTGCTCGAACTTCATGCGGGCACCGCGCCCGTAGCCGAGGCGGCGGCGGGCCAGTGCCTCCTGGATGTCGGTGCTCGTGATGCCCACTCCCGCGGGCATCCCCTCGATGATCCCGACCACGGCGGGGCCGTGCGATTCTCCTGCCGTCAACCAACGCAACATGGTTCCCATACTGCCATGCAGCACTGCAGGCATCAGTGCCGGGGAGCCCCCACTGCGTCACACATCACGTTTAAGATCGTCGTGCGGTCCTGTCCGGTGTCCGGGAAGAACAGGCGGACCTGTTCGACGGCCTGGTGGAGCAGCATGTCGAGGCCGGGCACGATCGTGCCGCCAGCGCGCTGCCAGTGTGCTGCCAGGGCGCTGGGCCAGGGGTCGTAGGCGACGTCGAGCAGGGTACCGTCCGTGCGGAAACCGTCCCGGAGCGGGCAGAGCGCGTCCGCTGCGCGGGGCGGCAGCGTGGAGACGACGACGTCCGACTCCTCCAGCGCCCGTCCTGCCCCGGCCCAGGGCGCGACCGTCACCCCGATGCCGAGCGAGGCCCCGATCGGCGCGAGCCCGGTGGCCGCCTCCGGCCGGCGGACGAGCACCGTGACCCCGGTGGCGCCGAGCCGGGCCAGGCCCGCGACGGCTGCGGCGGCGGTACCGCCTCCACCGAGCACGGCGGGCCGCTCGGGCCGCAGGACGCCGGCGGCCGCCAGGCGTGCGCCACTCCCGCGACGTCGGTGTTGTGCCCGGTGAGGACCCGGTCCGCGCCGTGCCCTTCGACGACGACGGTGTTCACCACGCCGAGCACCGACGCCGGCTCCGTGGTGTGGTCGACGAGCCGGGCCATACCGCCCTTCAGCGGCATCGTGACGGACAGTCCCCGCCAGTCGTCGGCACGTCGCACTCCGGCGACGAAGGCGGCGAGGGCCGTTTCAGCGACCTCGATGGCGGTGTAGGAGCAGTCGATCCCCAGGGCCCGGTACGCCGCCGCGTGGAGCAGCGGCGACTTGGAGTGGCCGATCGGGGAACCGATGACGGCGGCTCGGAGCGTCGAAGGCGCCCCCGCTGCCGCCGGTGCCGCCGTGGGCACCTACTCGCACCGTCCGGCGTTGTCGGCGCACCAGGCGTCGTACTCGGCGACGTAGCGCAGGTGCTCCGCGTAGGTCTCGGAGAACTTGGTCTCGGCCGTGTCGAGGTTCACCGTCACCCAAAAGTAGAACGGCACGTCCGCCGGATTGACCGTCGCGTCGATGGCCTCGTCGCTCGGGGAGCCGATGGGGCCCTTCGGCAGGCCGGGGTTCGCGAAGGTGTTGTACGGGTTGGACGTGTCCGCCTTCTCCTCGGGCGTCAGCTGGTAGGTCCGCTTGCCCAGCCCGTAGGCCACGGTGGCGTCGGACTGCAGGAGACCGTTGGTCTCGGTGTTGCCGGGCGTGAGCCGGTTCCTGATCGAGCCGGCCACGGTCGCGTAGTCCCCCTCGCCCGCCTCGGCCTGCACGATGCTCGCGATGGTGAGGATCTCGTACTGCTTGTCCGGGTCGGTGACGCCGTCCTGCGCCAGGCGGTCCGTCGTGGCCTTGACCATCTCGGTGATGATGTCGGTCGCGTCGGCCTCGACGTCGAAGCGGTACTCCCCCGGGTGCAGGTAGCCCTCGAGCGAGAGGGCCTGCGGCGGGAGGCCGAACTGCGTCGGTGCGGCCGCGAGGGCCTCGAACTCGGCGCGCGGGATGCCCGTCGATTCGGTGAGGATGTCGAAGACCTCGTTCTGCCGGAGGTCCCGTGCGACGGCGGCGTAGGACACCAGGGACGGGTCGGCCCCCAGCAGCGCCTCCGCGGCATCCGCGGAGGACATCTGGAGGCGCATCTCGTACTCACCGGGCTGGACCTCGCGCCCCTCCGCGATCGCCGAGAGAGCCGTGACGAAGGTGGCCGAGTCGGCCACGATGTCGGCGCTCTCGAGGCCCTCGCCGATCGCCAGGGCGCCGGCTCCTTGGGGGACCGAGAACACGGTCTCCTCACCGCCGGGCCCTGCGTAGTCCGTGACGTCGTCGAGTCCGAGGAAGTCGCGCAGCATCATCGCGGCGCCGTAGACCGTCCCCGCGAACAGCATGAGGACGACGAGCATGACGACGGTGCGCCGCAGGCGCCGTCGCTGCCTCATCCTGGCCGACTGCGGCCGGCGGTCGGGCCGGCGGTCGTCCTGGGCGGCGAAGAATTCCTCGACGGGCTCGGGGTGGGCGTACCCCTCGTCCCCGGCGTGGGTCCCGGGGCCGTGCCGGCCGTCGGAGTCGCGGGAGGCGGGAGACTGGCCGGTACGATTACTCATGACTCCGGTTCCCTCGTGCTCGACGAACTGTCCTTGATAACTGGCTCCTCTGTAGGGGTCGGCGGGAGGTCCTGAGCGACCTCTGCCTCACGCACAGCAACCGGATCCCCCACGTCCCGTCCACGTGACCGTTGCATGTCGATGGCGTGCTGGAGAATTTCGACAGCGGCCACCTGATCCACCACTTTACGATGCTCACGGCTGCTCAGACCAGCCGCGCGGAGCGAACGGTGGGCCGATACGGTGCTCAGCCGTTCGTCCACCAAGCGTACCGGCACCGGGTGGGACTGGCGGAGCAATTCGTCGGCCACCAGGCCGGCATAGGTCCGGGCCATGTCGGCGGACGCGCCCTCCCGGCCGCTGAGGTTCCTCGGAAGGCCCACGACGATCTGGACGACACCGCGCTCCACGGCTTCCCGGACCAGGATCCGGACGTCGCTGTTCTTGCGCGCGTCGCGCTTGAGCGTCCGGATGGGGGTGGCCAGCAGCCCGTCCCGGTCGCAGCCGGCGAGCCCCACGCGGACCTGTCCGACATCCACGCCGAGCTTCGGACCGCGGGGGTAGGGGGCGGCGTCCGGGAATCCGGTCGCCGCTCCCGCCCCGTCGTCCGTCATCGGAGGCGTCAGCGTTCTGCCACAGCCGTGCGGATGGCGGCGAGTGCGTCGGGGATGCGCGAGGCGTCCGAACCGCCACCCTGCGCGACGTCGTCCTTGCCTCCGCCGCCGCCGCCGAGGATCTTCGCGGCCGTGCGGACCAGCGCTCCGGCCTTCACGCCGGCGGTCCGCGCCGCCTCGTTGGTCGCGACGAGCACGAGCGGGCGGTCCTGCGAGACGCCGGTCGCGGCGACCACGGCCGGCTCGGACCCCAGGCGCCCGCGCAGGTCCAGCACGAGCGTCCGCAGTTCGTCCGCGCCGCCGATCTCGCCGGAGTCGTGCGCGACGAGGCGCACGCCGTCGACGTCGACGGCCGTGTCGACGAGCGATCCCGCGGCCGCGGCGAGCTGTTCCATGCGGAGCCGGTCGAGCTCCTTCTCCGCGGCCTTGAGCTTGTTCAGCGTGGCGGAGAGGCGCTCGGGCAGCTGGGCCGACGGCACCTTCAGCATGTCGGAGAGCTCGGAGACGAGGGCGCGCTCGGCGGCGAGATGCCGGAACGCGTCGAGCCCGACGAGCGCCTCCACGCGCCGGTTGCCGGATCCGACGGACTGCTCACCGAGGAGCGTCAGGCTGCCGATCTGCGACGTGGACGCCACGTGTGTGCCGCCGCACAGCTCGCGGGAGAACTCGGCGTTCATCTCGACCACCCGGACGGTGTCGCCGTACGCCTCGCCGAAGAGAGCCGTGGCGCCGAGGGCCTTGGCATCCGCGAGGGACATGATCTTCGTCTCGACCTCGTAGTTGTTGCGGATCGCGATGTTGGAGACCTCCTCGATCTCCGAGCGGGCCGCGGCGCTGATGCCCTCACCCCAGGAGAAGTCGAAGCGCAGATACCCGGCCTTGTTGAAGGACCCGCGCTGGAGTGCCTCGGGGCCGAGGATCTCGTGCAGGGCGGCGTGGACGATGTGCGTTCCCGAGTGGGCCTGCTCCCCCGCGTGGCGCCGCTGCCGGTCCACGGCCGCGGTGACCTTCGAGCCCTGGGCGACCTCGCCCTCGCGCACGACGGCGCGGTGGACGCTGAGGCCCTTGAGGGGCCGCTGGACGTCCAGCACCTCGACGACGAACCCGTCACCCGTGACGAGTCCGACGTCGGCGGCCTGGCCGCCCGCCTCCGCGTAGAAGGGCGTCCGGTCGAGGACGAGTTCGATCTCCTCGCCCTGCAGCGCACTGGTGACGGACTGGCCCTTGTCGAGCACGCCGATGATCGTCGCCTCGGACGTGAGCTCGTCGTAGCCGGTGAAGATCGTCTGGCCGCGTCCGAGCAGTTCGTTGAAGACCGAGAGGTCGGCGTGGCCGGCCTTCTTGCCGCGGGCATCCGCCTGGGCGCGCTGGCGCTGCTCGAGCATGAGCGAGCGGAAGCCGTCGGCGTCCACTGCCAGCCCCGCCTCCTCGGCCATCTCGAGGGTCAGGTCGATCGGGAAACCGTAGGTGTCGTGCAGCGTGAAGGCGTCCTGGCCGGACAGGGGGCGTTCCTCGGCGAGCGACTCCCGGACGGCTTCCTCGAGCCGTGCGGTACCCGAGGCGATGGTGCGCAGGAATGCCTTCTCCTCCGCGTAGGCGATGCGGCTGATGCGCTCGAAGTCCTTCTCGACCTCCGGGTAGACGCCCTTCATCGCATCGCGTGATGCCGGCAGCAGCTCCGGCAGGCAGGCCTTCTCCACGCCGAGGAGGCGCATGGCACGCACGGCGCGGCGGATGAGGCGGCGCAGCACGTAGCCGCGGCCCTCGTTGAAGGGGGTGACGCCGTCGGCGATGAGCATGAGCGAGGACCGGATGTGGTCGGCGACCACGCGCATGCGGACGTCGTCGGTGTGGTGCGGGTCCTCGGGCGACTCGGCGCTCGTGTAGACCTTCCCGCTGAGTGCCGCGGCCCGGTCGAGGACGGGACGCACCTGGTCCGTCTCGTACATGTTCTCGACGCCCTGCAGGATCATGGCGAGGCGCTCGAGGCCGAGGCCCGTGTCGATGTTCTTCTTCGGCAGTTCGCCGAGGATCTCGAAGTCGTCCTTGCCGGTGCCCTCGCCGCGCTGGTACTGCATGAACACGAGGTTCCAGATCTCCACGTACCGGGTGTCGTCGGCTTCAGGGCCGCCGTCCACGCCGTACTCGGGCCCGCGGTCGTAGAAGATCTCGGAGCAGGGGCCGGCCGGGCCGGGCTGTCCGGTGGACCAGTAGTTGTCCTTCTTGCCCATCTTCTGGATGCGCTCGACCGGGACGCCGATGCTGTCGCGCCAGATCTCCAGCGCCTCCTCGTCCTCGTGGTAGACCGTGATCCAGAGCTTCGAGGCCGGCAGGCCGAAGCCGCCGTCGGCCACGTCGCTGGTCAGGAGCTGCCAGGCGAGGCGGATGGCGTCGGCCTTGAAGTAGTCGCCGAACGAGAAGTTGCCGCACATCTGGAAGAACGTGCCGTGGCGGGCGGTCTTGCCGACCTCCTCGATGTCGCCCGTGCGGATGCACTTCTGCACGCTGGTGGCGCGGCTGTAGGGCGCTACTTCGCGGGCCGTCAGGTACGGGATGAAGGGCACCATCCCGGCGACCGTGAAGAGCAGCGACGGATCGGAGGAGATCAGTGACGCCGAGGGCACGACCGTGTGCCCGTTCTTCTCGAAGTAGCTCAGCCAGCGACTGGCGATCTCGTGGGACTTCATGGGGCAATCCTTCAGTGGTTGGTCGGGACGCGGTGGAACGGTCAGGGCGCCGGCGCGACCGGGGGCAGCGCGGCATGGCGTGCCCCGGTGCGACGTCGGGTCGCGGACGTGTTCGCCGCGGAGCCGTCGGGCGGCTGTGCGGGCTGCGCGGCGCTAGCCGAGGGCGCGGCGAGGGCGGGAGCGTCCCGCCGGTCGCGTCGGCGCCGGGGCGGCCGGTGCCTCGACGCCGAGTGCGGCGCGCAGGTCGGTCTCGCGCTCCATCATGGCCGAGCGCAGGGCGTCGGCGAAGTCGGCGATGCTGTCGCTGATCTGCCCGACGGCGCGGTTCAGCCCCTCGGGACCGAGGGTGGACTTCGCCTGCGACACCTTGCGCACCGCGACGACGCCGATCGTGATGCCGGCTGCCAGCCAGAATGCTCTTCGAATCATCGTTCTCTCCGGTTCCTTGGGGGCTAGCGGCTGCGACGGCGTCGTGCCGGCGACTTGCGGCCCGCGAGGGCCGAGCGGACGCCGTAGGAGAACGCCGACACCTTGATGAGCGGCGAACCGATGGTGGCGGCGACCAGCGACGACAGGGCGGAGATGTTGGCCGACGCGTCGGAGACGTTGGAGGTGATGCCGTCGACGGTCTTGAGCTGCTGGTGGGTGGTGCTCACGGTGCTCGTGACTTCCTCGATCAGCGGCGTCGTCTCGTCGGTGACGGTGCGGATGGCCTTGCGCAGTTCGTCGAACACCCGCCCGAGCTTCCAGATCGGCACGGCCAGCAGCAGCACCAGGACGGCGAACACGCCGGCAGCTATCAGGCCCGCGATATCTCCACCTGACATGGGCGGTCTCCTTTTACACAGGGGTGCACCGCCTCCGGGGCGGGCGTGGGAATTCTTGCTCTTAGTACCTTACAGAACGAAGAGCCCGCGGCGTGTGCCGCGGGCTCTTCGTCCACCCTTCGTCCTGCGCCGGCGGACACGTCCGTCAGCGGAGGCGACTAGCGTGCGTAGTACTCGACGACGAGCTGCTCTTCGCAGGTCACGGGGACCTCGGAGCGCTTGGGACGACGCACGAGACGCGCCTGGAGCTTGTCGAGCTGGACGTCCAGGTAGCCGGGGACGGCGGGGAGGACGTCGCGGTGCGCACCGGCGGCAGCAACCTGCAGCGGGACCATGGTCTCGCTGCGGCTGTGAACGTGGATGAGCTGGCCTTCGGCCACGCGGAACGACGGGCGGTCCACGCGGGAGCCGTCGACCATGATGTGACGGTGCACGACGAGCTGGCGGGCCTGGGCGATCGTGCGGGCGAAGCCGGCACGGAGCACGAGGGCGTCGAGACGCATCTCGAGCAGTTCGATCAGGTTCTCACCGGTCAGGCCTGCGGTGCGGCGGGCCTCCTCGAAGACACGGGTCATCTGTGCTTCGCGGATACCGTACTGGGCGCGCAGGCGCTGCTTCTCGCGCAGGCGTACGGCGTAGTCGCTGTCCTGCTTGCGACGCGCACGGCCGTGCTGGCCCGGCGCGTACGGCCGACGCTCGAGGTACTTCTCTGCCTTCGGGGTCAGAGCGATGCCGAGGGCACGCGAGATGCGGACCTTCCGGCGGGCACGTGTGTTGTTAGCCACGTCTACCTTTCGATGTTTTTGCGGCGAAGGAACGGACCTGCGCCACGGGGGCGTCCGCACTTCCTGGTGTCGCTGGCCTCCACTTGCGGAGAGCCGGGATTGGCCGCTTCCCGGTGCTACAGTCCGCCGCGACCCTGGCCGTCACCCCGCGCGGGCAGCAGGAACCTGCTGCGACACATGGGGAGATGGCTGGTACACGGCGACTTGCCAGTCAGCGTTCAATGCTAGCAGTCGGGCCGGTCGCCGCCGAATCGTGCGCCGTGCCGGGACCCGCCGTGCCCAGCGGCGCTACGTCCCGCGGATGATGCGGCGCAGGCGGGTCAGGCGCGAGCCGATGTCCCGCTCGGCGCCCCTGTCCGTCGGCGCGTAGTAGTCGCGCCCCACGAGGTCGTCCGGGGCGTACTGCTGCAGCGCGATGCCGTGGGGCTCGTCGTGCGAGTACACGTACCCCTTCCCGTGTCCGAGCTGCGACGCCCCCGGATAGTGTGCATCCCGCAGGTGCGCCGGGATCCCCTGGCCGCGCCCCGCCCGCACGTCGGCGATCGCTGCGTTGATGCCGTTGTAGGCCGCGTTCGATTTCGGCGCCGTCGCGATGTGCACCACGGCTTCCGCGAGGATGATGCGCGCCTCCGGCATGCCGACGAGCTGCACGGCCTGCGCAGCGGCGACGGCGGTCTGCAGGGCCGTCGGATCGGCCATGCCGACATCCTCGGACGCGGAGATCATGAGCCGCCGTGCGATGAACCTCGGGTCCTCGCCGGCCTCCAGCATGCGTGCCGCATAGTGCAGCGCCGCGTCGACGTCGGATCCGCGGAGCGACTTGATGAAGGCGCTCGCGACGTCGTAGTGCTGGTCACCGGCGCGGTCGTAGCGCAGGGCCGCGACGTCGACCGCCTTCTCCGCGTGCTCGAGCGTCACCAGCACGGGCAGCGCATCCTGCCCCTCGTCGTCCCCGTCCTCGCTTCCGCCCGTCTCCTCGCCCTCCGGACGGCCCGGGTGATGCCCGGGAGCCTGCGTGTCCCGCTCCGACCGGGCGACGCCGGCAGCCGCTTCCAGCGCCGTGAGCCCGCGCCGGGCGTCTCCTGCGGCCAGGCGGACGAGGTGCTCGAGCGCTTCCCCGGAGACCTCGACGGTCCCGGCGAGTCCGCGTTCGTCGTCGACGGCCCGCTCGAGCAGGCCCCGGACGTCAGCTTCGTCGAGTGGCCGGAGGGTCTGCAGGAGCGAGCGGGAGAGCAGCGGCGACACCACCGAGAAGGACGGGTTCTCGGTGGTCGCGGCGATCAGCACGACCCAGCCGTTCTCCACGCCCGGCAGCAGGGCATCCTGCTGGGCCTTGTTGAACCGGTGGATCTCGTCGAGGAACAGCACTGTGGTCTGCCGGTACAGGTCGCGCGAGGTCAGCGCCTCGTCCATGACGCGCCGCACGTCCTTGACCCCCGCGGTGATCGCTGAGAGTTCGACGAACTTCCGGCCCCGACCGCGCGCGATCACATGGGCGAGCGTCGTCTTGCCGGTTCCCGGCGGGCCCCACAGGATCACGGACGACGGCGCGGCGTGCGCACCGGGATCGTGCTCGCCGGCGAGCGTCCGGAGGGGTGAGCCGGAGCCGAGCAGGTGCTGCTGCCCGACCACCTCGTCGAGGGTGCGCGGGCGCATGCGGACGGCGAGAGGGCTGCGCGGCCGTACCGCGCCCGGTGCGCCGGAACCGCCGTCGGTGACGGTCTCGTCGTCGTCCGCCGCCGCACTGAATAGATCATTCACGGTGTCAACGTTACTGTGGGCCACTGACGAGCAAGGCACCGCGGGGCCGTCTTTCGCACCCGATCCTCCCCCGCTGACGACGAGAAGGTACCCCATGTCCCCGAGCCGGTCGGTCCTCGTCGAGGCGCAGCGGCTCGAGGGTTGGCTCGGGCGCTTCGGCGAGCGCAACGGCCCCTTCGAGGTGCAGCCGGACCCGGAGGCCACCGACGGCTCCCTGAGGATCGTCGCCGCGAACGGCTGCAGCGCCGTCCTGACCCCACCGTTGCGGGCGGCCCGTCCGCCGGCGGTCCCGATCCCGGGGCCGGCCGGGCTGACCGCGGCTCTGCTGTCGGGTAGCGACCTCACGATTCCCGTGGGACTGCTCCTGCTCCGACGGGGCGGCTACTCGGTAGGGGTCGCGCGAAAAGGCGTGGTCGTCTCGTCGAAGACGGGCACGCGCTACGTCCAGGGCAGGACGGCGGCCGGAGGCTGGTCCCAGCAGCGCTTCGCGCGTCGGCGCGCCAACCAGGCCGACGCCCTCGTCGAGGAGACCGCGATCCGCGCCGCCGCACTCTATGCGGCGGACACGCCGTCGTGCCTGCAACTCGGCGGTGACAGGGCGCTGGCGGCAGCGGCGCTCGGCGAACCCGTCCTCGCACCCTTCGCGGATCTTCCGCAGGTGCCCTTCCTGACCGTGCCGGATCCGCGGTTCGCCGTCCTTCAGGAAGCGGCCCGGTCGGCACTGTCCGTCCGCATCACCGTGACCGACCCGCCCGCGGCGGTCTAGGAGGCCGCGTCAGGCAGGCCGGGAGGCCGCCGAGCGCAGGGCGGAGATGGCGGACGCGGCGTCGTCCGCCCCGTAGACCGAGGACCCCGCGACGAAGACCGTGGCGCCGGCCTCGGCCGCGCGGAGGATCGTCTCCTCCGAGATGCCGCCGTCGACCTGGATGACCAGCGGCAGACCTACACCGCGGATGGCGTCCGCGGCACGGCGGATCTTGGGCAGCGTGAGATCGAGGAAGGACTGTCCCCCGAATCCCGGTTCCACCGTCATGACGAGCAGCATGTCGAGCTCACCGAGCATGTCCAGGTACGGCTCCACCGGCGTCGCGGGCCGGAGTGCCATGCCCGCCTTCGATCCCGCGCCGCGGAGCTCGCGCGCGAGCTTGACCGGCGCTGCCGCCGCCTCCGCGTGGAAGGTCACGGACGCCGCTCCGGCCTCGGCGTACTGCGGCGCCCAGCGGTCCGCGTCCTCGATCATCAGGTGCACGTCGAGCGGCAGCGGACTGACCTGCTGGATCCGCCTGACCACCGGCAGGCCGAGGGTGAGGTTCGGCACGAAGTGGTTGTCCATGACGTCCACGTGCACCGCGTCGGCGGACGCGATGCGCTGCAGCTCGGCCTCCAGGTTCACGAAGTCCGCCGAGAGGATGCTCGCGTTGATCCGGAGATGCGTCATGACCGTTCCTTTCGTCGCGCGGGCCGGGTGTGCCTCACGGGTTCTTCCTGATGAGCGCGAGGTACATCGCGTCGGTGCCGTGCACGTGGGGCCACAGCTGCGCACTCGAGCCGTGTCCGGCGTCGAGGGATCCCCCGACGCTGACGGCGTCGAGGGCGGCGCCCGCGTCGAGGCGCTCGAACCCGGCCCGTTTCCGCAGGCAGTCGTCGACGACGGCGTCGGTCTCCGCGTGGTGGGGTGAGCAGGTCACGTACGCCACCACTCCCCCGGGTGCGACGGCGTCGAGCGCCGAGCCCAGCAGCTCACGCTGGAGCGGCGCGAGGGACACCAGGTCCGATGGCTGCCGGCGCCACCGGGACTCGGGGCGGCGCCGGAGCGCGCCGAGTCCCGTGCAGGGGGCGTCGACGAGCACGCGGTCGCGCTCGGCTGCTCCCGCCCGACGTCGCGCCCGTCGCCCACGCGGACCGTCCACGAGTCCGCGGGCAGGGGCCGCAGCGCCTGGCGGACGAGCTGGGCGCGGTGCGGCACCGGCTCGTTCGCCGTGAGGTGGACACCGCTGTCCTGCCCGATCGCCGAGAGCAGCGCCGTCTTGCCGCCGGGGCCGGCGCAGAGGTCCAGCCATTGCTCGGGACCGTCCGACCGACGGTTGCCGAGGTCGACGGCGGCCAGGGCCCGGGCCACGAGCTGCGAGCCGGAATCCTGCACGCGGACGGTGCCCGTCGACACCCCGGGGAGGCGGCTGACGTCGCCGCCCGAGTAGTAGGCCGACCCGGGAGCGAGGCGACCGGGTTCCGCGCCCTCGGTGAGTGCGTCGTCGAGCGTGGCGAGGCCCGGCAGTGCCACGAGGTGCACCACGGGCGCTGCATTGTCGGCCGCCAGGAGTGCGTCGATCTCGGCGACGTCGCGGCCGTGGGCCACGAGCGCCTGGCGCAGTGCCCGGACGATCCACTCGGGGTGGCTGTGGCGCAGCGCCGCGATCGCGGTCGCGTCCGTCATGCCGTCGACGAGCTCGCCGATCCAGCCCTCGAGGTCGTGTGCGGTCACCTTGCGCAGCACCGCGTTGACCAGCGACGAGGGCCCGGCACCGATCACGGCGCGCACCAGTCCGACGGTCTGGTCCAGCGCGGCGTGCGCCGGGACGCGCATCGCCAGGAGCTGGTGGACCCCGATGCGCAGCGCGTCGAGCACGGCGGGATCGAGCTGACCGAGCGGCCGGTCGACGCAGCGGGCCAGGACGGCGTCGTAGGTCCCTTGGCCCCGCAGGGCGCCGTAGGTCAGCTCGGTCGCGAACCCGGCGTCCCGGCGGTCCAGCGCGTGCCTGCGGATGCTCGCCGGCAGGACCAGGTTCGCGTAGGCGTCCTCGGCGGCCACGGCGCGGAGGACCTCGAACGCCACGAGGCGTGCCGGGTCGGCGCGGCGGGTGCGCTGCGACGGCGGCGGACGAGAACCGGCGGTCCCCGCGGTTGCGCTCCCGGCCCTGCTCGTTGCGGCGGCGCGCCTGCCCCGGCCGGGCTGGTCGCCCGATCCGCCGGCGCCACCGGATCGCCGGGACGGGCCGTTCTCTCCGGATCCGCTGCTCGTTCCTCCGGTACCACTCACTCGAACACCAGCTCTCCGCGCGTCGCGCCTCGTGCCCAGTCGAGGGCCTTCATCATCTTCTTGCCCGCCGGCTGGACGCTGCCGAGCACCACCGGCTCCGTGCCTGTCCAGACCCGGACCTCCCGGTCCACGACCTGCAGCGCGCCGGGCGCGGGTCGGCCCGCGGCGGCCGGCTGCCCGGTCACCCCGCCGGGGTCTCCCGCGGCAGGCGAGACGGGGCCGAGTTTCACGCGCTGCCCCTCGAGCGTGGTCCATGCGCCGGGCTCGGGGGTGACGGCGTTGATGCGGCGCCGGACGGCGACGGCGGGTTCCGACCAGTCGATGCGGGCGTCGTCGATCCCCAGTTTCGGAGCGAAGCTCGGTTCGCCCGACTGCGGCGCGGCCTCCAACCGTCCGGAGGCGATGCCGGAGAGGGTCTGCACGAGCAGGACGGCACCGCTGTGCGAGAGGCGCTCGAGGACCTCACCGCTCGTGGCCTGCGGTTCGAGCGTCTCGGTCATCACGCCGAAGACGGGACCGGTGTCGAGTCCCTCCTCGAGGCGGAACGTCGTGGCACCGGTGACGTCGTCCCCCGCGAGGACCGCGTGCTGCACCGGGGCGGCACCCCGCCATGCCGGCAGGACCGAGAAGTGCAGGTTGATCCAGCCGTGCTTCGGCACGGCGAGTCCGGCCGGCGGGGACGATGCCGCCGTACGCGACGATCGCGGCGGCGTCGAGGTCGAGCGAGGCGAGCTGGTCGATCAGCTCCGGCGTGAACCTGTTCGCCCTGAGGACCGGCAGCCCGAGCTCCCCGGCCGCCGCGGCGACGGGACTCGGGGTCAGGACCTTCTTGCGGCCCAGCGGCGCGTCGACGCGCGTGAGCACGGCGGCGACGTCGAACCCCGCGTCGACGAGCGCGTGCAGCGAAGGGACGGCGACCTCGGGCGTTCCCGCGAAGAGGATCCTCACCGGGTGGTCCGGCCGAAGGTACCCGCGCCACCCGGGGTCGATGCCGCACCTGGCGTGAAGCTCGAACCGAGCGACCGGGACCGCTCCGCGGCCGTGCGGGACGTGACGCTCCTGTAGTCGGCGCTGCGGATCGCCCGAAGGGCGTTCCGGCGGTCCTCCCCCTCGAGCCGGTCGATGTAGAGGGTCCCGCGCAGGTGGTCCGTCTCGTGCTGCAGCGCTCGGGCCAGCATGCCGGTCCCTTCCACGGTGATCTCCCTGCCGGTCAGGTCCTGTCCGGTGACGCGGGCCCAGTCCGTCCTGTCCACGAAGCTTCCGAGGCCCGGGACGGACAGGCAGCCTTCGACGTCGGACTCCCCCTGGGAGGGGCCTGCGAGCTCGAGGACCGGATTCACCACGTGCCCCTCTGCCCCGTCGACGCGGTAGGTGAACACCTGCAGCCCGACCCCCACCTGCGGCGCGGCGAGCCCTGCCCCCTGCCCCCTGCACATCGATCATCGTCTCGGTCATGTCCTCGACGAGCCGGGCGAGGTCGGACCCGAAATCGGTGACCTCCACTGCCGGCGTGCGGAGGATCGGATCGCCGATCATGCGGATACTCAGGACGGCCATCGGTGTTCGGTTCCTCGCTTCGCGGAGTGCGCGCAGGGCGCGGGATCATCGGCACCGCGGCACCCGTGTGCGCCGCGGCTCCCGTCAATCCTAGTGCGGGGGCGCCCGGGCGCGGGGAATCACCCCCGGTCGGCCCTCAGGCGGGAAGTGCGGGCTCGGCGGGCGCCGCCTTCGTGGGGGGCGGTCCGATCGGCAGCAGGGCGCGCCCGGCCTCCTCGGCCTCGAGCCCTGCCTCCCAGGCCCGGCGCAGGGCGCAGAACCGGAGCCAGTGGTTCCGCAGCACGGCGGGGTTGGCCCGCATCGCCCGCACCTCGGTCTGGCCCACGGCCACGCCGAGCAGCAGCGGCTGGTCGCCATGGACCCACGGCCGCCATTCGCCCTGCTGGGGGTCGACGAGGGATTCCTGCGCCTTCATGCCCGCGACCAGCTGCATGACGACCTTGTCGTCGAGGGCCTTCACGAAGCCGTTCCGGTCGGTGTTCTTCGTCTTGTAGTCGATGAGGCAGGTCCGGCCGCCGATCGTGGCGACGAGGTCCAGGGTGCCCGCGTACCCCAGTTCGGCATTCCACACCGTCAGTTCCGGCTCGACGGGACGGACGTCGTACAGCTCCCACCACTCGTCGAACCGCTGCGCGAAGCCGCCCTCCTCGTTCTCCTCCAGGGCCAGCCGGGCGAGCTCGAGCTCCTCGGGGCGGCCGAGGGCGCGCAGGGCCACCTGCTCGCAGTAGTGGAGGACCCGGGTGCCGCGGAGGGCGGCCTCGTCACGGTAGCGCTCGGCGGCCGACGCCGCGTCCCGGACCGCCGTCCTGAGCTCGGCCGGGTCCCCCAGCGCTCCGGGCAGCCGCGGATCCCGTGACAGGGCACTGGCCGCCATGTGCCCGAACCAGCCGCCGAGGGAACTGGGCAGCTGCGAGATGACGGTGGTGATGGACGGCACGGACGGCTGCTCGGTCGTGGAGCGGGCGTACATGCGGCCGTGCGGCGTTGCGTGTGCAAGGAGCGGGGCGGTCATGGCTCCAGTCTCTCAGGCCGCTCTGACAGCGAGGTGCAGGCGAGTGGGCATCCCGGGGCCCCGCCGAGGCAGCACGTCATCGCGCCGATTGGACGAACTCCCGAACGTCCGATAGAGTTTTTTCTCGTTGGAAAACGAAGAAACACCGCGAAATGCTCGGCAGGTAGCGGGAATTCCGGGTTCTTCCTTCTTCTGCGGACGTAGCTCAGCTGGCTAGAGCACCACCTTGCCAAGGTGGATGTCGCGGGTTCGAACCCCGTCGTCCGCTCGCAAGTCACTGTATGGCCGGATCAGTCCGGTGGCCGGAGCGATCCGGTCACGGTGGGGTGGCCGAGAGGCGAGGCAGCGGCCTGCAAAGCCGTATACGCGGGTTCGAATCCCGTCCCCACCTCACTACGGTACGAGCACCATGAAAATGGGCGATTGGCGCAGCGGTAGCGCGCTTCCCTGACACGGAAGAGGTCACTGGTTCGATCCCAGTATCGCCCACGAAGGCGCCCCCTCGGGGGCGCTTTTTTGCGGACGTAGCTCAGCTGGCTAGAGCACCACCTTGCCAAGGTGGATGTCGCGGGTTCGAATCCCGTCGTCCGCTCTTTCCGGCCGATTGCGGCCGTTGCCCGGTCCTGGCGAGGACCGGGCATTTTTTGTGCTCAGCCCCGAGCGAACTCCCCCGTTCCCCCTCCGGACCCGAAGGTTCCTCCTCTATGCTTGGAACAGCGGAAACGGTCCTGCGTTTCCACGACCGAAAGGAGGTGTCCGTGGGTTTATTGGACGGGCTCAAGGGCAAGGCCGGCACCCTCGCGGGTAAGGCGACCGAACTCATTGGCGATAATTCCGACAAGGTGAAGAACGGCATCGGGAAAGCCGGCGACTTCGTCGACGGCAGGACCCATGGCAAGTACTCGCACCACATCAACGGAGTGCAGGCGAAGGCTTCGGGGATGGTGGACAGGATCGACAAGAAGGACGGCAAGGGCGACATCGGCGCTACCCCTCCGCCGGCCGTGTAATTCCCAGCCTGGCAATAAGGAAGCGCCGGTCCCGCCGAGAGGCGGCACCGGCGCTTCTTGCATTCCCGCCGGAGGCGGCGGGAGGACCGCGGTGGGGCCTAGTGGGCGACGTCGCTCCCCTGCCGCGCGAGGGCCGTGAGGCGGGAGACCGCTCGGTAGTACTTCTTCATGTAGCCGCCGCCCATCATCTCCTCGGTGAAGAGGTGGTCGAACGTCGTCCCGCTCGCCATGATCGGCACGTCGCGGTCATAGAGCCGGTCGGCCAGGACCACGAACCGCAGGGCGACGGACTGCTCGGTGATCGTCTCCACGTTGTGCCAGGCGACGGCGTCGATCCCGTCTAGGAGCTGCCGGTACCGGCTCGGGTGGACGTCGGCGAGATGCCGGACCAGGTTCCCGAAGTCGTCCTCCGCCAGGACGCCGCCGGAGTAGGCGTCGATGCGCTCGCGCAGCGCGGCGTCGTCGAGCGCTGCGGGAGCCTGTGGCAGCCCCCGGTGGCGGTAGTCCTCGCCGTCGATCCTGGCAACCTCGAACTGGTCCGCGAGGACCTGGATCTCGCGCTGGAAGTCCTCCGCGGCGAAGCGACCGTCCCCGAGCGACCCGGGAAGGGTGTTCGACGTCGCTGCGAGCTTGACGCCGGCGTCGGCCAGTTCGCGCATCAGCCGGGACATCAGCACCGTGTCCCCGGGATCGTCCAGTTCGAACTCGTCGATGCACACGAGGCTGTAGCCGCTCAGCGCGTCGACGGTCTTGCGGAAGCTCAGCGCACCGACGAGGTTCGTGTACTCGACGAAGGTGCCGAACGCCTTCCGACCCGTGGATGCATGCCAGAGCGATGCGAGCAGGTGCGTCTTGCCGACACCGAATCCGCCGTCGAGGTAGATCCCTGCCCGCGTGGTGGTCTTCCTGCCCCCGCCGAACAGTCTGCGGAGTCCCGAGGGCTCCGGCTCGCCCACGGACGAGGCGAACTCGCGCAGCTTGGTCACGGCGGCCGACTGCGACGGCTGCTGGGGATCCGGGCGATACGTGTCGAAGGACACCTCGCCGAAGCGGGGCGACGGATAGAAACCGCCCAGCAACTCATCGACGGAGACCTTCGGGGTACGCGCTGTGAGGTGTTCGATGGCTGGCACGGATCTGGACCGCTTTCTCTTTCCGGCTGGGTGTCGGCGAGGGCCCCCGCGGGAGGCCGCTTCGCTAGGCAAGACTACGGCAAGGCGGTTCACCTGCCGGCGGCCCGTGCCGCTCCCGCGGGTCCTTGACCGGACGCGGACCGGACGCCGAGCGGACGCCGAGCGGACGCGGGGTATCCGGTGGCAGGTCCTCCCTGCACCGGCGCCGACACCGGGCAATCGCTGCCCCGGCCGCAAGCGGGGGAGCCGGAAGCAATCGGCCGGGCGCGTGGTTACGCTAATAAGGAAGAGACGCTCCTTCGAGCAGACAGCTATGCGAAAGGCCGCAATGACACTGGCTCCAGACACGCAGGACAAGTTCGCCGAGTATGCCCATCCCGAACGGCTCGTCTCCACCGACTGGCTCGCCGCCAACCTGGGCGCCGAGGGTCTGGTGGTCGTCGAGTCCGACGAGGACGTCCTGCTGTACGAGACGGGCCATGTGCCCGGCGCCGTCAAGATCGACTGGCACACCGAGCTGAACGACGAGGTGACGCGCGACTACCTCGACGGCGCCGCCTTCGCACGCCTCATGGCCACCAAGGGCATCTCCCGCGACTCCACCGTGGTGATCTACGGCGACAAGAGCAACTGGTGGGCCGCCTACGCCCTCTGGGTCTTCACGCTCTTCGGCCACGAGGACGTCCGGCTGCTCGACGGCGGCCGGGACAAGTGGGTCGCCGAGGGCCGGGAACTGACCACGGACAGGCCGGACACCGCACCGAGCGACTACCCCGTCGTCGAGCGCGACGACGCGCCCGTGCGTGCCTTCCTCGGCGATGTCCTCGACCACCTCGGGAAGCCCCTGATCGACGTCCGCTCGGGCGACGAGTACACCGGTGCCCGCACCACCATGCCCGCATACCCGGAGGAGGGCGCGATGCGCGGAGGGCACATCCCCACAGCGCGGTCCGTCCCGTGGGCCCGCGCGGCCGCCGAGGACGGGACTTTCCGGACGCGCGCGGAGCTCGACGCCATCTACCGCGGCGAAGCCGGCCTGCAGGACGGCGACGACGTCGTCGCCTACTGCCGGATCGGCGAGCGGTCGAGCCACACGTGGTTCGTCCTGACGCACCTGCTCGGCTTCCGGAACGTGCGCAACTACGACGGCTCCTGGACCGAATGGGGCAATGCGGTGCGCGTGCCGATCGTCCGGGGCATCGAACCCGGTGAGGTGCCCGCGAGCGCGGTACGGGCGGCCCGATGACCACCGGGGCCGTCCCGGCGAAACTCGCCGAGATCATCGACGACTTCCAGGACCTGACCGAGCCGGACCGGCTGCAGCTCCTGCTCGATTTCTCCCGGGAACTCCCGGACCTGCCGGAGCGCTACGGGGACCACCCCGAGCTCCTGGAGCAGGTGGTCGAGTGCCAGAGCCCGCTCTTCCTCACGATGGAGATCGGCGAGGAGCCGGAGCGCCGCGTCCATCTGTTCTTCTCCGCCCCGCCGGAGGCTCCCACGACCCGCGGGTTCGCCGGTGTGCTGCTCGAGGGGCTCGACGGGCTGCCTGCCGCGGACGTCCTCGCCGTTCCCGACGACGTCCCCGACCGTCTCGGCCTGACCCGCGCGATCACGCCGTTGCGCATGCGCGGCATGGCCGCCATGCTGGGCCGGATCAAGCGGAAGATCAGGGAAGCGCAGTAGCTTCCGGGCCGGGTACCTTCCCACCGGGAAGGGCCCGGCCGTTCAGGTGTGCGTCCAGCCAGCGTTCGACGACGGCCTCCCACCGTTCCGGATCGAGGTTCCACTCCTTCGTGTGGCGGGCGCGGTGGAACCGCTCGAGGGTGACGAAGGCCGGATTCCTGGCGGCCAGTTCCGCCGAGGGCCCGATGGGGACGAATTCGTCGTCCTCGCTGTGCAGGACGAGCGTGGGCAGGGTCAGCTGCTCGGCCCGGGCGATCCAGTCCATGCTCTTGAGATTCAGCGGGGCTGCCAGTCCCGTGATCCGCCGCGCACGCCGGCTGGCCAACAGGTACTGGCCGAGCCGCCCGACAGGTGCGGGGATCCGGTTCAGCTCGGCGTGGTGCGCGAGCACCTCGATCCAGTTGACGACGGGGCCGTCGAGCACCAGGGCGGCGATGCGCCGCCGGTGCCGGGAGAGGTCGGCAGTCTGCAGGACGATCGCGCCACCCATGGACCAGCCGAAGAGCACGACGTCGCGGGCACCGGAGGACACGGCGAAATCGATCGCGGCGTCGACGTCGTGCCACTCCGTCATCCCGAGCCCGTAGCGGCCGTCCGGCGCGGACGGCGCTTCGCCGTCGTTCCGGTAGGACATGACGAGACTGGTCATGCCGAGCCGGCGCGCCGGCGGGATCGCCCGCAGTGCCTCCGCCCGGGAGGCTCCACGTCCGTGCACCATGATGGCCCAGGTGCCGGCAGGAGCTTCGGCGCGGACGAGCCAGGCCGGGGCCGAGCCGCCCTCGACGGGGATGCTCACCTCCTCCTCGGCGAAACCCATCGCGGCCGGTGACGGGTAGACGGCCCCACCCCACCACCCGCGGGTCGCCGAGGCCAGGTCGCCCGTGTAGACCTCCTCCACCTCCCGCTCCACCGTCCCTCCCGGGGCACGTAGGACCGGATGGCGCCCACGCGGGCGTGGCCGGAGCCCCCGTCGAAGTGCAGGCTGTAGGTACCCTCGATGGTCGTGTCCTCGTTCGCGGGGAGGATGACGGTGCGGTTGCCCGCCTGTCCGACCACCGCGAGGATCTCCAGGTTCTCGTCGCGCCTGCGCGCCGGGGTGACGATCTGCCGGGCGAAGTACACGGCGAGCCCCGACACCGCACCGGCCGCGGAGGACGCGAGCGCAGCTCCCGCACCCACCCCGAGTGCGGTCCACTTGAGCCAGGGAGCCCGAACCCGCTGCGTCGCGGCCGTCGACGTTCCAGTTGCCATAGCTCCATTTCTACCCTGCGCCGCGGGCGTCGTCGATTCGCGGACCTGCCGCACCGCGGGCCGGCAGGGCGCCGCAGTACAGTGGCGCCATGAGCCGAACAATACTGGTGCTGACCGAGGAAGCCCTGACCCACCCCGATCTCCGGAACCTGCGGACCCTGCAGGGGGAGGATCCCGCCGAGCTCGTCGTCCTCATCCCCGAGGACCGCAACGAGTCCGTCCTGGGCGAGTTCTTCCGCCACCTGAGCCTCCTCGAGGTCGGTGAGGCATTCCGCTCGTTCTCCGGCGACGACCGCCGCGACGACGAAGCCGCCGCCCGCACTGCCCTCGACTCCTCCCTCCGCCTGCTCCGGGACGAGGGATTCGCGGCGCGTGGGCGGACGACGACGGGGAACCCCGTGGACGCCCTGGTGCGTGAGGCCACGGAGAGCGGAGCCGAGCAGGCGGTGGTGATCACGCGGCCGCACGCCGTGGCCGACACGTTCCACACCGACTGGGCCAACAGGGCGCAGGACAAGCTCGGTATCGCCGTGCTGCACCTGTACTCGGGTTCGGGATTTATCGGCGACTCGTAGGCGTTGCACCGGATATGACTACCGAACGCGACACCTACCGGCCCGAGATCGAGAAGTCCGACGACGAGTGGCGCCGGGAACTGACTCCGCAGGAGTTCCAGGTCCTGCGCAAGGCGGGCACCGAGCGCCCCTACACCGGGGAGTACTACGACGCGAAGACGGCCGGCACGTACGCCTGCCGCGCCTGCGGTGCCGACCTGTTCACGAGCAACGAGAAGTTCGACTCGCACTGCGGGTGGCCCTCGTTCTGGGCGCCGCTGGCGGACGACAGGGTGCGGTACCTGCACGACAGGTCGCTGGGCATGGAACGCATCGAGGTGCGCTGCGCCAGATGCGATTCCCACCTCGGGCACCTGTTCAAGGGCGAGGGCTTCGACACGCCCACGGATCAGCGGTTCTGCATCAACTCGATCTCCATGAAGCTCGTGCCGGCGGAGTAGTGCGGAAGCGAGCGTACGGAAAGGCCGGCCCGGGTGCCGGCCTTTCCTGTGTCCCATGCGTCCGGTCGGTTCCGTACCGGGGAAAGCCGGTCTGGTCCTCCCCTCGGCGGTGAGGCCTTCGAGCGTAAGAATCTCTGGAGCTGGTGGTGATGGAGTGTAAGCGAAGCTGTCCTGATTGCTACGCTCGCGGCAACGGATCCGACATCCCCGACCAGAGAGAGCAGGAGCCATGACCGTCACCCCCCTCACGCCCGTCGGCACCAAGCCCCAGGAGCAGCCCGCCTGGCTGTCCCTGAAGGCGGCAGCCCAGGATCTGCGCCTGCTGCAGGTCAAGGACGGTTCCATCCCGGACCCGGAGCACCACGCTCCGGCCGCCGAGCTCACGACCGCCATCACGGCCGCGATCACGGAGCTCGCTCCCCTGTTCCCCCACGACGCCGAGTACCTCGATCGCACCGTCACGGCTTTCGAGGCCTGGCGGTCGAGCGGATTCGCCGTTCCGGACTTCCTCGAGCCGCTGCTCGCCTTCCAGCCCCAGCAGGACCGCACGGACGGCCTCCAGCATCTCGTGGTGTTCCCCATGTACACCCAGAACGGCAGCACCAGCCGGCTCGTCGAGGCGGTGCTGATCGAGGTCCTCTGGCCCGAGTTCATCGCCGAGCTCGAAGCGGGTGCCTACTCGAACGGCCTGTTCGTGCCCATCCGGTTCCTCGACTTCACCGAGGGCTACAACACGAACTCCGCCGTCCTGTTCCCCGAGACCGTCGCGGTGAGCGAGACCCCGACCTTCACCTGGGGAGCCATCTTCGCCGACCGCGAGGCCGCACGGTTCCGCCGCGTGGTCCGGGCAGCCGCCGACATCACGCGCCTGGATCTCCCGCAGGACGCCCTGGAACTCCTCGACGACCAGAAGCTCGCCGAGGAGACCTTCGTGATGTGGGACCTCATTCACGACCGCACGCACATGCGCGGCGACCTCCCCTTCGACCCCTTCATGATCAAGCAGCGCATGCCCTTCTTCCTGTACTCCCTCGAGGAACTGCGCTGCGACCTCACCGCCTTCCGCGAATCCGTGAGGATCGAGAAGGACGAGGAGGAGGCGTCGCCCGAGGCGCGGAAGCACGCGAAGCTCGTGCAGTACGCGGTCATCTTCGACCGCATCTTCCGCTTCAGCATCACCGGCAGCCGGGTGCGCAACTACGACGGCCTCGGCGGACAGCTCCTGTTCGCCTGGATGCACCAGCACCGCGTCCTGCACTGGACCGACACGAAGCTCACCATCGACTGGGACGAGGCGGCGGATGTCGTCGTCGCACTGGGCGAGCAGATCGAGCAGCTGTACTGGCGCTCGATCGACCGGCCGAAGATCGCGCACTGGCTGGCCGCCTACGACCTGGTGTCCGCCACGGTCACGCCGCACCCCGCGTCGGTCTGGGCCAAGGGTCCCGACGCGCTCGAGCTCCTCGGTCCCCCGCGTGGCCTGACCGACGCGGTGCTCGACGACGAGTTCCCGCTCTCGATGTTCTTCGAGGCCCTCGACCGCAAGATGAAGCCGGTCATCGAGTCCACCGCGGGCATCACGGCGGACGCGGCATGAGCGAGAGCACCGGCGGCCGGACCGCCGTCGTCGCCGGTGCCACGAGCGCATCCGGCAGAGCCCTCACGCGACGGCTCCTGGCGGACGGACTGACGGTGGTCGCCGTCGGCTCGGACGCCGGGCGGCTCGCCGAGGCCTTCGCGACGTACGACGGCGTGGACCGCCAGGAGTGCGACCTCGCGGACGAGGCGGCGGTCAGGGCCCTCGCCGACCGCGTGCGCGTCGACCACGGCGGCACCGACGCGCTGTTCCACCTCGTCGGCGGCTGGCGGGGCGGCAGGGGCATCACCACCCAGTCCACGGCGGACTACGACGCCCTGCACCGCTCGGTGTTCGTCACCCTCTTCAACACCAGCCGGGCCTTCTACGACCAGTTGGCCGAGCGGGGCGGACGCCTCGCGGCCGTGTCCGCCACCGCCGTCGCCGCCCCGACGGCCGGCAACGCCTCCTACGCCGCGGTCAAGGCCTCCGTCGACGCCTGGCTCCAGGCCGTCGCCGACGGTTTCGCCAGGGACGGCAGCGCGGCGGCATCCACCGCCGTGGTGGTCAAGGCGCTGGTCGACGACACCCTGCGGCAGCAGCACCCCGACCGGACGTTCCCGGGCTTCACGCACGTCGACGATCTCGCCGGCATCCTGGCGTCACTGCTCGGGGCGCCTCCGGCGGACGTCAACGGTGCACGCATCGACGCGGTGCGCGCCGCGCATCGGGGATAATGGAACCGTGACCGACACCCTGACAACAGCCCCGTCCCTGCACGACCGCACCCGGCGGAGCTTCGCCTCCGACAACTATTCGGGCGTGCATCCGGAAGTCCTCACCGCGCTCGCAGCAGCGAACGAGGGCCACCAGGTCGCCTACGGCGAGGACCAGTACACCGCCCGCCTGCAGGAGGTGATGGAGCACCACTTCGGCGAGGGCATCTCCATCTACCCCGTCTTCAACGGCACGGGCGCCAACGTGCTCTCGCTGCAGTCGATCCTGCCGCGCTGGGGCGCCGTCGTCTGCCCGCGGACGGCCCACATCAACGTGGACGAGAACGCGGCTCCGGAGCGGGTGGGCGGCATCAAGCTGCTGACGGTCCCCACACCGGACGGCAAGCTGACCCCCGAGCTGATCGACCGCGAGGCGTGGGGCTGGGGGGACCAGCACCGCGCGCAGCCCCTGGCGGTCTCGATCACCCAGACCACCGAACTCGGCACGCTGTACTCCGTCGCGGAGATCAGGGCGATCGCGGACCACTGCCACGCCCGAGGCATGCGGGTCCACATGGACGGTGCCCGGCTCGCCAACGCCGCGGCAGCCCTCGGTCAGCCGCTGCGCGCCTTCACGCGCGACGCCGGCGTGGACATCCTGTCCTTCGGCGGCACCAAGAACGGCCTGATGTTCGGCGAGTGCATCGTCGTCCTGAATCCGGAGGCGTCCACGGGCCTGGAGTACCTGCGCAAGCTCAACATGCAGCTGGCGTCGAAGATGCGCTTCGTCTCAGCGCAGCTCATCGCCCTGCTGGAGGGAGACCTGTGGCTCCGCTCGGCGGGGCATGCCAACGCGATGGCCGCACGCCTGACCGAGGGCGTCCGCGGCATCAAGGGAGTGACGCTCACGCAGGAGACCACGGCCAACGCGGTCTTCGCCATCCTGCCTCCGGGCTCGGCCGACCGCATCCGCGAGAGCTTCCGCTTCTACGACTGGGACCAGGCCACCGGCGAGGTCCGCTGGATGTGCTCGTTCGACACCACGGAGGACGACGTCGACGCGTTCGTCGAGGCGATCCGCCGGGAGGTCTCCGCCTGACGCGGTCGGCGCGTCCGGGACGGGATAGGCCTGGCCGCACCCGACCCGACGGCGCTCCGCCGCCGCACTCACCGCAGGGCATAACCTGCGGGGGTGAGTGCAATCGGCGGCATGACGCAACTACCTGCGGAATTCTTGGACGCCCTCTCCGGCCTGCGGCAAGCAGCCCGTCGCAGCGAGATCCGGCTCGAGGAGATCCCGGCGCCGTCGCGCCTGGCCCCCTTCGCGGTAGCACTCGGCGCCGAGGTCTTCGAGGCCACGCCCGTCCTGCCGCCACCGCTCCACGGCCCGGCCCGCAGCCTCCTGCTCCCGCCCGAGCCCGAGGAGCTGGCGACCGGACGCTTCATCCTCCTCTACGATCCCGCCGGGTCCGAGGTCTGGAACGGCCGCTTCCGGATCGTCACCTACATCCGTGCGCAGCTCGAACCGGACATGGGCAACGACGCGCTCCTCGGCTCGGTCGCCTGGACCTGGCTGGTGGAAGCCCTGGGGAACCACGGGGCACGCCACCACAGCACCGGCGGGACGGCCACGAGGATCCTCTCCGAGAGCTACGGGACGCTCGAGGATCGGCCCGACACCATCGACATCGAGCTCCGCGCATCCTGGACACCGGAGACCTCCGACGTCCGGAGGCACCTCGAGGCGTGGTCGGAGATGGTCTGCACCTTCGCCGGACTGCCCCCGCTGCCCGACGGCGTCGCGCACCTCCCGCACCGCAGGTCCTGAGTCCGCGCCGCACCGTCGGGCCTCGGGAGCAGCACCCGGTGCTTCCCGGGCGCACACGCCCGCGGGGATAGACTGAAATCACCATGAGTTCCCATACTTCCGAACACACGGACAGCACCGACGCGTCCGATCCCGCCACACCCGCTGCACTCCCCCTGCTGACCGAGCCCCGCGAGGGCGTCCCGCTCGTGATCGACACGCCCGCCGGGCTCGAGCGAGCAGCAGCGGCCCTTGCAGCCGGTACGGGACCGGCGGGCGTCGACGCCGAGCGCGCCTCCGGCTTCCGGTACGGACAGCGCGCCTTCCTCGTCCAGATCCGCCGGGAGGGTGCGGGGACGTGGCTGATCGACCCCGAGCCATTCGACGACCTCCACATCATCGACGACGCCCTCGACGGCGTCGAGTGGATCCTGCATGCCGCGAGCCAGGACCTCCCCTGCCTTGCCGAGCTCGGGATGTGGCCGGACAAGCTCTTCGACACGGAGCTCGCCGCGCGCCTCGCCGGACTCCCTCGGGTCGGCCTCGCCGCCGTCATCGAGTCCCAGCTCGGTTTCAGCCTGGCGAAGGAGCACTCGGCAGCGGACTGGTCCAAGCGGCCGTTGCCGGAGCCCTGGCTCCGCTATGCCGCGCTCGACGTCGAGGTCCTGGCGGAACTGCGGGACAAGCTCGCCGGCCTGCTGGAGGAGGGCGGCAAGCTCGGGATCGCCGAGGAGGAGTTCGAGCACATCCGCCGCACCCCGCCCGCCGAACCCCGCGTGGACCCGTGGCGCCGCACCTCGGGCCTGCACCAGTTGCGCGACCGCCGCCAGCTCGCCGCCGTACGGCAGATGTGGCTGGAGCGCGAGGACCTCGCACAGCGCCGTGACGTCGCACCCGGCCGCCTCATCCCCGATTCGGCGATCGTCGCGGCCGCGCGCGCGATGCCGGCCACGGTCCCCCAGCTGCTGGCGACGAAGGGATTCCACGGCCGGGCAGCGCAGAAGGAAGCGCCCCGGTGGCTGAGATGCATCAGCGACGCGAGGAAGCTCACCGACCTCCCGCCGCTGCACGTGCCGACCAATGCGCCGCCCCCGCCACGCATCTGGCCCGAGAAGGATCCCGAAGCCGCAGCCCGGTTGCAGACCGCGCGCCCGCGCGTCGCGCAGTGTGCGGAGAAGCTGGACATGCCGGTGGAGAACCTGCTCACGCCGGACTACCTGCGCCGTATCGCGTGGCGCCCGCCGGCGGAGATCTCGCTGGAGTCCGTCTCGGCGGCACTCGCCGACCTGGGGGCGCGCCCCTGGCAGATCGAGCAGGTGGCGGCGATCATCACCGTCGCCTTTTTGGACCCCGATCCTCTGCCTGCGAAGGGCCGGGAGACGCCCGAAGGCTGAACCCAGGGCCGGCTCCCGTCGCTTGCACGCTATGTTACTCACCAGTAACATGATCGCTGACCTACATCTCGAAGAGGAGCAACAGGTGAGCCCAGAGACCGGAACGGCGCCCGCACGGAGCGCGTCACGAGCCGTCCGCGACGTCGTCTTCGTCGACGGAGTACGCACCCCCTTCGGCAGGGCGGGCGAGAAGGGCATCTACGCCGGCATGCGCGCGGACGACCTCGTGGTGAAATGCATCCGCGACCTGCTGCGCAGGAACCCGGCCCTGCCGCCCGAGCGGATCGACGACGTCGCCATCGCCGCCACCACGCAGACCGGGGACCAGGGCCTCACCATCGGCCGCACTGCAGCCCTCCTGGCCGGGCTCCCCCGCACGGTCCCCGGATTCGCGATCGACCGGATGTGCGCCGGCGCCATGACGGCCGTGACCACCACCGCCCCGGGCATCGCCTTCGGTGCGTACGACGTCGTCATCGCGGGCGGTGTCGAGCACATGGGGAACCACCCCATGGGAGCGGATGCCGATCCCAACCCGCGCTTCGTCTCGGAGCGCATCGTCGATCCGGCGGCACTGACCATGGGCACCACGGCGGAGAACCTGCACGACCGCTTCCCGTCCATCACCAGGGACCGCACGGACGCCTACGCGGTCCGCAGCCAGCAGAAGCTCGCGCAGGCCTACGAGACGGGGCGGATCCAGCCCGACCTCGTGCCCGTGGCGGGCAGGAAGCCCGGCTCCGGCTGGACTCTGAACACGGTCGACGAACCGCCCCGCCCCGGGACCACGGCCGAGGACCTGGCAGCGCTCCGAACCCCCTTCCGTCCGCACGGCCGCGTCACCGCCGGCAACGCAGCGGGCCTGAACGACGGCGCCACCGCGGCCCTGCTCGCCTCCGCCGACGCGGCAGCCGAACTCGGGCTGCCCGTCCGCATGCGTCTGGTCGCCTACGCCTTCGCCGGCGTCGAACCGGAGGTCATGGGCATCGGGCCCGTTCCGGCCACGGAGAAGGCGCTCCGTCAGGCTGGCCTGGCGATCGAGGACATCGGGTTGTTCGAGATCAACGAGGCCTTCGCGGTACAGGTGCTGAGCTTCCTCGACCATTTCGGGATCGACGACGAGGACCCCCGCGTGAACCGCTACGGCGGCGCGATCGCCGTCGGGCACCCGCTGGCCAGCTCCGGCGTGCGGCTCATGAACCAGCTCGCCCGCCAGTTCGAGGAGGACCCGAGCGTGCGCTACGGCATGACGACCATGTGCATCGGCCTCGGCATGGGCGCGACGGTCATCTGGGAGAACCCCCACCACGAGCACTACGGACAGGACGCAGCATGAGTTTCGAACGCTACGACGAACTGGCCCGGCTCGTTCCGGCCGAGATCGTCACCCACTCCTATGTGCAGGACATCCCGCTGCCCGAGGGCGCGGGTGTCCTCGCGCTCATCACGCTCGACAACGACCTCGACTCCACGAAGCCCACCACGCTGGGCCCCACCACGCTCATCGAGCTCGGCCGGACCCTCGAAGGCCTGAAGGAACGCGCGGCCCGCGGCGAGATCTCCGGCGTCGCCGTGACGGGCAAGCCCTACTTCCTCGTGGCCGGCGCCGACCTCAGCACCGTCAAGAGCGTGAGGTCCGAGCACCTCGGCCGGCTCATGGCCGAACTGGGACACGAGGCCTACGACCTCCTCGCCGACCTGGGCGTGCCGAGCTTCGCCTTCATCAACGGCGTCGCACTGGGTGGCGGTCTCGAGATCGCCCTCGCCGCGAACTACCGCACGGTGTCCTCCGGGGCCAACGGCATCGGCCTGCCCGAGGCCTTCATCGGGCTCGTGCCCGGCTGGGGTGGCGTCTACCGCCTGCCGCGGCTGATCGGCCCCGCTCATGCCGTGAAGGTCATGATCGAGAATCCGCTGAGCAACAACCGCAGCCTCGACGGCAGGGCCGCCTACGAGCTCGGCATCGCCGATGCCCTCTTCGAACCCGCCGACTACCTCGAGCAGTCACTGCGGTGGGCGGCGCAGGTGCTGCGCGGTGGAGCTGCCGCTGCCGCCGTCGAGGAGCGGCGCGCCGCGCTCACGCAGTACGACGACGCAGCCTGGACCGCAGCGGTGGCCGCAGGCAGGGCGTTCGTCGAGGCCAGGACCGGCAACGCCGCTCCCGCACCCTCGCGGGTGCTGGACCTGCTCGAGTCCGGCCTCACCTGGTCGAGGCAGGAGTCGGCGGCAGCGGAGTGCGCCGCACTGGCGGAACTGATGCAGACGCCCGAGTTCCATGCGACGGTCTACGCCTTCCTCGACCTCGTGCAGAAGCGCGGCAAGCGCCCGGCAGGAGCTCCCGACCGGAAGCTCGCGCGCCCGGTCTCGAAGGTCGGCGTCGTCGGTGCGGGTCTCATGGCCGGCCAGCTCGCGCTCCTGTTCGCCCGGCAGCTCAAGGTTCCGGTGGTCCTCACCGACATCGACCAGGACCGCGTGGACAAGGGTGTGGCGTACGTGCACGCCGAGATCGAGAAGCTGCTCGGGAAGCAGCGACTGTCCCAGGACGCGGCCAACCGGACGAGGTCGCTGGTGACCGGATCGGTCTCCAAGGACGCCTTCTCCGACGCCGATTTCGTGATCGAGGCCGTGTTCGAGGAGCTGTCCGTCAAGAAGCAGGTCTTCGCGGAGGTCGAGGCCGTCGTCTCCCCCGAGTGCATCCTCGCGACCAACACCTCCTCGCTGTCCGTGGCGGAGATGGCGGCGGATCTCGTCCATCCCGAGCGGGTGGTCGGTTTCCACTTCTTCAACCCCGTCGCCGCCATGCCGCTGCTCGAGGTCGTGCGTGCGCCCACGACGGACGACGCCGTGCTGGCGACGGCGTTCGTGCTCGCGAAGGGCCTGAAGAAGAACGCGGTCCTCGTGCAGGACGCTCCCGCCTTCGTGGTGAACCGCATCCTCGGACGCATGTTCGGCGAGATCACCGCCGTCTTCGACGAGGGCACGGACGCCGCGACGGCCGACGATGCGCTGCGCCCGATGGGTCTGCCCATGACGCCCTTCCGGCTGCTCGCCCTCGTGGGACTGCCCGTCGGCCAGCACGTCCAGGAGTCGCTGCACGCGGCCTTCGGGGAGCGCTTCCACGTCTCTGCGAACCAGCGCAGACTCATCGACGCCGGCATCAGGGGGCTGTGGGTGAAGCAGGAGGACGGCACCGAAACCGTCCCCGAGCAGACCCTGGCGCTGATGGAGCGTGGAAACCGCGCATCGTCATCGGAGGACGTGCTGCGCCGCACGCAGGATGCGTTGGCCGACGAGATCGGGCGGATGCTCGACGAGGGCGTGGTCGCCGCGCCGGAGGACATCGACCTGTGCATGATCCTGGGCGCGGGATGGCCGCTGCACCTCGGCGGGATCACCCCCTATCTGGACCGTGTCGGGGCGTCCGAGCGGGTCACCGGGAGGACCTTCCACCGGGCCTGAACCGCACGGGCGAGCAGGCGGGAACGGCGATGGACCTCCCGGCACCAGCCGGGGTCCACCGCCGTCCGGGGCGGCGATCACACCGCCCCGGACGGTCCGGGGCGGCGCCGCCGGGTCAGGCCGACGGGCGGGGGAAGATGCCGTCGAGTTCCGCCAGGTCGGCGTCCGACGGCGTCCAGTCGGCTGCGGCCGCATTCTGACGCACCTGCTCGGGAGTGGTGGCGCCGGCGATCACCGAGCCGACGGACGGCTGGGCGGCGAGCCAGGAGAAGGCGACCTGCACCTCGGTGAGTCCCCGTTCGGCTGCGAAGGCCGAGAACGCTTCGAGCTGGTCCCAGTCCGCGGTCTCCAGCACGTTCTTCCGTGAGTGCGTGAGCCGACTCCCGGCAGGAACCTCGTCGCGGCGGTACTTGCCCGTCAGCAGGCCGTTCGCCAGGGGGAAGTAAGGCAGCACGCCGAGCCCGTACGCCTCGACGGCAGGGACGACCTCCCGCTCCAGGCGGCGGTCCAGCAGGTTGTAGGGGTTCTGCGCGGAGATGAACGGCGTGTATCCGCCGCTGCGTGCTGTGAACTCGGCCTCGGCGATCTGCCAGCCGGCGAAGTTGGAGTGCCCGAGATACCGCACCTTGCCGCTCGTCACAAGGTCGTCGAGGGCCGCGAGAGTCTCCTCGATGGGTGTCGCGGCATCGGGCGCGTGGTACTGGTAGAGGTCGATCCACTCGGTGCCGAGGCGTCGCAGGGATGCCTCGACGGCCCGGATGATGTAGCGCCGCGATCCGCGCGCGCCCCAGTCGGGTCCGTTGACCCCGTTCATGTCCAGCCCGAACTTCGTGGCGAGGACGACGTCGTCGCGACGGCTGCCGAGCGCCTTGCCCAGCTGCTCCTCGCTGACGCCGGGCGCCCTGCCGTACATGTCGGCCACGTCGAAGAGCGTGATGCCGGCGTCGATCGCCGCATGCACCACGGCGTCCGTGCCGTCCTGCGATTCGGAGGTGGTGCCGGCCCTGCCGAGGTTGTTGCAGCCGAGTCCGACGGTGGAGACGCTGAGCCCTGAGGAACCCAGTCTGCGGTAGGTCATCATGGGCCTAACCTACCAACTCCCGTGCCTTCCGTTGCCCCGGGCACACGACCCGGGGCGACGGAGACGCCGGGTGGCGACGCTCAGGCGAACCAGATACCGATCTCGCGCTCCGCGGACTCGGCGGAATCCGAGCCGTGCACGAGGTTCTGCTGGACCTTCACGCCCCAGTCGCGGCCGAGGTCGCCCCGGATGGTCCCGGGCGCCGCCGCCGTCGGCTCGGTGGTCCCCGCGAGCGAACGGAACCCCTCGATGACGCGCTGGCCCTCGAAGACCGCGGCGACGATCGGACCGCTGAGCATGAACTCGACGAGCGGCTCGAAGAAAGGCTTGCCCACGTGCTCCGCGTAGTGCTCCTCCAGGAGTTCCCGCGTGGCACGGACCTGCTTCAGCTCCGCAATGGTGTAGCCCTTCGCCTCGATGCGGGACAGGATGGTGCCGGTCAGGCCTCGGGACACGCCGTCGGGCTTGACGAGGACAAGGGTGCGCTCAACGCTCATGGGAACTCATGGGGTGGGCGCCGTCCGGGACGGCGCGCTGTCGGGTCGGGGAATCGGTGGTATCAGGTCCGACTCTACTAAAGCGGGCGGCTATTCCGGGTTCGCCTTCTCCCACTCGGCCTGCAGCCGGTCCCGCTCCACGTTCTCGCGGTCCACGCGCATCCCCTGCCGGATGCCGTAGAGCCAGGTCAGCGCGAACGCGATGCCCACCACGAACATGGCCGGTTCGAGGACGCCGCCCGCGATGATCACGAGCTGCAGGATCCACCCGAGGCCGATCCCCCACCGCTTCGTCAGCACGGCGCACGTCAGCACGAGGATGACGCTGAGCAGCAGCCCCGAGGTCAGGATGACGGCGGGCGGGATCTCGTCGCGTCGCAGGCCGAAGACCGCGAGCGTCGCGAAGAACACGACGAACGCCTCGAGCAGCAGGACCGTGGAGGCGAAGAGGATCTTCGTGGACCTGCGCTTCTTCGGCATGCCGGGCCGCCATTCGCGCTGTGCCTTCGTTCTGCGTGCCATTGCCCTACCTACTTCCCCAGGAGCGTGCGGGCCTCGCCGACCACGGTGATGGAGCCGGTCACGAGGATACCGCCCGCGAGGTCGTTGTTCTCCTCGGCCTTCATGACGGCCCATTCGAGGGCGTCGTCGAGGCCGGGGGCGATGTTGATGTTCTCCTCGGCGAAACCCGCCGCGAGGGCGGCCTGCAGGAGGTCCGCGGCGGGGACCGAGCGGGGCGACGTGGACTGCGTGAGGCAGACGTCCTCGAGGATGCCGCCGAGCTCCTCGTGCAGTTCGGCGAGGATCCCTGCGGCGTCCTTGTCCTCGAGGATGCCGATGACCAGCACGAGCCGGGAGAAGTCGAACGCCTCGCTGATGCCCTTCGCGGCGGCGCGGGCACCGGCCGGGTTGTGGGCGGCGTCCACGATGATGCTCGGCGCGGTCCGCACGACCTCGAGGCGGCCGGGCGAGGTGACGGTGCGCAGCCCGGTGCGGATCAGCTCGGTCTCGAGTCGCCGCTCACCACCGCCGAGGAACGCTTCGACCGCCGCGACGGCGATGGCCGCGTTCTCCGCCTGGTGCTCGCCGTGCAGGGGTACCAGCAGGTCCCCGTACCGTCCGGCGAGCCCGGTGAGGGACACCACCTGCCCGCCGACGGCGACGGTGCGTGACTCCACACCGAACTCGACGCCTTCGAAGCGGAACTCCGCGCCCACCTCCCGGGCGCGCTCCAGGAGCACCTGTGCGGCGTCACGTGGCTGGATCGCGCTGACGAGGAAGGAACCGGGCTTGACGATGCCGGCCTTCTCCAGGGCGATGTCCTCGACGGTGTCGCCGAGGAGGTCCGTGTGGTCGAGCGAGATGGGGTTGACGACCGCCACCTGTCCGTCGCCGACGTTCGTGGCGTCGGTGATGCCGCCGAGTCCCACCTCGATCACGCCGACGTCGATCGGCTCGTCGGCGAAGATGGCGAACGCGAGGATCGTGACGCACTCGAAGTAGGTGAGGCGGGGTTCGCCGGCGACCAGGAGCTCGCCGTCGACGATGTCGAGGTAGGGCTTGATCTCGTCCCAGACGCGCACGAACGTGTCGTCGGCGACGGGCTCACCATCGATGCTGATGCGCTCCGTGACACGCGAGAGGTGCGGGCTGGTGAAACGGCCCGTCCGCAGGTCGTGCGCCAGCAGGATGCTCTCGATCATGCGCGCCGTCGTCGTCTTGCCGTTGGTGCCGGTGATGTGGATGATCGGGAAGGCCCTGTTCGGCTCCCCCAGGATCTCCATGGCCCGGTGCAGGGGAGCCATGCGCGGCTCCATCCTGTTCTCCGGCGCGCGACCCAGGAGTTCCGCGTACACACTCTCCACCGAGAAGGCGTCCAGCCCTGGCCCGCCCCCGGTGCCGTTGGTGTCATCCATGCTGCTGTTCCCGCTTTCCGACGGTGATGCTGAAATCGCTGCCGGCGTCCTCGGCAGCAGTGATGCGGAGCTCCACGGTGAGGGTCTCCGCCCGGATCAGGTCGGCGTTCGCCTCGAGCGCCGCGACCTGCTCGGGCGCGACACCGATGGTGGTGGTGATGCGGTCGCTGATGTCGAGGTCGGCGTCGCGGCGCGCCTGCTGGACGGCGCGGATCGCGTCGCGCGCCGTGCCCTCCGCCGCCAGCTCCTCCGTGACCTCGGTGTCGAGGACGAGGAACCCGCCGCCGGGCAGGACCGTCACGGCCTTCGACGCGGCGCCGTTGCCCTCCACCACGGTGTCGAGCGTGTACTCGTGCGGCTCGAGCCCGAGACCGCCCGCGGTGACGCCGCCGTCGTCGTCCACGGACCAGTCCCCGGACTTCGATGCCTTGATGGCCGCCTGCACGTTCCTGCCGAGGCGGGGCCCTGCCGCGCGGGCGTTGACCACGAGGCGCTGCGTGATCCCGAACTCGGCCGGTTCGGCGTCGGCCGAGTCGACCAGGCGGACGCCCTTCAGGTTCAGTTCGTCCGCGATGATCGCGGAGTACTGGCCCGAGAGGGCGGCGGCACCGGGAGCGACGACGGTCAGCTCACGCAGCGGCAACCGCACCCGGAGGTTCGCAGCCTTGCGCAGGCTGGAGCCTACGGAGCACACCTGACGCGTCCGGTCCATCTGCTCCACGAGGTCGGGAGCGGCGGGGAACGCCGCGGCCTCGGGCCAGTCCGTGAGGTGCACGGACCGACCGCCGGTGAGTCCGCGCCAGATCTCCTCCGTCACGAGGGGAAGCAGGGGCGCCGCGACGCGGCACACGGCCTCGAGGCACGTGTAGAGCACGTCGAAGGCGTCCGTGTCCTCGTCGAAGAACCGCTGGCGGCTCCGGCGCACGTACCAGTTGGTGAGCGTGTCCAGGTAGCGGCGCAGGGACTCGCAGGCGTCACTGATCGAGAAGGCGTCCAACGCCTCGGTGATCTCGCGCACGAGGTTGCCGGTGTTCGCGAGGATGTAGCGGTCGATCGGCTCGTCCAGCCGGGCCGCGGCCTCCGGTGTCACGGTCCTGGCCTCGTAGCCCGCACCGCCGGCAGCCGCGTTCGTGTACAGGCTGAAGAAGTGCCAGACGTTCCACAGCGGCAGGAGGACCTGCCGGACGCCGTCGCGGATGCCCTGCTCCGTGACCACGAGGTTGCCGCCGCGGAGGATCGGCGAGGCCATGAGGAACCAGCGCATGGCGTCGGAGCCGTCACGGTCGAAGACCTCGGAGACGTCCGGGTAGTTGCGCAGGCTCTTGGACATCTTCTGCCCGTCCGAGCCGAGCACGATCCCGTGGCTGATGACGTTGCGGAACGCCGGACGGTCGAACAGCGCCGTGGACAGGATGTGCAGCATGTAGAACCAGCCGCGGGTCTGGCCGATGTACTCGACGATGAAATCCGCGGGGTTGTGCGTGTCGAACCACTGCTCGTTCTCGAACGGGTAGTGCACCTGGCCGTAGGGCATCGATCCGGAGTCGAACCAGACGTCGAGGACGTCCTCCACGCGGCGCATCGTGGACCGGCCGGTCGGATCGTCCGGGTTGGGCCGGGTGAGTTCGTCGATGAACGGACGATGGAGGTCCACCTCGCCCTGCTTGTTCAGCGGGAGCCTGCCGAAATCGGCCTGCAGTTCGGCGAGCGAGCCGTACACGTCCGTGCGCGGGCACTCGGGGTCGTCCGACTCCCAGACCGGGATGGGGCTGCCCCAGAAGCGGTTGCGGCTGATGGACCAGTCGCGCGCGTTGGCGAGCCACTTGCCGAACTGGCCGTCCTTGACGTTGCCGGGGATCCAGGTGATGTCCTGGTTGAGCTCCACCATGCGGTCACGGATCTTGGTCACCTCGACGTACCACGAGGACACGGCACGGTAGATGAGCGGGTTGCGGCACCGCCAGCAGTGCGGGTAGCTGTGCACGTAGCTGGCCTGGCGTACGAGGCGTCCCTCGGACTTCAGCACGCGGGTGATGTGCCGGTTCGCGTCGAAGACCTGCAGCCCGACGATCTCCGCGAGCGGGCCCCGGGCGAACATCGGCAGGAACTTCGCGCCCTCGTCGACCGAGAGGATCACCTGGATGCCGGCGTCCTCGCAGACCTTCTGGTCCTCCTCGCCGTAGGCGGGTGCCTGGTGGACGAGGCCGGTGCCATCCGTCGTCGTGACGTAGTCCGCCACGAGGATGCGGAAGGCGTTGCGGTAGCCGCCCTCCTCGGGATCGGCGAGGTAGTCCCACAGCGGCTCGTAGGTGAGCCCTTCCAGTTCGGTCCCGAAGTGGCGGGACGTGACGGCTTCGCGTGCGGCGTCGGCGTCGGCGAAGCCGAGGTCCCTGGCGTAGCTGCCCAGGAGGTCCTCCGCCAGCAGGTAGCGGCCGGCCTCGCCGTCGCGCTCGCCGCTGACGACCACGTAGGAGATGTCGGGCCCGACGGCGAGCGCGGCATTGGTGGGCAGCGTCCACGGCGTCGTGGTCCAGGCGAGGGCCTGCACGCCCGCGAGCTCCTTCGACAGGGCGGTTGCGCCGGCGAGGATCGGGAACGTGACCGTGACGGTCTGGTCCTGCCGGTCCTGGTACACGTCCTCGTCCATGCGCAGCTCATGGTTGGACAGGGGCGTCTCGTCGTTCCAGCAGTACGGCAGCACCCGGTACCCGCTGTAGGTCAGGCCCTTCTCGTGGAGCGTCTTGAAGGCCCAGAGGACGGACTCCATGTACTCGGGGTTGAGGGTCTTGTAGTCGTTGTCGAAGTCCACCCAGCGCGCCTGGCGGGTCACGTAGTCACGCCACTCCCCCGCGTACTTCATGACGGAGGCCCGGGCGGCGTCGTTGAAGTTGTCGATGCCCATGGCGAGGATCTGCTGCTTGTCCGTCATCCCGAGCTGCTTCATGGCCTCGAGCTCGGCGGGCAGGCCGTGCGTGTCCCAGCCGAACCGCCGCTCCACGCGGTGGCCGCGCTGCGTCTGGTAGCGGCCCACGAGGTCCTTCGCGTAGCCGGTGAGCAGGTGCCCGTAGTGCGGCAGCCCGTTGGCGAACGGTGGGCCGTCGTAGAACACGAACTCGTTGGATCCGTCGACGCCGGGGTCGCGGGCGTCGATGGATGCCTGGAAGGTGCCGTCCTCCTGCCAGTAGCGGAGCACGCGCTCTTCGAGGTCGGGGAAGCGCGGGGACGCGCTGGTTCCGGGAGACGTACCACTGTCGTCGGGCGACACTGCTTTGGGGTAGATCTGCGGCATGGTTCTCATCCTGTGTACGGCGGCGTCGGGGAGTGCAGGAATCCTGCCGTGAGGACGGGTTTCCGTTGTGCCTGCCACCGGTTGCCGGACCGGCCGCAGGGTGTCGGACCCGCGGTACCACCTCACTTGCCGCCGTCGTCCGCCGTGCCGCTCATCGCGGTCACGGCAGGCGGGGCTGCCGCTCGTTGCCAGGCTGTGACGGGCCGCCCCGTCCGGTTCTACGGGCCGCCGTCGAGGGGCTGGCCTTTCTTCCGGAAGCTCGCCGGTGATTGCCGGGTCGATGCTGGTCCGCCAAGTCTAGCCCCGCGGTGATTTCGTTGTCGAAAGGGCACCTGCACATCCGCAGGGCCGGCAGGCGCTGCGAAAGGCGTTGTGGTCCCCGCCCGGGAACGGCAGGCTGGGAGGGCCCCCGACCGCGACAGGATGGATACCGCATGACGACCCCGACCTTCCCCACCGCCTCCGCACTGGACACCGCCCGGCTGCTGCTGGGAGTCCTCCTGCCGACCGTGGCGAAGGGCCCCATCATCCGGCGGCCCGGGGCGGTCGGGCTCTCCGCCCGCCTCGGCCTCGACACGAGGGCCGTCCGGGTCCTGCAGGCGATCCACGCGAAGTACCCTTCCGGCCCCCTGATGCTGAAACTCCCGATCCGGAAGCAGGCGGTGGTGCTGGCGCCCGAGGACGTCCACACCGTCCTGGCCCGGTCGCCCGAGCCGTTCTCGCCGGCGACCACGGAGAAGCGCGCCGCCCTGTCCCACTTCCAGCCCTCCAACGTCCTGATCTCCCAGGGGCCCGTCCGCACGGTCCGACGCGCCCTGCAGGAGCAGGTCCTCGACACCAGCCATCCGGTACACCACCTCGCCGATCGATTCGTCCCCGTGGTGGAGGAGGAGATGCAGCACCTGCTGGCGGAAGCCTCGTCCCGCGGTTCCCTGCCCTGGGGCGATTTCCTGGACGCGTGGTACCGCGTGGTCCGCCGGGTGGTCTTCGGGGATCACGCGCGGGACGACAAGGAACTCACCGAGATGGTGATCCGGCTGCGCAGGGACGGCAACTGGGCGTTCCTGAGACCGGTGCGCAGGAGGACGCGCGAGCGGTTCCTGGCCCGGATCGGTCACGAGCTCACCCATGCCGAGCCCGGGAGCCTTGCGTCGGTGCTGGCCGCCGCCCCGAAAGGCGACGGCGCCGAGCCCGTGGAGCAGGTCCCCCAGTGGCTCTTCGCCTTCGACCCGGCCGGGATGGCGACGTTCCGGGCGTTGACGGTCCTCGCCACGCATCCGGCGGCGATGGCGGCCGCCCGGGAGGAGGTGCACGACGACGCGTCGGGCCGCCGGTTCCTCCCCTACCTGCGAGCCGCTGTCCTCGAGTCACTGCGGCTCTGGCCGACCACCCCGATGATCCTGCGGCAGACGACCGCGCCCGTGCAGTGGGAGCAGGGTCGGATGCCCGCGACGTGTGGCGTGCTGATCTACTCGCCGTACTTCCACCGGGACGAGCACCACGTCCCTGGTGCCCACGATTTCTCGCCGGAACGCTGGCTGACCGGCGAGCAGGACGACTGGCCTCTCGTGCCGTTCAGCGACGGGCCGGTGGTGTGCCCGGGGAAGCAACTGGTACTCCTCCTGACGAGCGCCGCGCTGGCCTCGCTGGTGCACGGGCACGACGTCAGCCTGGAGGACGGCCAGGCCCTCGATCCGGACCGCCCCCTGCCCGGCACCCTGGACAACTTCTCGGTGCGCCTGCGCGTCGTGTCGCGGACGGACGCCCACGACACGGCTCCTCCCGCCTGAGCGGCAGCGCGTTCCGCCCGGATCCCCGCCCTTCGGGCCGGGTGGGTCTCCGGGGTTTCGGCCGTCAGGTTCCGGCCCCGCTGTGCGGGTGATCACCCAGCCACGCCCGCGCCCGGTCGGAGTCCTCGAAATGCCGGGTGGGGTACGGCGGCCGGTGCACCCGCTTGAAGAACTCGGACAGGGTACGATCGACGGCCGACGGTCCCACCAGGGCCATGGCGGCGATGTTCAGACCGGAGGCGAACCGGTGCAGGGCACCGCGGCTCAGCGACACCATGCCGTTGAGCTCCACGAGCATCGGCGGGCAGAGGTCGGGGCTGAGCCGGTTCGTCCGCGCGACCAGGGCCTCGGCCATCTCGTCGCTGACCGTCGCGCTGCGGCTCCACTCCACCCAGAGGACGGCGTCCCTCATCTCCGCCGCGAATGCTGCCACGTCCGTCCCGCTCGGCTGATCGTCCACGCTGTCCGTCCCCCTGTCGGTGCAACACCTGCCCAGAGGCACCCTACTCCGAGTCGCGGAGCGCCGTGCGGACCCGGCAGCGGACGGCAGGGCTCTCCGCGGCGGAAGGACCTGCGCCCGTGCCGGCTCAGAAGCTGCCGGCGATCTCCCGCAGTGCCGCCGGATGGTTCCGCCACACGGCGTCCCCGGCCTTCGTCATCGTCAGCCAGGTGCGGGGGCGCTTCCCAGGTGCACGCCGTCGTCGTGGGTATCGCTCAGGGTCGTGCCCCTTCCGGGTGATTACCGAGGGAGTCACCCGGAACTACTCTCCGCACTGGCACGTACTTCCGGTCAGGACGTCGAACGGAGCACCTTGTGGTTCGCCGCCTGCGCCAGCGGGCGCAGGACGAGCTGGTCGATGTTCATGTGATGGGGCGCGTTGAGGGTGAAGGCCACGGCATCGGCGACGTCCTCGGCCGTCAACGGGTGCTCCACGCCCTCGTAGACCTTGTCCGCGGCACCCTGGTCCCCGCCGAGGCGGTTGAGCGAGAACTCCTCCGTGCGCACCATGCCCGGGGACACCTCGATGACACGGATGTTGTTCCCGGCCTCCTCCAGCCGCAGCGAACGCGCCATCGACTCCTGGGCGGCCTTCACACCGCAGTACCCGGCTCCCCCCTCGTAGGCCGCGAGCGCGGCAGTGGACGTCAGGAACAGGACGCTGCCCTGGCCGCCGTCGCGCAGTGCCGGCAGCAGCGCGCGGGTCATGCGCATCGACCCGAGCACGTTGACGTCGTACATCCGCTGCCAGTCCTCGGTGACGGAGTGCCCCACGGGGTCGGCCCCGAATGCTCCGCCGGCATTGTTGACGAGCGCGTGGACGGGACCGCCCGCGGTGACTTCGGCCGTGAAGGCATCGACGGACGCCTGGTCCGTGACGTCCAGGGCGAGGGCCGTGGCGCCGGTCTCCGCCGCGAGGGCCTCGAGCCGGTCCACGCGGCGGGCTGCCGCGACGACGTCCCAGCCGTCCCGGCGGAGGGCGCGCACGGTCGCCGCGCCGATGCCGGAACTGGCTCCGGTGACGATGGCGCGCAGGGCAGAGGGGGCTGGGTCGGCAGGCGCGCCGAGGGGCGCCGGGGATGTCTGGGTCATGGGGCCACTGTAGCCATCACGGGCGGTGCTGTGCCTCCGGTGGGTTACCCCGGACGCGGCACGGACCCCCGCCTTCCGCCCAGTCAACGATCCCTGGTGAGGCTGGCGCTCCGAACCCCGCGGCGCCCCCTTCCTCGTCCAGCCGATGGCCGCCGTGCGACCGGCTGCGCGGATGGTTCGGGGTCCGAGGCGCGAAAGCGCCGCGCATCCCGTGCCCGCCGCCGTAGGGAACAATGGAGGAATGGCCGACACGACCCAGGGCACAGACACGCCCTCACCCCAGACCGTTTCCGTTCCCGACAAACCCGCACTGGAGGGACTCGAGGAGAGGCTCTCCCGCCAGTGGCGCGAGGACGGCACCTACACCTTCGATCGCGACACGACGCGTGAGCAGGTGTACTCGATCGACACTCCCCCGCCCACGGCGTCTGGATCGCTCCACGTCGGTCACATGTTCTCCTACACGCAGACCGACGTGATGGCCCGCTTCCAGCGCATGCGGGGCGCCAACGTCTTCTACCCCATGGGCTGGGACGACAACGGCCTGCCGACCGAGCGCCGCGTGCAGAACTACTACGGCGTGCGCTGCGATCCCTCGGTCGCCTACGACCCCGCCTACCGGCCGCCCGCCGAGCCGGCCAAGAACCAGCGCGACTTCGACGCGGTGTCGCGCCGCACCTTCATCGAGCTCTGCGAGGAGCTCGCGGTCGAGGACGAGAAGGTCTTCGAGAACCTGTTCAGCACGCTCGGCCTCTCGGTCGACTGGGATCTGACCTACCGGACCATCGACGACACCTCGCGGGCCGTCTCCCAGCGTGCCTTCCTCGAGAACCTGCAGGCCGGTGACGCCTACCTCGCGGAGGCGCCCACCCTGTGGGACGTGACCTTCCGGACCGCCGTCGCGCAGGCCGAGCTCGAGGACCGCGAGCAGCCCGGCGCCTACCACCGGATCGCCTTCGCCACGCCCGACGGTGGACAGATCCACATCGAGACCACGCGGCCCGAGCTCCTGCCGGCATGCGTCGCCCTCGTCGCGCACCCCGACGACGAGCGCTACCAGGCCCTGTTCGGCACCACCGTCACCTCCCCGCTGTTCGACGTCGAGGTCGAGATCAAGGCCCACCCCCTCGCCAAGCCCGACAAGGGCAGCGGCATCGCCATGATCTGCACCTTCGGCGACCTGACCGACGTGACGTGGTGGCGCGAGCTGCAGCTGCCGACCCGTGCAGTCGTCGGTCGCGACGGGCGCATCCGCTCGGAGACCCCCGAGTGGATCGAGACCGAGCGAGCCCGCGAGAGCTATGCGCAGCTGGCCGGCAAGACGATCTTCAGCGCCAAGGAGGCCGTCGTCGCACTGCTCCGCGAGAGCGGTGACCTCGACGGCGAACCGAAGAAGATCGTGCACCCGGTGAACTTCTACGAGAAGGGCGACAAGCCCCTGGAAGTGGTGACCAGCCGCCAGTGGTACATCCGCAACGGCGGACGCGACGCCGGTAAGCGGGACGCGCTGATCGAGCGCGGCCGCGAGATCGACTTCCACCCGGCCTTCATGCGCTCGCGCTACGAGAACTGGATCGAGGGCCTGAACGGCGACTGGCTGGTCTCCCGGCAGCGATTCTTCGGAGTGCCCGTACCCGTCTGGTACCGCCTGGACGCCGACGGCGAGCCCGAGTACGACGATCCCGTCCTCCCCGCGCCCGAGTCCCTCCCGGTCGATCCGGCGGCAGACCCCGCCCCGGGCTTCGAGGAATCGGCGCGCAACCAGCCGGGCGGATTCATGGGCGACAACGACGTGCTGGACACCTGGGCGACCTCGTCCCTCACACCGCAGATCGTCGGCGGCTGGGCCCGCGACGAGGACCTGTTCGGCAAGGTCTTCCCGTTCGACCTCCGCCCGCAGGGGCACGACATCATCCGGACCTGGCTGTTCTCGACAGCGGTCCGCGCCGACGCGCTGCAGGACTCGGTGCCGTGGAAGCACGCGGCACTCTCGGGCTGGATCCTCGATCCCGACCGGAAGAAGATGTCCAAGTCCAAGGGCAACGTCGTGGTGCCCACGGACGTCCTCGAGCAGTTCGGTGCCGACGCCGTACGCTACTGGGCGGCATCCGCGAAGCTCGGCGCGGACACCGCGTACGAGGTGAACCAGATGAAGATCGGCCGGCGTCTCGCGATCAAGCTGCTCAACGCCTCCAAGTTCGTCCTGAACCTCGGCGTCACCGAGGGGTCGGTGGGCGAGGGCGCGGTCGGACGGGTCTCCAACGCCCTGGACCTGTCCCTGCTGGCACAGCTGCGGACCGTGACCGACCAGGCGACCGCGGCATTCGAGAAGTACGACTACGCCCGGGCGCTCCAGCTCACCGAGTCCTTCTTCTGGACCTTCACCGACGACTACGTGGAACTGGTCAAGGACCGCGCCTACGGGGACGCCGCGGACGCAGGCACGCAGTCCGTCCAGACAGCGCTGGCCACGACGCTCGATGCCCTGCTGCGACTGTTCGCGCCGTTCCTGCCGTTCGCCACCGAGGAGGTCTGGAGCTGGTGGCGTCAGGGCTCCGTCCACCGGGCGGCCTGGCCGAGCGCGGATGCGCTCGCCGGACTGCCGGACACCGCCGACGCCGGTGTCCTCACCTCCGTCGCACTGGCCCTCGGCGGCATCCGCAAGGCCAAGTCCGAAGCGAAGGTCAAGCAGCGTACGGAGGTGGAGACCGCCGTCGTGACGGCGCCGTCGGCACAGGTGGAGCAGGTCCGGGCCGGGCTCTCCGACCTCCTCGCCGCGGGCAACGCCAGGGATCTCCGCTTCGCGGAGGGCGACGGCACCCTGGCCGTCTCCGACGTCGAGCTGGTCGCCCAGCCCGCCGAATAGGTTTCCCGGCTCGGAACGGCGCGGAATGCGGAACGGGACCCACCGTACGGTGGGTCCCGTTCTGCGTGTCCTGCGGACCTAGTCGAATTTCGGGCGCTCGGTGCGGGACCGCTTCAGCTCGAAGAACTCCGGGAACTCCGACATCAGCACGGCGCCGTCGAAGATGCGGCCGGCTTCCTCGCCGCGCGGGATCCTCGTGAGGACGGGACCGAAGAACGCCGTGCCGTTGAAGGCGACGACCGGGGTGCCGACCTCGTCGCCGACACGATCGATGCCGTCCTTGTGGGACGCCCGGAGCTTCTCGTCGTACTCGTCGGTGGCGGCGGACCGGGCCAGGTCCCCGGGCAGGCCCACCTCCTCGAGGGACTCGCGGATGACCCGCTCGAAATCCTTGTCCTGCCCGATGTGGATGCGGGTACCCATCGCGTCGTACAGCTTCTTGATGTACTCGTCCCCGTGCAGGTCCGCTGCGGCGATGATGACCCGGACCGGACCCCAGCCCTGCAGCATCATGGCCTGGTATTCCTCCGGCAGGTCACGTCCCTCGTTGAGGACGGACAGGCTCATGACGTGCCAGTCGACGGAGATGTCGCGGACCTGCTCCACCTCGCCGATCCAGCGCGACGTGATCCAGGCGAACGGGCACAGGGGGTCGAACCAGAAATCGGCCTTCTCGACGGTCGTGGACTCGCTCATGCAGTACTCCTTCTGAGGGTGGGAGGCCGGAGCCTTTTCCGGTGCAACCCGCCCCGTCGACGTCGTATTCCGCCGCGAGTTGGTGCCGTGCTGCCGGAGGCGGTCTAATGAGAGGACACGACCAGCCGATGGTGCCTGGCGCTATCCCTGCGTCGCATCGGGCTGGATGAGTTCGCACCGGGCTTCCCGGTGACGGAAGGGACGCCGTTTTGCAGCAGCACCGGACCGAGGACCACGCCGACACCCCCGCCGACACCTCCGACGGCTGGCTCGACCGCGAGGAACTCGCCGAAGCCATGATCCCGCTCATCGGGCGCCTGTACCGGAAGAACAACGTGGTCACGAGCATCCACGGACGCAGCCTGATCAACAAGTCCACGATGAACATCCTCAAGGCGCACCGCTTCGCCCGCCGTATCACCACCGAGGAACTCCGCCTCGAGGACACCGCCCCCATGCTGGCGATCCTCGCCGACCTCGACCTCGGGGCCGCCGCCATCGACATCGGACGCCTGCGTCTCGCCTACGACCGGGTCACTGAACAAGCCGCCGACGCCGGGGACAGGCCGTCCCTGGAGGAGTTCCTGCGCACCGAGCTCGCCGACATCGTCGGTCGGGGCGGACACGACGAGCGCACCAGCACCGACGTCGTCCTCTACGGCTTCGGGCGGATCGGCCGCCTCGTGGCCCGCCTGCTCATCGAGAAGACCGGCGGCGGCCACGGACTGCGGCTGCGGGCGATCGTCGTCCGCCGCGGCTCCGCCAACGACCTCACCAAGCGCGCCAGCCTCCTGCGCCGCGACTCCGTCCACGGGTCCTTCGAGGGCACCATCCAGGTCGACGAGGCCTCGAACACGATCACCGCCAACGGCACCCGCATCCAGGTCATCTACTCCGACGACCCGGCGACCATCGACTACACCGCCTACGGCATCTCCGACGCCCTCGTGGTCGACAACACCGGCCGCTGGCGCGACGAGGCCGGTCTCTCCCAGCACCTGCAGAGCACCGGCGTCGCCAAGGTGCTGCTCACCGCACCCGGCAAGGGAACCCTGAAGAACATCGTGCACGGCATCAACCACGGCACCATCGAAGACACCGACCGGATCATCACCGCCGCGTCCTGCACCACCAACGCCATCACCCCGGTCCTGAAGGCGATTCACGACCGCTTCGGCGTCGTGCACGGCCACGTCGAGACCGTGCACTCCTTCACCAACGACCAGAACCTCATCGACAACTTCCACAAGGGCGACCGCCGCGGCCGCTCCGCCGCCCTGAACATGGTCCTCACCGAGACCGGAGCCGCGACCGCCGTCGCCAAGGCCCTGCCCGAACTGGCCGGCAAACTCACCGGAAGCTCCATCCGGGTGCCCACCCCTGACGTGTCCATCGCGATCCTGAACCTCACCCTCGAACAGGGCGCCACCAAGGAGGAGGTCAATACCTACCTGCGCGAGATGTCCCTGCACTCGGGCATGCGCAAGCAGGTCGACTACATCGACAGCCCCGAAGTCGTCTCCACCGACTTCGTCGGCTCCCGCCGCGCCGGCATCGTCGACGGCCTCGCGACCATCGCCGAGGACATCCACCTCGTCCTCTACGTCTGGTACGACAACGAATTCGGCTACAGCTGCCAGGTGGTGCGCGTCATGGAGGAAATGGCAGCCGTCCACCCACCCAGCTACCCGAAGGCGGACGCCGGGGCCACCGCGGGCGCGATAACCTGAGGACACAGGAGAGGCCCGGCCGATCGGCCGGGCCTCTCCTGTCGAATCACTGTCTGCCGAGCGGTCAGGCCGACTTGTTCCGCCGCTTCGCCACCACCTCGTGCGAGATGAGCGTGGGCTCCGCCCGCTTGGCGACGACGTCGGCCGTGATGACCACGGTCGCGATGTCCTCGCGGCTGGGCAGGTCGAACATGACGGGGAGGAGGACTTCCTCCATGATGGCGCGCAGTCCCCGGGCGCCCGTACCGCGGTCGAGGGCGAGGTCGGCGATGGCCTCGAGCGCCTTCGGTTCGAAGACGAGCTCGACCCCGTCCAGCAGGAACATCTTCTGGTACTGCTTCATGAGCGCGTTCTTCGGCTCCGTCAGGATCTGCATGAGCGCCGGACGATCCAGGTGGGTGACGGTGGTGATGACGGGCAGTCGGCCGATGAACTCGGGGATCAGTCCGAACTTCAGCAGGTCCTCCGGCATGACGTCGCCGTAGCTCGCCTCCTCGTTCTTGAGCGAGCTCAGCGGCGCTCCGAAGCCGATGCCCTTCCGTCCCGCCCGGGAACCGATGATCTCCTCGAGGCCCGCGAATGCCCCGGCGACGATGAACAGCACGTTCGTGGTGTCGATCTGGATGAATTCCTGGTGCGGGTGCTTGCGCCCGCCCTGCGGCGGCACCGACGCCACCGTGCCCTCGAGGATCTTCAGCAGCGCCTGCTGGACGCCCTCGCCGGAGACGTCACGCGTGATCGAGGGGTTCTCGCTCTTCCGGGAGATCTTGTCGATCTCGTCGATGTAGATGATGCCCTGCTCGGCCTTCTTGACGTCGTAGTCGGCGGCCTGGATGAGCTTGAGGAGGATGTTCTCGACGTCCTCGCCGACGTAGCCGGCCTCCGTCAGTGCCGTTGCATCGGCAACGGCGAACGGCACGTTCAGCCTGCGTGCCAGGGTCTGGGCGAGATAGGTCTTGCCGCACCCCGTGGGGCCGATGAGCAGGATGTTCGACTTGGCGATCTCCACGTCCTCGGTCTCGGCCGCATCGGCGAGGGTACCCGCCGCACGAGGACCGTTGCCGGACTGGATGCGCTTGTAGTGGTTGTAGACGGCGACGGCGAGGGAACGCTTCGCGGGCTCCTGGCCCACCACGTATTCCTGCAGGAAGTCGAAGATCTCGCGGGGCTTGGGCAGCTCGAACGTACCGAGATCCGCCACCTCGGAGAGCTCCTCCTCGATGATCTCGTTGCACAGGTCGATGCACTCGTCACAGATGTACACGCCGGGGCCGGCAATCAGCTTCCGCACCTGCTTCTGGCTCTTCCCGCAGAAGGAGCACTTGAGCAGATCCGTGCTCTCACCAATGCGAGCCATGGTTCAATCCCCTTAGGTATTACGCGATTGCTAGAACCACTCTAGGCCACATGGCCGTGGTAGCCGGTATCAAAATGCCCGTGGTGCCTTGCGGCGCCACGGGCGGTGACCGGACGATCGGGCGGGTCCCCTGGACCGTCGGATCCGCCCGATCGACTAGGGCGTGTTGATCTTCGGCGGGGTGATCTTGCGCGAGCTCAGGACCTCGTCCACCAGGCCGTACTCGACGGCGTCGGCGGCGGTGAGGATCTTGTCGCGCTCGATGTCGATGTTGACCTGCTCGGCCGTGCGGCCCGAGTGCAGCGCCAGCGTGTCCTCGAGCCAGGTGCGCATGCGCATGACCTCGTTGGCCTGGATCTCCAGGTCGGAGGCCTGCCCGCCCTGTCCGCCGGACAGCGCGGGCTGGTGGATCAGCACGCGGGCATTGGGCAGCGCGAGGCGCTTGCCGGGTGCACCGGCAGCCAGCAGGACGGCTGCCGCGCTGGCGGCCTGGCCGAGGCAAACGGTCTGCACCTCGGGCCGGATGAACTGCATGGTGTCGTAGATCGCCGTCATCGCGGTGAAGGATCCGCCGGGCGAGTTGATGTACAGGGTGATGTCGCGCTCGGGGTCCGTGGACTCGAGCACGAGCAGCTGCGCCATGACGTCGTCCGCGGATGCGTCGTCGACCTGGGTGCCGAGGAAGATGATGCGGTCCTCGAACAGCTTCGTGTAGGGGTCCTGGCGCTTGAAGCCGTACGGCGTGCGCTCCTCGAACTGGGGAAGGATGTAGCGGCTGGTCGGCAGGTTCTGCGCCGTGGAACCCGCTGCTGCCTGGAAATCGTGGTTCATGGTGTCTCCTGTAGGACGACTGGTGGAAGGCTGCTGCGGACTACGCGGTCTGCTCGGTGCCGCCGCCGCCGGCGACGGAGCCCGAGTGCGCGGAGATGTGGTCGAAGAAGCCGTAGTCGAGGGCTTCCTGGGCCGTGAACCACTTGTCGCGGTCGTTGTCCTTGAGGATCGTCTCGACGGTCTGGCCCGTCTGCTCGGCCGTGAGTTCGGCCATCACGCGCTTCATGTGGAGGATGAGTTCTGCCTGGATGCGGATGTCGGTGGCCGTTCCGCCGATGCCGCCGGAGGGCTGGTGCATCAGGATGCGGGCGTGGGGCGTCGCGTACCGCTTGCCCTTCGTACCCGAGGACAGGAGGAACTGGCCCATGGAGGCGGCGAGGCCCGTGGCGACCGTGACGACGTCGTTCGGGATGAACTGCATCGTGTCGTAGATGGCCATGCCCGCGGTCACGGAGCCGCCGGGCGAGTTGATGTAGAGGAAGATGTCGCGCTCGGGGTCCTCGGCCGACAGCAGGAGCAGCTGCGAGCAGATGGCGTTCGCGTTGTCGTCGCGGACCTCGGAACCGAGCCAGATGATGCGCTCCTTGAGGAGCCGGGTGTAGATGTACTCGTCACGGCCGCCCATCTCGGGACCGGCCATGCTCGGGGTACTTGGTTCGGTTGCCATTGCGTTAACCTCTCACTCTGGCGGGCCGCTGCCACTTCGGCCGACCCGTCCGTTTGTCTCTCCTTGGACACTAACCCGCTGCGGCGGTGAATTGCTCCCGCACCGCGAACTGTTCGCTGACGGCGCACGGTGGCGGGACGCCTCCCGGCAGCCGCTCCGCGGCGGCTTGCGAACGGCTCCGGCGGTGCTTAACGGGACAGCGGTGCCGCCGCCCGGAGGCTGCGGCACCGCTGTCTGCGCTGCGTCGGAAGGCTACTTCGTCGCTGCCTTCTTCGTGGCCTTCTTCTTCTTCGGAGCCGCTTCGGCATCGGCCTCGTCGGCAGCCTCAGCGGTCTCGGTCACCTCAGCGGCCTGAGTGGGCTCCGCGGTCTCCGACTCGCCGGCCCCGGCTTCCTCGACGGCGTCCTGCTCGGTGTCGTCCACGGTGATCGTCTCGGCCTCGTCCCCGGCGGGACGGACGAACTCGCTCAGGTCGACGACGGCACCGGTGGTGTCGGTGACCGTGGCGTACTCGAGGACCTTGGCGAGGGCCTTCCGGCGGCGGACCTCTCCGACGATCATCGGGACCTGGCCGCTCTGGTCCAGCATCTGGGCGAACTGGTTCGGCTCCATGCCGTACTGGCCCGCGGTGGAGACGATGTAGTCGATGAGCTCGCTCTGGCTGACGCCGACCTCTTCCTTCTCGGCGACGGCGTCGAGGATGACCTCGTTCTGGAAGGCGCGCTCGGTGTTGGTGCGGACCTCGGCGCGGTGCTCCTCGGTGTCGTGGTCCTCACCGGCGCTGTGGGCGTTCTCACCGTTGAAGTGCTGCTCCAGCTGCTCTTCGACGACGCTGGCCGGGACGGGCACGGCGACGAGCTCGACGAGCCGGTCGAGCACCTTGTCGCGCGCCTCGACGCCCTGGTCCATGAGCTTGGACTCCGAGGCCTGCTTCGCGAGGTCGGCCTGCAGTTCCTCGGCGGTGTCGAACTCGGATGCGAGCTGGGCGAACTCATCGTCGACGGCGGGGAGCTCGCGCTCCTTGACGGCCTTGACGAGCACGGTGACCTGGGCCTCTGCGCCGGCGTGCTCACCGCCGGCGAGCTTCGTCTCGAAGATCGCGGTCTCGTCCGTGGACAGCCCGGTGACGGCCTCGTCCATGCCCTCGAGCATGGTGCCGGAGCCGATCTGGTAGGAGAGGTCCTGCGCCGAGTCGACCTCCTCGCCGTCGACCGATGCGGTCAGGTCGATGGTGAGGAAATCGCCGTCCTTGGCGGGGCGGTCGACGGCGGCCAGGGTGCCGAAGCGCCCACGCAGCTCGTCCATCGCCTTCTCGATGTCCTCGTCGGACGCCTCGACGGCCTCGACGGTGACCTCGATGCCCTTGTAGTCGGGGAGCTCGATCTCCGGACGGACATCCAGTTCGACGGTGAAGGTGAGCTGGCCGTCCTTCTTCGCGGGATCGGGGACCTCGGTGATCTCGACCTCGGGGCGGCTGAGGGGACGGATTCCCGTCTCCTGCACGGCGCTCTGGTAGAAGCCGTTCAGGCCGTCGTTGATGGCCGTCTCGATGACGTAGCCGCGGCCGACACGCTGGTCGATGAGCTGCTGCGGAACCTTGCCCTTGCGGAACCCTGGAACCTGGACCTGGGTGGCGATGGTCTTGTAGGCCTCGTCGATGCTGGGCTTCAGTTCCTCGAAGGGGACCTCGACGTTCAGCTTCACCCGGGTGGGGGAAAGGGTTTCAACAGCGCTCTTCACAGCGTAGGACTCCTGAGATGATTGGGATTGGTTCTGCAGCGGAGGCACTTTCCTCATCACACGACAGAGTCGGGGTGACAGGAGTTGAACCTGCGACTTCCTGCTCCCAAAGCAGGCGCTCTACCAAGCTGAGCTACACCCCGTAAGTGCGAGTGTCAGTCTACGCACCTTTACGCCTACCGCGCACATTTGGCGATCGCGCGGCAGCTGTGGTGTAGTTATATGCGTTCAACGGGGCTCCGAGAGGGGCCCGCTGCGGGGATGTAGCTTAATGGTAAAGCCTCAGTCTTCCAAACTGATTACGCGGGTTCGATTCCCGTCATCCCCTCTCCTTCCGCCCGAAGCGGCCCACCCGGACTCCTGGTCCGGGTGTTTCTCTTTAACTGCCGCCCGAGGTGCTCAATCCGCCTGGCACCGAGGACACCAGTAGACGGTGCGGGCAGCCATCTCCGCGGTGAGGATCGGGGTTCCGCACCGTCGGCACGGCTCCCCCGTGCGCTTGTAGACGTAGTGGGGTGCCGACGCCCTGGGGCGGCCGCCGCGGGCCTCCGCCGTCGTCGTGATGATGCGGCCCTCGCGCACGCCGTCCTTCATCAGCCGCACGGTGTCCGCCCAGATCCCCGCCGCCTCGTCGTCGCGGAGCTGCCGGCCCGGACGCCAGGGAGAGATGCCCTGCAGGAAGAGCACCTCGGCGCGGTAGACGTTCCCGATACCTGCGATCACCGCCTGGTTCATGAGCTGGATACCGACCGGGGTGATGCTCGAGGTGATGCGCCGGACGAACAGCGTGCTGTCGGAGCCCGGCTGCAGCGGGTCCGGACCCAGCTTCGCCCGGGCGGCGTTTTCCTCGGCGCCCGTGATGACCTCGCAGGCCGTGGGACCCCTCAGGTCGGCCCACCCGTGCGCCGACACGAACCGGACCCTGACGGCTCCGACGGGCGCGGGCGGCCCCGAGTAGCCGGACGCGTCGTGGTCGCCGGACGCTTCGGTCTCGCCCACGCGGCGGGGCGCGCCGATACTCGAGGCACCGCGGAAGGTGTCGTCACCACCGAAGCTCCACGCGCCGTACAGCCCGAGGTGCACGCGCAGCACGCGGTCGTTGTCGAAGCGCAGGAACAGCTGCTTCCCATGGGCGAGGGCACTGAGGAGGGTGCCGCCGTCGAGCTGCGCGGCTCCCGCGGCGAAGCGGCCCTGCGGACTGGACACGGCCAGCGTCTCGCCGACGAAGACGGACGAGAACTGCTTCGCCAGTCGGTGGACGGAGTGGCCCTCAGGCAACGCTGCCCGTCTCCTCGTAGCGCGCGATCTGGCCGATCCGGCGTCTGTGCCGCTCGGCGCCGCTGAACGGCTCGGCGAGGAAGGCGTCGATGATCGCGGTGGCCTCCTCCACGGGGTGCTGGCGGCCGCCGACAGCGATGACGTTCGCGTCGTTGTGCTGGCGGGCAAGGCGCGCCGTATCCAGGTTCCACGCGAGTGCCGCCCGGACGCCGCGTACCTTGTTCGCCGCGATCTGCTCACCGTTCCCCGAGCCGCCGAGCACGATGCCGAGCGCCTCGGTCCCCGCTGCGCGATCATCGACGACGGCCTGCGCGGCGTCGATGCAGAAGGAGGGGTAGTCGTCCTCGGGATCGTAGGAGGTCGGACCATGGTCGACGACGTCGTGGCCGGCCGCCGTGAGGTGGGAGAGCAGGTGGGCGCTCAGCTCCATGCCGGCGTGGTCGGTGGCGAGGTGGACGCGCATGGCGATCTGTTCCTTCTCGTGGCGCCGGGGTGAGCCGGCGGTGGCTGCGGGGGACGTCCGCCCAGCGTGGCAGGACCCTTCCAGCCTAGTCCGGACCCGCTGCGCGCCGGGCAACCTCACGCCGGCACCCGGTGGAGTGAGAGAATACGAAACGCCGCGGTCACCTGCGAGCACCCGCACACCACCCTGGAGGCGATCCTTGCCCGGTCTGAACCTGACGCGCGACGAAGCACGTACACGCGCCGATCTGCTCATTGTCCACTCCTACGAGATCACCCTCGACCTGACCCGCGGCGACCGCGTGTTCGGATCGACGACGGTGATTTCCTTCGACGCGCAGCAGGGCGCCTCGACCTTCATCGATGCCGTGACGGACACGGTCCACCGCGTCGAGCTGAACGGCGTGGAACTGGACCCGGCAGAGGTCGCCGACGGTGCCCGGATCCAGCTTCCCGTGCTGGCCGCCGCCAACAGGCTGGTCGTCGAGGCCGACATGCTCTACATGAACACGGGCGAGGGACTCCACCGCTTCACGGACCCCGTGGACGGCGAGGTCTACCTCTATACCCAGTTCGAGGTCCCCGACTCCCGGCGGGTCTTCGCGGTGTTCGAGCAGCCGGACCTGAAGGCGACGTTCCGCTTCGCCGTGACGGCGCCGTCGCACTGGGACGTCATCTCGAACACCACCACGCCGGAACCGGTCCAGGCAGGGGCCGGCGCGGACGGCGGCGCGAGCGCGACATGGTACTTCGAACCCACGCCCGTCCTGTCCTCCTACGTCACGGCCCTCATCGCCGGCCCGTACCAGTCCGTGCGCAGCGAGCTGACGAGTTCCGACGGCAGGACGATCCCGCTCGGCGTCTTCGCCCGCAAGTCGCTCATGCAGTACATGGATGCGGAGAACATCTTCGCGCTGACGCGGCAGGGCTTCGCCTTCTTCGAGGAGCAGTTCGGCGCACCGTACCCGTTCGAGAAGTACGACCAGCTGTTCGTCCCCGAATTCAACGCCGGCGCCATGGAGAACGCGGGCGCGGTCACGTTCGTCGAGACCTACGTCTTCCGCTCCCGGGTGCCCGACGCGACCGTCGAGCGGCGTGCCATCACGATCCTCCACGAACTCGCCCACATGTGGTTCGGCGACCTCGTCACGATGCGCTGGTGGAACGACCTCTGGCTGAACGAGTCCTTCGCCGAGTTCATGTCCACACTCGCCGCCGCCGAGGCGACGGAGTTCGAGCAGGCCTGGACGACCTTCGCGATCCTCGAGAAGGGCTGGGCGTACCGCCAGGACCAGCTCCCCTCCACGCACCCGATCGTCGCGCAGATCAACGACCTCGAGGACGTCCAGGTCAACTTCGACGGCATCACCTACGCCAAGGGCGCCTCCGTGCTCAAGCAGCTGGTCGCGTGGGTGGGGCAGGAGGAGTTCATGCAGGGCGTGCGGCAGTACTTCGCCAAGCACTCCTGGCAGAACACGGAACTGGCCGACCTCCTGTCGGAACTCGAGGCGGCCAGCGGCAGGGACCTCCAGGCGTGGTCCGCCCTGTGGCTCGAGACCGCCGGCGTCAACACCCTCCGTCCCGAGTTCGAGACGGACGACGACGGCACCATCACGTCGTTCGCCATCCTCCAGACGGCCGTCGAGGCCTTCCCGACCATCCGCCCGCACCGGCTCGCCGTCGGTTTCTACGACCATGACGACGACGGCGCCCTGGTGCGCGTCCACCGCCTCGAACTCGACGTCGACGGCGAGCGCACGGAGGTGCCCGAACTCGTGGGCCTCGCGCGCCCGGCGCTCGTCCTGCTGAACGACGACGACCTCGCGTACGCGAAGATCCGCCTCGACCCCGCGTCCCTCCGCACCTCCGTGCGGCACGTGAAGGATTTCCGCGACTCCTTCCCCCGCACGCTCGTGCTCGCGTCGGCCTGGGATGCCGCCCGCGACGGCGAGACGCCCGCCCGCGACTACGTCGAACTCGTCCTGCAGAACATCGGTGCGGAATCGGACTCCTCCGTGGTCCTGGTGCTGCTCCGGCAGCTCGCCTCCACCCTCGCGTTCTACGTCAACCCCGACGACCGCGAGGCGATGGGCGACGCGGCCGCGGACAGGCTCCTCGAGCTCGCACTGGCCGCCGATGCCGGCTCCGACGCACAGTTGCAGTTCACAAGGGCCTTCTCGGCGCACGCCCGCACGGCAGCCCAGCTGGACACCGTGTCGGCGATGCTGAGCGGCGAGCAGGTCCCCGAGGGCCTCACCGTGGACCAGGACCTGCGCTGGGAGCTGCTGACCAGCCTGGTGGCCGGCGGACGCTCCGGTGAGGCCGACATCGACGCGGAACTACGCCGCGACTCGACGGCGACCGGGCAGCTCGCGGCAGCAGCGGCCCGGGCCGCAGTGCCGACCCCGGAGGCGAAGGAAGCGGCCTGGGCGGCACTCGTCGACGCGACGGACCTGCCGAACGCCACCCAGCGCTCGATGATCTCCGGGTTCACGCGGGTCCATGACCGCTCCCTCCTCGAACCGTTCGTCGAGCGGTACTTCGCGTCGATCCAGGAGGTCTGGGCCACCCGCACCCACGAGATCGCCCAGCAGATCGTCGTGGGACTCTACCCCTCGCTGCTCACCACGCCGGGCACGCTCGAGCGGACCGACGCCTTTTTGGCGGCACTCGGGACCGACTCGCCGTCGCTGCGGCGCCTGATCCTCGAGAGCCGCGACGGCGTCGTGCGCGCACTCACGGCGCAGGCCGCGGACAGGTAGGCGGCCTGCGGACACGGGGAGGACATCGGTCCTCCCCGTGTCCGGGTCCACGCCGCGTACTAGGTTGGATCCATGAACCTGCAGGAACACCACTACTCGGCGCGGATCCGCTGGACCGGCAACCTCGGTTCGGGGACGTCCGGCTACCGGTCCTACAGCCGGGACCACGAGATCGAGGTCGAGGGCCCCGGATCACTCGCCGGTACCGCGGATCCCACCTTCCACGGGTCGAGGGACCGGTGGAACCCCGAACAGCTGCTGCTCACCGCCGTCGCCCAGTGCCACCTGCTGTCCTACCTCCATGTCGCGGTGAAGGCAGGCGTCGTCGTGACCGGATACCGGGACGCGGCGACGGGCACGATGCGCCTGAACAGGGACGGCAGCGGCGAGTTCACCGGCATCACGCTGCACCCGCAGGTGGAGCTAGCCGACGCCGCTCAGATCGCCCTGGCCGACTCCCTGCTGCACGCGGAGGCGAACCGGCTCTGCTTCATCGCGCGGTCCCTCAACTTCCCGGTGCACCACGAGCCGCGCTCGACGGGTCCATCGAGCAGCACGACGGGCACCTAGGGGTCCGGAACGCACGGCCCCGTCCGGCCACGCCGTCGCTGTAGCCTGTTAAGGCGTCCCCGCGCCCCGCTCATCGACCGACGCCTCCCGCGCGGACCCCACCCGGGCGCCTGCACGAAAGCGACAACATGACATTCCTCCCCTCCCTCGGCTACGGCGGCCAGGTCATCGGCGCGGCCGTCATCCTGATCGGCGCCCTCCTCCTGTGGCTCGTGGTCCGCTTCCTCATCGCACGGTCGGTCAAGCGCGTCCAGGACGGCTACAGCGTCTTCAAGAAGCCGCACTTCAAGTGGGCGCAGCCCGCCCTCCGCTCGTTCGACAGCGCGCGGCGCGTGCAGCGGGCCGAGACGATCGGCGGCCTGATGTCGAGCATCGCCGCCGGGACCATCGCCGTCGTGGCCATCCTCATGGCCATCGAGACCCCTCGGCTTCAACATCGGTCCCATCCTGGCGAGCGTCGGCATCGTCGGTATCGCGATCGGTTTCGGCGCCAGGGAGGTCATCCGCGACGCCTTCCTCGGCTTCTTCATCACCATCGAGGACCAGTACGGGATCGGCGACACCATCGAGGTGGGAGAGACACGGTGGGCGTCGTCCAGTCCCTCGGCCTCCGCATCACGCGGATGGTCGACGGAGACGGCGCCATCTGGTACGTGCGCAACGGGGACATCACGAAGGTGGGCAACCGGTCGCAGGGGGACTACGTGGCACCGCCCGCTGAACCGGCAGCGCCCGCTGCCGCTGCTACGGAGGGACAGGCATGAGCTCCACCGACCACGACGAGGCAGGGTCGCCGGGCGAGAACCGGCCGCAGGACGGGGCCCCCTCGACTCCCGGCCCCGGCCGGTCCCTCCCGCTCCCGGTCGCCGGCGTCCGTCCCCCGTTACCGGCCGAACGGCTCGTCGTGGCGGGGCAGCAGTTCAGCCAGCCTCAGTACACGGACAACTTCTACGAGGCGGTCGGCGGTCATGCGACGTTCGTGACGCTCGTCGATGCGTTCTACGACGGCGTCGCCGGCGACGACGTCCTCCGGCCCATGTACCCCGAGGAGGATCTGGGGCCCGCGAAGGAACGGCTCCTGCTGTTCCTCGAGCAGTACTGGGGCGGACCGAAGACCTACGGGGAGCAGCGTGGACACCCGAGGCTGCGCATGCGGCACATGCCCTTCCGCGTCGGCCCCGAGGCGCGGGACCGCTGGTTGCACCACATGCGTGCCGCCGTGGACGTCCTGGATCTCGCTCCCCCTGCACGAGGCCACATTGTGGGACTACCTCGACCGCGCCGCACACTCGATGGTCAACGCGGCGGACTGAGACGCCGGACACGGCACTCGCCGCTCGTCCTACCCGGTCGAGGGTGAAGCTGTCGACGAGACGTCCCGATTGATCGATGGCCCTGCCGACGATCCGCCGGTCGTAGACCAGCAGGTCGAGGAAGTGCAGCGTCGAGCTGCTCACCGCGGTGAAGTCCCTGCGACCGGCCGCATGGAGTCTCGCGCCCGCGCCGGAGACGATGTAGGTGACCCCGTCCTGGGGAATCGAGCGCTGGTAGTCGTGGTCATGGCCGGGCAGCACCAGTGGGATACCCGCTTCGGCGAACAACGGGCTCCACGCGTCGCGTACGGCGTCGTTCGACCCGTTGTGGCCGGCCGAGTACGCCGGGTGGTGCATCGCGACCACGGTCCAGGTCCCCGAGGAGGATCAGCGCGTCGTAGGGGTCCGCCCGGCTTTCAGCGGCCATCCGATCGGCCGTGGCCTGCTCGGCTGCGTCCCCGGTCCCGGTGTCTCCGGCGATTGCCAGGCGTACGATCGGTGGTTCGGCCACCGGCGGAAGGGGATCACCGGCGACGGCTGCGGGCCTGTCGCGGGTGAGGGGGACGCGATGAACGCCGGCGGATACAGCATTGCGACGACGAGGGCCGCGCATGCCAGCACCAGCCCGAGTCCCATTCCCGGTCGCAGCATGACTCCGTGCCGCCGGTGCACCATCTCCCCATTCTGGCCGGTTGGCGGGTGCCCCGCTGTTCCGATCATTCCGGTGCGCACCCTGTACAGCACCGCGACCGGATGCGGCCCGGCGGGCGGCTGCTCCGTGTCCAGGCGGGCGACCGCCTGCCGGGGCTCGGCCTGCTCCGTTCCGGACGCGAACGGACGCGGCCCGGCGAGTCCTCGTGCTCCCTAGAGGATGGCCGCCGCGCGGACCAGGATGTGCCCGCGACGGGTGCTCAGCCGGGACCAGCGGCCGTTCGTGTGCATCGTCGCCTCCCCGCCCGGCTCCAGGAACCCCAGGCTGAAGGCCCCGAAGGCGGCTCCCGCCGGTATCGCGCCGGTGACCCCTGCCAGGGCCCGGCCCCAGACGGCGGTCCGGGCGCTGCTCACGAGCGGGGCACCGGCCCGGTCCGGCAGACTGCGCGCCACTTCCCCGATGCCGTCCTTGGCAGCCTGGTCGAGGGCATCGCAGCCGACCGTCCCGGCATGCTGCCAGCCGGAGCGGGGTGGCAGGATCCCGGCCCAGTTCTCGGTCGTCGTGACCGTCGGTACGGTGAACTCGACGTCGGTGTCCCCCATCCGGGCGAGCCGGTCGAGGACGGATCCCAGGGACACCGTGACGTCCACGGCGGTCGCACCGTCCGAGTCCGCTGCGAGCGCCATGGTGCGCAGGCCGAGAACCGTGGGGACGGGTTCCCCGAGCACCGTGGGGCGGAGGGTGCAGACGTAGGCAGCCAGGACCGGGCCCGCCGCGACGAGCCGCATGCCGCCGTCGTCGTTGGCCCTGGCGCGGGCGGTGAAGGTCCGGAAGTCCGCGACGGTCTGCGGATCCGCGAAGCGCAGGAAGGGGGAGGTCATCGGCGTGCTACTTGCTGCGAGCGCGGCGGAAGGGTACGGCAGGACCGGCCCAGGAGGAGAGGATGCGCTTCTGCGCCTCCGACAGACGGACGGGTCGCCCGGTGCTCCGGCTGACCAGCACCATGGTGGTCGCGGCGATCGCGCTGGTGGTGCTTCCGTCGGTCTCCACGCGGTCCCGCACGGCATAGCCGAGTTCGAAGCTGGAGCCGCCGACGGCGGTCACCCAGAGGTCGACGGCGGCGGGCGTGGTGCTGAAGTTCAGCGGGGCCCGGTATTCGATCTCCTGCCGCCCCACGAGCGTGAAGTGGTCGGCATCGACCAGGTCCATGAACGATCCGCCGGGCTGGGGCTCGCTCATCAGCAGCACGCGCGCGTCCTCGAGGAACTGGAGGAAACGGACGTTGTTGACGTGGCCGTAGGAGTCCTCGTCGCCGAACCGCAGCTGAAGGGGGATGGTGTGCACGGGAGACATAGGGCCATACTCTCAAAAGCTGCTCGGCCGGAGCGATCCGCAGGTCCCGTCGAGGCTCCGGTGTGAGCAACGCCATGCGGTCACGCGCCTGGCGTGTTGAGCGCCGCTGGGTCGGCGTCTACTGTCAGTAGATGCCCGGGACCGCCTCGCGCGGCTGCCGGGCTCCGCTGCACCGCCCGCCGCATCCGCCCTACGAGGAGACACCGAACCATGGCAGAACACGCGCCCCCAGCTGAAGCACCGGCGGAGGGAGGACCGCGGAGGGATCCGACGGCGACGCTCCTGGACCTCCTCGACCTCAGCAGTGCGGAGGGCGCCCAGACGGACGAGGAGATCTTCGTCGGAACCTCGTCCCGGCAGCCGAGCCGCCGCGTCTTCGGAGGGCAGGTGCTCGCGCAGTCGCTCATCGCAGCGATGCGCACCGTGGAGCCCAGCCGGGACGTCCACTCGATGCACGCCTACTTCCTGCGTGCCGGGAATGCGGACCAGCCGATCACGTTCGGGGTGCAGCGCCTGCGGGACGGGCGCTCGTTCTCGGCGCGCCGCACGCACGCCTACCAGAACGGCGTACCCATCCTGTCGATGATCGCTTCCTTCCAGGAGCCGGATGACGGGATCGTCCACCAGGACGCGATGCCGGCCGACGTGCCGGACCCCGAGAGCCTGCCCTCGACCGTCGACCTCCTCGGCGGTTTCGACCACCCCGTGGCGCGCGCCTGGGCCTTCGACCGTCCTTTCGACATCCGGCACATCGACGCTCCCCTGTACCTGTCCAACGAGGGGTCGCGGGAGCCACGGAACGCGGTGTGGATGCGCAGCCTGGGGCCCATGCCCGACGACCCCGACCTCCACCGCGCGGCCCTGGCGTACGCGAGCGACTACACCCTCCTGGAGTCCATCCTCAGGCCGCACGGGCTGAGCTGGATCCAGCCCGGCATGAGCGTGGCAAGCCTTGACCACGCGATGTGGTGGCATCGCCCGGTCCGCGTGGACGACTGGCTGCTGTACGTCCAGAGCTCCCCCAGCGCCTCGGGAGCCCGCGGACTCGCTGCGGGACGCATCTACAACCGGAGCGGCGACCTCGTGGCCAGCGTGGCGCAGGAGGGCATGGTCAGGATCCCCTCCGCCTGAGGGAGTCCGCCCTGTTCCGCCGGTACCCCGGGTCGGCGTGCTGCGGAGACGGAGGAGGGACACGGCATGACGCCGTGTCCCTCCTCCGTATCCGGTCGCGGTGCTCCTAGTCGCGGGTGAGGCGGCGGTGCGTGACGCGGTGCGGCTTCGCGGCGTCGGGGCCGAGCCGCTCCACCTTGTTCTGCTCGTAGGCGTCGAAGTTGCCCTCGAACCAGTACCAGTTGTCCGGGTCGTCCTCGGTGCCCTCGTAGGACAGGATGTGCGTCGCGACCCGGTCGAGGAACCAGCGGTCGTGCGAGACGACGACGGCGCAGCCCGGGAACTCGAGCAGTGCGTTCTCGAGGCTCGAGAGCGTCTCGACGTCGAGGTCGTTGGTCGGCTCGTCGAGGAGCAGGAGGTTGCCACCCTGCTTGAGCGTCATCGCGAGGTTCAGGCGGTTGCGCTCACCGCCGGAGAGCACGCCCGCCTTCTTCTGCTGGTCGGGTCCCTTGAAGCCGAACGCCGAGACGTAGGCGCGGGACGGCATCTCGACCTGGCCCACCTGGATGAAGTCGAGCCCGTCGGAGACGACCTCCCACAGCGACTTGTTGGGGTCGATGCCTCCGCGCGACTGGTCGACGTAGGAGATCTTCACCGATTCGCCGACGCGCAGTTCCCCGCCGTCGAGAGGCTCGAGGCCCACGATGGTCTTGAACAGCGTGGTCTTGCCGACGCCGTTGGGACCGATGACGCCGACGATGCCGTTGCGGGGCAGCGAGAAGGACAGTTCGTCGATGAGGACGCGGTCGTCGTACCCCTTGCGCAGGTTGCGCGCTTCGATGACCTGGCTGCCGAGCCTCGGGCCCGGCGGGATCTGGATCTCCTCGAAATCGAGCTTCCTCGTGCGCTCGGCCTCCGCTGCCATCTCCTCGTAGCGGTTCAGGCGTGCCTTGGACTTCGTCTGCCGCCCCTTGGCGTTCGAGCGCACCCACTCGAGCTCCTCGCTGAGACGCTTCGACAGCTTCTGATCCTTCTTGCCCTGGACCTCGAGGCGGGCGCGCTTCTTCTCGAGGTACGTCGAGTAGTTGCCCTCGTAGGGGTAGAGGTGACCGCGGTCCACCTCCGCGATCCATTCCGCCACGTGGTCGAGGAAGTACCGGTCGTGGGTGACGGCGAGCACGGCACCGGCGTAGGACTTCAGGTGCTGCTCCAACCAGAGGACGCTCTCGGCGTCGAGATGGTTGGTGGGCTCGTCGAGGAGCAGGAGGTCCGGCTTCTGCAGCAGGAGCTTGCACAGTGCCACGCGACGGCGCTCACCGCCGGACAGCACACGCACATCGGCCTCCGGCGGCGGGCAGCGCAGTGCGTCCATCGCCTGCTCGAGCTGGGAGTCGAGGTCCCAGGCGTCGGCGGCATCGATGGCTTCCTGCAGCTTGCCCATCTCGTCGAGCAGCGTGTCGAAGTCGGCGTCGGGGCTGGCCATCTCCTCGGAGATCTCGTTGAACCGCTGGATCTTCCCGTAGATCTCGCCGACGCCCTCCTGGACGTTGCCGAGTACGGTCTTCTCCTCGTTCAGGGGCGGTTCCTGCAGGAGGATCCCTACGGTGTAGCCGGGGCTCAGGCGCGCTTCGCCGTTCGACGGGGTGTCGAGGCCCGCCATGATCTTCAGGATGGTCGACTTACCGGCACCGTTCGGCCCGACCACGCCGATCTTCGCTCCGGGGAAGAACGACATGCTGACGTCGTCGAGGATGACTTTGTCGCCAACGGCCTTGCGGGCCTTGGTCATTGTGTAGATGAATTCCGCCATGCGTCTAAGGCTAGTGGTTGCCCACCGTGTTCTCCCATTCGGGGCGGCCCGTAGTGCTAGAACGGCGCGGACGCGTCCTCCAGCGCCTCGTTCCGGGTGCCCGCGCCCGCTTCAGCGCCCGAACCGGCTGCGACTCCCTCCGCGAGGTCCCCCGTGGCGTCGTCCGAGGACGCCCTGGCGGAGGAGACGCCGTACACCTCGCCGGTCGTGGCGTCGACTCCGTCGGGAACGCCGTGATCCCCCGCGATGTCTGCCGGCTGCTCGTCCGTACCGACCCCGGGCTGCGCCTCGGTGCGGTCCGCGGCTGTCCTCCTGAAGTTCGCGGTACCCCACATCAGGTCGTGGCCGGCGGTGTCCGCATCGATCTCGACGGACGTGCCGGTCCGGCCCTCCGCGTTGATCCACGGGCGGATCTTCAGCCGACCGGTGACGATCACGCGGTCACCCTTCCTGATGCTCGCTCCGGCATTGGTGGCGAGCTGACGGAACATCGAGACGGAATACCAGTTGGTGTAGGCATCGACCCAAGCATTGGACTCCTTGTCGAACCGGCGTTCGGTGGAACACATGCGGAACCCCGCGATGGGCAATCCGCTCTGTGCCAGGGTGAGGCGCACGTCGGTGGCCACGTAGCCCCGCACGGTGATGATGTCGGTCATGATTCGTCCTTCCGTCGGCCTGGAGGGCGGTACCTTCCCGCCCCGCTCAAGTCTCGGCCGGCCGGCACCGGGACGGAGGCTTGGGCCACCCGTATGTGGACAACGTCTACGCCACCAGGGCGCAGAGCGGAAGCCCGGCAGGAGCACCAATTCCTCCTTGAGGCGGTCGGACCGGGATTCCTAGCGTGGAGGTATGGAAACCGCATCACCTTCCCAGACCACAGGATCCGACGAGCGCATGATCGGCACGATCGGCGAGCTCGCCGATCTCGTCCAGGGCTCCGAGCCGGTGTACCTGCGCTATTCGTGCGGCTTCGAGGCCGACCGCGACTCGAACAGCAGGGACGGGGAGAGCGGACTCGCCCTGCCGGGCCTGTCCGTCAATCCGCTGACCCCCGAGCGGTGGTGGACCCGGCCCCTGACGGACTGGTTGGCTCGGCAGATCTGCCAGTACCGGCACCTGGCGCGAGACGAGGAGCGCTTCCCCTGGGTCCTCACCGGATCATGCGTGGGCCGCGGCCCTGATTGCGAACCCCTGCTCGCCGACGTGAGACCGCTCGGCAGGCTGCACGAGGACCTCCTACAGGAGGCCGGACGCGTGTACGACGAGAACTTCGACACAGGCAACCGTCCCTAGGCACGCGCCCACCGTCACGGGCGGGACGCGAAAGGGCCGGACACCACGGTGTCCGGCCCTTCTCTCGTGCCCCCGGCAGGATTCGAACCTGCGACCAGAGGATTAGAAGGCCCCTGCTCTATCCCCTGAGCTACGGAGGCAGTCCGACCAGTTTACTATGGCCGTTCCGGACCGTCCTCGGCGAAGGTCACCCTCAACTCGAGGCGATGCTGGCCGTCCGGGTCCTGCGAGTAGATCGCCTTGCCCGAGATACCCCGGAGCCCCTCCGTCCCCGAGCCGGGGATGATGTGCCCCGAACTCGCCGCGTCGGCTCCTTCCGCGACCCCCCAGTGCTGCACGGTCATCGAGCCGGTCCTGTCACCCACCGTCCCGACGAACTGTTCCGACGCCACATAGCCTGCTCCGACGTCGTTCCCGGCCATCAGCAGTTCTGCTGTGCTCGTGCCACTGATCTCCCCCTCGAACACCTTCGCGGCCCGCACGCGTGAAAGTTCTCCGGTGCTGCCGGGCTCCGAGTAGGGTTCGGCGTCCCAGGCGGTGATCTCGAACTCGCCGCTGTACGTCGTCGTTCCTGTTTCAATCATCTGCTTAGTATTGCCGCTCATCGCCCGTCCCGCATGCCGGAATCCGGCGGAGGGCGCTCCTGCGGACCCGCTGCGCGGGAAGTCAGCGCAGTTGCCCGGGTGACAGCGGACGGTAACGACGGCGGAACAGGACCTTGGTGCTGCGATCCACGAAGACGAGGTAGAGCGCGAAACCGAGCGCGACGACGGCTGCCAGCTGGCGTGCCATCATCAGGCTGAGGTCGAAGTACGGGAAGATGTCCAGCTGGTCCGTGATGGCATACACCATGAAGAACGCCACCGTGAGATAGAGGAACTTCACCTGCCAGTCGTTCCGGATCCCTGTGACCGCGAACAGCGGGATGAGCCACACCACGTACCAGGACTGGATCATCGGCGACAGGACGACGACGGCGGCGAACGCGATGGCGAGCCGGCGGACCAGTCGGCTGTGGTCGCCGCGGAAGATCTGGAGCGCGATGACCACCAGCGAGGCCACCCGCGCGAGCGTGTGGAACACGCCGGCGAGATCCCAGCCGGGGAGGCCGACGGCGTCGCCGAGCGTCGCGATGACCAGACCGATGAACCCGATCGGCGCGTACCAGATCCAGACGCTGCCGGGAGTGCTGAGGGCGCCCACCCAGCCGAACCCGAAGGTGTTCACGAGGCCCATGACCCACAGGATGCCGAGGGACAGTCCTGCCGTCAGGAACCAGTAGAGGAACCGGCGCGGCCAGGACGCACCCCTGCCCGCCCACATCAGCCCCACGAACGGCAGGAAGATCAGGGTGATCGGCTTGATGCCGACCGACAGGGTGATCAGCAGGATGCCCAGGAGCGGCCGCTTCGTCGCCGCGAGGTACAGCCCGGCGAGTGCGAGTCCGATCATCAGCGAGTCGTTGTGGATGGCGGCGACGAAATTGATGAGGAACAGCGGATTGGCGACGGACAGCCAGAGCGCGCGGTTGGGGTTGATGGAGTGGAGCTGCGCGAGCTTCGGGACGATGTAGACGCAGAGGGCCACACCGATCAGGGCGACGACCCGGAACAGGATGATCGAGGTGTCCGGGTGCCCGCCCGTGATGCGGACGATCCCCTCCTCGATCCAGAGGAAGACGGGCCCGTAGGGGGTGGGGCTCTGGGCCCAGAGATCGTCGGCGCCGATCTGCAGGTAGTTCGAGATCTGGGAGTAGCCGTCGACGTAGGGATTCAGCATGGCCACCATGACCTGGCCCTGGGCGATGTAGGCGAAGACATCCCGGCTGAACAGCGGCAGCGCGGCTGCGAGCGGGATCGTCCACGCGATGATCGCCCGGAGCAGGTACGGGCGGGTCTCGTCCGACCATCCGTTGAGCCGCTGGCCCAGCCGGAGCCACGCCCGGATCAGGAGCATGCCTCCCAGTGCCAGGAGCAGCACGGACAGCACGGCTCCGGTCGGCTCGAAACGGAGCCAGATGATCACGGGGTTGCGCCGCAGCTCCGCCGAGGCGAGGGACAGCCAACCGACGCCGAGCGAGCCCATCCACATCAGCAGGGACCCGACGAAACCCTGCACCACGGCGACGTTGGGACGATTCGGGCCCGGCTGCGTCTCGACCTCGGTGAGCGGGACCTGGGCGGGCATCTGGGAAATCCAATCGTCGGCAAGCAGAAGGGGCGTGGACGCCCATGTCCTCAGGCCGTCAGCCGGGGCCGGACGGCGGGCATCCCGCAGAGCGGCGCCCTTGCCGGAAGCAGCAGGGTTACCCAGATCTCCCCGCAGCCCTGAGCGAACTGTTCGAATATTAGCACCGGCACCGGGGGCTGCCGGGGAAGGGCGCCGGTCCCATGCCCATCGACAGGACCGCCGATGCGTGGGCCGATACGTGGGCCGACGCCGCGGTCACCGCCGCCGGAAGCGTCACTACCGGGCGGTACATTGGTCGGATGCCGATATCGAGTGAACACATCGTCTGGATCGACTGCGAGATGACGGGGCTGGACCTCGTGAACGACGCCCTGATCGAGGTCGCCGTCCTCGTCACCGACGCCGAGCTCAACATCCTGGGCGACGGCGTGGACGTGGTGATCAAGCCCACACCGGAGGCCCTCGCCCAGATGGGCGACTTCGTGCGGAACATGCACACGACGTCGGGACTGCTCGAGGAGCTCGACGGCGGCATCCCCATGGCGGAAGCCGAGCAGCAGGTCCTCGACTACATCAGGAAATGGGTGCCGGAGCCGCGCAAGGCCCAGCTCGCCGGCAACTCCGTCGGCACGGACCGGAACTTCCTCGTGCGTGACATGCCCAGTGTCGTCGACTACCTGCACTACCGGATCATCGATGTGTCGACCATCAAGGAACTGGCGCGCCGCTGGTACACCCGCGCCTACTTCCAGGCCCCGGCGAAGACCGGAGGGCACCGCGCCCTGGGCGACATCGAGGACTCGATCCGGGAGTTGCGCTACTACCGCGCCGCCGTCTTCGTCCCCGCGCCCGGCCCCGACTCCGCGACCAGCAAGGCCATCGCCCGCACGATCGCTCCCTGACGCCCTGCACCGCCCCGCTCCACCGGCGGTCCGGAGCACGGAAAAAAGTGTGTAAACTTGTATCCGCTGCCTTTCGCAGACAGCCAAGCCGGAGTTCCTCGGCCTGGCTGACGGGCGAAGACACATGGTGGGTATAGCTCAGTTGGCAGAGCGCCTGGTTGTGGTCCAGGAGGTCGCGGGTTCAACCCCCGTTACTCACCCTCAGTCGCCAGGGAAGACCTGGCCGCGTATGCCGTCCCGGAGACCATCCGGGACGGCATACGCATTTCCGGCCCCAGCAAGCCCGCCCCGGATGGCAGCAATTACGGTCTGCGAGATCCTCCGGTCGACAGCAACGAAGGACCAAGAACGATGGAACGCACGGTGTTCGAAGAAGATCACGAGCTTTTCCGCGATGTCGCCCGCGAATTCAACGAACGCGCCGTCGCCCCCCATTACGCGGGGTGGGACCGGCAGCACATGATGGACCGGTCGGTGTGGACGGCGGCGGGCGAGCAGGGGCTGCTCGGACTGGCGGTCCCCGAGGAGTTCGGCGGCGCGGGAATGCCGGACTACCGGTTCCGCACCGTGCTCGACGAGGAATTCGCCCGCAGCAACCATCTGGCCGTCGGACTCGCCTTCCACCTGCACGACGACCTCGTCCTGCCGCACCTGCTGGCCCACGGTTCCGAGGACCTCAAGGAGCGGTGGCTGCCGGGCATGGTCTCGGGCGAGATCGTGACGTCCTGTGCGTGGACCGAGCCGGGAGCCGGCAGCGACCTCCGCGGCATCCGCACCAAGGCGGTGCGTGACGGCGACGACTGGCTCATCACGGGACAGAAGGTCTTCATCGGCAACGGCATCAGCGGTGATGCCTCACTCGTCCTCGCCCGCACGGACGGCAGCTCGGGTCGCGGCTCCAGCGACTCCTTCTCCCTCTTCATGGTGCGCAGGGGCGAGGGCTACACGCCCGGGCGCCAGCTGGACAAGATGGGGCTCCGCGCCTCCGACACCGCCGAGCTGTTCTTCGACAACGTACGCGTGCCCGGCGCCGATCTGGTCGGTGAGGTGGGGCAGGGTCTGCGCTACAGCCTCGAGCAGATCCCCCAGGGCCGCCTCGGCATCGCCGTCGCGGCCGCAGCCCTCGCACGTGCCACCTACGAGCAGACGGTGCGGTACGTGACCGACCGGAATGCCTTCGGTGAGCGTGTGCTCGACTTCCAGACGACGCGCCACGTCCTCGCCGACATCCTGACGGAGGTCGAGGTGACCGAGACCTTCGTCGACCGGGCGGTGCTGGCCTTCAACGCCGGCTCGCTGACCCCCATCGCCGCCGCGCAGGCCAAGCTGTGGGCGAGCGAGCGGGCCAAGTCCGTCACCGACCGGTGCCTGCAGCTGCACGGCGGCTACGGGTACATCCTCGAGTATCCGGTGTCGCAGGCCTTCTTGGCCGCACGGCTGCTGACCATCTTCGGCGGTACGAGCGAGATCATGCGCGAGTCCATCGGGCGGTCGATCGCCGGCCGCCCCACGCAGAACAGGTAGGTCCCATGGCTGTCCACCCCATCACCATCACGGGCGAACCGGTCCTCCACCGGCGTGCCCAGCCGGTCGAGGCCTTCGACGAGGAGCTGCGCACGCTGATCGCCGACATGTTCGAGACCATGGATGTCGCCAACGGCGTGGGCCTCGCGGCGCCGCAGATCGGCGTGGGGCTGCGCATCTTCGTCTACGGCATGGAGAACGACGACGGCGTTGCTCCGCGCGGTGTCCTCGTCAACCCGACGCTCGTGACCTCGAAGGTGCCCGGATCCGAGCCGGACCCGGACGACGAATCGGAGGGCTGCCTCTCCGTACCCGGGGAGGCGTTCCCCCTCAAACGCGCCGACTGGGCGCGGGTCTCCGGGTTCGACGGTGACGGCGCCCCGGTCGAGTTCGAGGCGACGGGCTGGTTCGCCCGATGCATGCAGCACGAGTACGACCACCTGGACGGGAAGCTCTACGTCGACCGCCTCGACAACCGGCAGTCCAGAAAGGCCAAGAAGGCCCTGAAGAACCACGGGTGGGGCGTCCCCGGACTCACCTGGATGCCCGGCGTCGATCCGGACCCGTTCGGTCACTAGGACACCGGCCCCGCGTGAGCCGACGTCTCCCCGTCAGGCGTTCTCGGTCGCGCCGAGACGATCGACGGTGTCGGTGGGCGCCGGGGCCTCGGCGAGGTCCTCCAGCCGCCTGACCCGGCGCAGCGGCCCGAGCAGCGCGACGAGCGGAGCGCCGCACGCGATGACGACACCGATGAGGATCCCCTCGCGGATCCCCGCCGTCTCCGCCAGCACGCCGGCGATCAGGCTCGCCAGGGCGAGCATCCCCCAGCTCACCGTCCGGGACGCGGCACCGAGGCGGCCCATCATTCCCGGCGGGCAGACGCGCTGCCGGAAGCTGGAGCCGACCACGATGTTCCAGGCGACACTCGCTCCCATCACGAACATCCCGATGATCCCCCACACCATCCCCAACCCCGGTGTGAGGATCAGGAGCGAGGCGTAGCCGAGGACGCCGGGTACCATCGACCAGCGCCAGAGCGGGCCGGAGCCGAAACGGTCCCCGAGCGCATTGGCGGTGACCCCGCCGATCGCGCCGCCGAGGGAAGCGGCCGCCAACAGGAGACCGAGCCACACCTCGGACTCCCCGATCGTCCTCAACACCAGCAGGACCAGCAGGGAGGCCGCGATGTTGCCACCGAGGTTCCACAGGGCGGCGTTGAAGAGGATGGCCCGCAGGGGGCCCGTGCTGAAGGTGTACCGCAGGCCGTCGTACATCTCCCGCAGGATCCTCCGGTCACTCTGCGGCTGCACGACCTCCTTCACGTCGAGGCGCTGGACGGCGACGAGGGACACGATCGAGGTCCCCACCTGCACGAGCAGGGAGTTAGACGCCCCCGCCGAGCTCGTGAGCCACCCTGCGACGGAGCGACCCGCCGCATCGGCCGCTGCCCCCGAGCCGGTGATGAGCCCGTTGCCCTCCATCAGTTCATCCGGCGTCACGGCCTGCTGCACCAGGGCGGCGTCGGCCAGTTGGAAGAACACGGACGTCACTCCCGTGACGAACGCCGTTCCGAACAGCAGCGGCGTGCTGAGGAACCCGAACCAGTACCCGAGGGGCAGGAGACCGAGCACGAGGACCCGCACGACGAGCGAGGCGAGCATCACCGGCTTCCGGGGCAGCCGATCCACCCACACTCCGATGACGAGGCCGAGGAGCAGCCAGGGAAGGAAGGTCATTCCGGCGAGCGCCGCGACCTCGAAGTTGCTGGCCTGTAGTTCCACCGCGGCGATCACCGGCAGCGCGACGGCTGCCACGGCGTTACCGAGTACGCCTGACGTGCTCGAGACCATCAGGGCGCGGAAGTTGCGGTTGCGTACCAGCAAGTGTTTGTCTCCGGTACCCCCAGCGCTCATCCGATCACCCTAGTCGAGGCGGCGTGACGTCCTTGGACGAAATAGTCCGACGCGCAGCTCCACTTCGGCAGCTCTTGACCGGCGGAGGGGCACGACCGATAATGGTTCGCTTTGGCAATGACCGTCGGGACCGCCGTCGGAAAGTTCCCGATTCCTCTTGTGGCTTAGCGGGGCCCGATCCGATTGCCGAGCCTCGACGGGAAGCGGAAAATAGAAGGTGGAGGCCGTCCCGCGGTCGTTCCCCCAGCAATGCCGCTGTGGATGACCTCCAGAGGCGGCTATAGACGCCGGGCGGTCCCCCTACCTCTTGAGACCGGGTACGGGGGACCGTTTTCCGCCCGCGCACGGCCGTTCCCGAGGTGAACGGGCCAACCCCGAAGCCCCAGCAGTGGGCCGGCCCGTTCATACCGTCGCGTTTGCGTACGAGACCCACGGCGGTTCCCATAGAGTAGGCCGACACGGGGCGCGGAACAACGTGCGACGCGCCGGGTGCTCGACTGTTGCCGACTCGTGATCCGACGGCGGAACGTGCAGTCTGGAAGAAACGGGTCAGTAGGACAGTTCGTCGGGTCCCGCGAGCACCACGAGGTTGTTCCTCACCCGACGCACACACCCGCCGATGGCCATGACGCACTTCTTCAAGATCCCCATTGATCTCCGCTTCTCCTCGAGGTGCCGGGAGTAAGTCCCTTCTCCCTTTGTACGCCGCAATGCTGTGGAAAGAGCGAGTAGTCGCCACTGCAGTGCGGAAGGCCGGACACTCGCTTACGTGGCGCCGCTACTGCGCCGAGGTCGAGGAGTTCGCCGGCCGAGATCGACGTCACGTCAAGGGTGCGGGATGGGTCGACCGATACGCCGGGTTCTGTCATCGCGCGCCGTTACCGTCGCGCGAGTGGCGGCCATCCATCTACGAACGCCGTTGCCGACGCCCTCCAGCGGCCTACCCGTGCACTCGGGCGGGCAGCCCTCGATCGCGCACTGTCTGGCCTTGCTCCGGGTGGGGTTTACCGAGCCATGCCGGTCACCCGGCATGCTGGTGGTCTCTTACACCGCCTTTTCACCCTTACTGCCCGCGAGGACCGAAGCCTTCAGCGGTCAGCGGTCTCTTTTCTGTGGCACTGGCCTGCGGGTTACCCCGAGTGGGCGTTACCCACCACCCTGCCCTGCGGGGCCCGGACGTTCCTCGGTGGAGCGGTGCGGACACCGTCCAACGCGGCCGCCTGGTCGACCCATCCAGGATCCATTCTAGGCGGCCCTGCCGGTCGCCGGGTGCACGGGCGCCGGGCGCTGCGCGGGTTGGGTACAGTGGATCGGTGCTGATCCTGCTTCCCCCGTCCGAAGGTAAGTCCGCCGCCCGCACGGGCGGCCCGGTGCGGCTGGAGAACCTGCACTTCCCCGATCTGACTCCGGCCCGCCGGACGGTCCTCGCCGCCCTGAAGGATGCCAGCGGTGCGGACGACGCTCACGCGGTGCTCGGCGTCGGGGAATCCCTCGCCGCCGACGTGGCGCGGAACCTGGTGCTCGACGTCGCCCCCGCCGCACCGGCACACGACGTCTACGCGGGAGTCTTCTACGACGCCCTCGGATACGCCGGCCTGACACCGGTGCAGAAGCGCAAGGCACGGGAGTGGTGCGTCGTCGTCTCCGCCCTGTGGGGCGCCATCGGGTTCGGCGATCCCATCCCGGCGTACCGGCTGTCGATGTCGGTGGACCTGCCGGGCACGGGACGGCTTGCGGGCTACTGGAGGAAGCAGCTCGGCCCGGTCCTGGAACAGCACGCGGGAACCGGGCTGGTCGTCGATTGCCGGTCGAGCACCTACGCGGCGGCCTGGACTCCCCCACCGCTGCAGAGTGTCGCGGTCAACGTGTTCCAGATGCGTGGCGGCAAGCGCACGGTCGTCTCCCACTTCGCCAAGCACACGCGCGGCGAACTCGCCCGCCACCTGGTGACGCGGCGCGGAGCGGCACCGACGACGCCCGAGGCCCTGCTCCGGGCAGCCCGCGAGAAGTGGACGGCGGAACTCGTCCCGGCGACCGCGCGCAGACCGGCCCAGCTCGACATCGTGCTCGCCTGACCCTCAGTCCGCGACCAGCTCCACTTCGAAGCCCTCGGCGTTCTCGAGATAGGCGGCGTAGTGGTCCGGCCCGCCGGCGAACGGGTGCCGGTCCGCGAACATCAGGGACCACCCGTGACTCGCCGCCCGGCGCGCCAGCAGATCGACGTCGGCCCTGGATCCGGCGCGGAACGCGAGGTGGTTGACGCCGGGACGACGGCGGTCGGAACCGCCCGGAGCCACGTCGGGTCCGCTCTCCAGGACGACATAGAACTCGTCGGAGCCGTAGCGGACACCGTCCTTCCAGGCGTGCCCGCGGGGGAAGCCCAGCCGTTCGAGCAGCCAGCCCAGGCTCTTCTCCGCCGACGCGAGATCCTGGGTCCACACCTCGAGGTGATGGAGCCTGCCCGCCGGTCGCGGCGTCTCCTCCGACGCGGCGGCCTCCGGTTCCGCGGCGGGTTGAGCCGCAGCGCGCGGCTTCCACTCGACGCCGGCCATGCCGGCGTCCATCGCCTCGTTGGAGAGCCGGTCGGCGTCCTTGTTACGGTCGCGCGGGATCCATTCGTAGGTGACCCTGCGCGGGTCCAGGACCTTCCGTGCCCTGGCGGCGAGCGCGCGCATGTCGGCATGCTTGATCTGCCAGCGTCCGGACATCTGCTCGACGACGAGCTTGGAGTCCATCTTCACGTGGACGGAGGCGCCGGGGTTGATCTCGCGCGCCAGTTCCAGTCCCGAGACGAGACCGGAGTACTCGGCGACGTTGTTGGAGGCCTTGCCGATGTAGGCGGCCTTCTCGACGAGGATCCGCCCGGTGTCGGCGTCGCGGACGAGGGCGCCGTACCCGGCATGCCCGGGATTGCCACGCGATCCGCCGTCCGCCTCGACGACGAGCCGCGAGGGCGCACCCGCCGTCGCCTGGTCGTCGCGTGCATGGGGGTCGAACAACTGCTGTTCCGTCACGGCTACTGGTTTCCCCAGTCGCCGGAGCGGACGAGGATGCACCCGGAGTCGGGGCAGAGCACGACGTCGTCGGGCGCCGCACCGGAGATGTCGGCGAGGTCACCGGGGCTCAGCTGCATACCGGACCCCTCGGACTTGCCGTGGAACAGGCGGGCGGCGCCGACGCCGCGCTTGGCGAGGATCCGCTCGTAGATGGCCAGGAGCCCGGCGTCGAACGTCGAAGCGAGCTCGTTGCGGCGTGCCTGCACGTCGACCCGCTGCAGCTCGATGTCGGCGAGCTCGATGTCGCGTGCCTCCTCGAGGGCACGGAGCTCGGCACGGACGGCATCCGTGCGGCCCTGCACCTCGGCCTGCGCCGTCCGCGCCGCCTCCACCCGTTCCATGACGTCCAGCTCGACGTCCTCGAGGTCCGAGCGCCGCTTCGTCAGGGACGCGAGCTCGTGCTGCAGCGCCGTGAGGTCCTTCGAGGTACCGGTACCGCTGTTCAGGCGCTTCTCGTCACGCTCCAGCCGGTTCACGACCGACTGCACCTCGTCCTCCGCACGCGTCAGTTCGCGCTCGAGGTCGCCCAGCTCGGTGGTGGCGCGCACGAGCTCGCCGTCGATCTCACCCACCCTCGCGGCGACGACGCCGAGCTCGGGATTGCTGCGCGCGGCGGCGGCCTGCCGGGTGAGTTTGTTGAGCGTCGAATCGAGGGCCTGCAGGTCGAGCAGGCGGAGTTGTTCCTCGGGTGCAGCCTTGGCCACGGTTTACCTCCAGATGGGACGGACGGGGCGCGACGAGCGGACGTGGGCGTCGTCCGAGCCTAGCCCACGGCGCCCTTCCCGGTCGTCAGTGACCGGGTGTGAGGACGAAGTCCCACGGGTCGGTGTTGACCCCGCTGACCCGGATGTCGGTGGCGAAGCCCTGATCGGAGAGCCTCGCGCCCAGGGCATCGGCGGCGGGCGTGAGCCACAGCCATTCGCTGCCGAAGTGGGAGACGTCGACGAGGTAGGGGGTGCCGCCGGCAGCCGCCTCCCTCACTTCGGAGGCGGGATGGTGCCGCAGGTCGGCCGTCACGTAGACGTCGGCACGGCTGGCCCGGACGTGGTCGAACAGGGAGTCTCCCGCCCCACCGCACACCGCGATCCGACGGACCAGCGCGTCCTTGTCCCCGGCGACACGCACGCCACCGGCGACGGCCGGCAGGATGGAGAAGACCGCCTCCGCGAAGGCCCCCAGCGGTACAGGTTCCCCGAGGTCGCCGACGCGCCCGATCCCTTCCTCCGGCAGTCCGTCGGCGGCCGGCACCAGGGGCTCGACATCGCGGGGCCCGAGGGCGTCGGCCAGGACGTCGGACACGCCGCCGACGGCGCTGTCCCCGTTGGTGTGGACGGTGACCAGGGCGCACCCCGCCTCGATCAGGCGATGGACCACCTCACCCTTGAAGCCGGACGCCGCGACGGAGGAGACGGGCTTCAGCAGGAGGGGATGGTGGGAGACGATCATCGTGGCTCCCCAGCCCAGTGCCTCGTCCAGGACGGCAGCGGTGGGATCGACGGTGAACAGGATCTTCGCGGCACGGTTCCCCGACCGGCCCGCGACGAGCCCGACCGCGTCCCAGCCCTCGGCGAGGCTTTCCGGCCACAACTCCTCGATGGCGTCGAGGACATCACCCACGGTCGGCGCCGGGACTCCCTGCGCGGCACCATCGCCCTCGCGGGAGGCCCATGCAGTTCCGGACGGAGCGACGCCGCCGTCGTGCTCGTGCTGTTCCATGACACCAGTAATACCCGCCGCCGGCAGCGCCTCCAACTCGGCACGGTCCGCCGGGGGCCGATCGGCACCGGGAATCATCGGAGCGTGCCACGCATTGACAAGGACATGAAGACTTTCGTGCTTGGAGGGGGCTGTTTCTGGTGCCTCGATGCCCTTTACCAGAAGACCCGTGGTGTCACCGAAGTGGTGTCCGGCTACACGGGCGGCCACACGAAGCACCCCGATTACGACTCCGTCTGCTCCGGCATGACCGGTCACGCCGAGGTGGTCGCCGTGACGTTCGACGAGACCGTGATCCCGGAGGACGTCATCCTCGACATGTTCTTCGTGTCCCACGATCCCACCACCCTCAACCGGCAGGGCTACGACGTCGGCACGCAGTACCGCAGCGTCATGTACTACCAGGACGCCGAGCAGAAGGCACTGTTCGAGGACGCGATCAGCCGCAACCAGCAGAACTGGAAGAACCCGATCGTGACCGAGGTGAGCCGACTGCCCGAGTTCCACGTGGCGGAGGACTGGCACCAGAACTACTACGCGAAGCACCCCGAGCAGGGCTACTGCCAGGTGATCATCAACCCGAAGCTGTCGAAGGCCCGGAAATATTACGCCCAGTGGCTCGCCGCGTAGGCGCACCGCACCCCACCCGTTAAGCTGACCGCCGTCGGTCACGGGCAGTCCCTGACGGCGCCCCGGTCGACGCCGCATCCCTCCACCCCCGAACAGGCAGGCTCCCGCATGGCAAAGATCTACGACGACGTCACCCAGCTGGTGGGTCGGACCCCCCTCGTCCGCCTCAACCGCCTGACCGAAGGGCTGGATGCGCAGGTAGCCGTCAAGCTCGAGTTCTACAACCCTGCCAACAGCGTCAAGGACCGCATCGGCGTGGCCATCATCGACGCGGCGGAGAAGGCCGGCGCGCTTCGCCCGGGTGGCACGATCGTCGAGGGTACCTCGGGGAACACCGGTATCGCCCTCGCGATGGTGGGCGCCGCGCGCGGCTACAAGGTCGTGCTGACCATGCCGGAGACCATGTCCACGGAACGGCGCGTGATGCTGCGGGCCTACGGTGCCGAGATCGTCCTGACACCGGGCTCCGAAGGCATGCGCGGCGCCGTCGAGCGCGCGAAGGACATCGTCGCGACGACGGAGAACGCCATCTGGGCACAGCAGTTCGCCAATGCCGCGAACCCGGCCGTCCACCGTGCCACCACGGCCGAGGAGGTCTGGGAGGACACCGACGGCGAAGTGGACATCTTCGTCGCGGGAGTCGGCACCGGCGGCACCATCACGGGCGTGGGCCAGGTGCTGAAGGAGCGCAAGCCCGGCGTGCAGATCGTCGTCGTCGAGCCTGCCGACTCCCCCATCCTCAACGGCGGCGCACCGGGCCCCCACAAGATCCAGGGCCTCGGCGCCAACTTCGTCCCCGAGAACCTCGACCGCGACATCTACGACGAGGTGCTCGACGCGACGGTCGAGGACTCCGTGCGGGTGGCGCGCGCGCTCGGCACCCAGGAGGGCATCCTCGGCGGCATCTCGTCGGGGGCGATCGTCTGGGCAGCCCTCGAACTCGCGAAGCGCCCGGAGAACGCCGGTAAACTCATCGTGGCTGTTGTCTGCGACTTCGGCGAGCGCTACATCTCCACGGTGCTCTTCGACGACATCCGCGGCTGATCCCGCCGCGAAGGACCGTCCGACACTGCTGACGACCACGACACCCCCACGAGAAGGTAGCCGGTGAGCTTTCTAGAACGACTGCGCGAGGACCTCGAGACCGCGCGCACCCACGATCCGGCTGCCCGTGGCTCGTTCGAGAACACCGTCGTGTACTCCGGGCTCCACGCCATCTGGATGCACCGCCTCACCCACCGCATGTGGCGGAACGAAAAGCTGCGCTTCCCGGCCCGGGCGCTGGCGCAGCTCGCGCGTGCCCTCACGGGGGTCGAGATCCATCCGGCGGCCACCATCGGGCGCCGGTTCTTCATCGACCACGGCATGGGTATCGTGATCGGCGGTACCGCGGAGATCGGCGACGACGTCATGCTCTACCAGGGCGTGACGCTCGGCGGACGGTCGCTCGAGAAGGTGAAGCGCCACCCCACCATCGGGGACCGCGTCACCATCGGTGCGGGTGCCAAGGTGCTCGGTCCCATCACCATCGGTGCCGGCAGCGCGGTCGGCGCGAACGCCGTCGTCGTGAAGGACACGCCGCCCGACTCGATCGTGACGGGCATCCCGGCGACCTTCCGCCACCGCGATTCGCGGCGCGAGACGCAGCCGGCGGTAGACCCGGCGGAGTACGTGGATCCCGCCATCTACATCTAGCCCGAACGCAGGGAAGCCCCGGACCGCGGTCCGGGGCTTCCCTGCGTTCGGTGTGCCGTCAGTGGGTGTCGACGGCTTCGATCTCGGACTTGTCCTCGCCCCAGAGGGTGTGGAACGTGCCCTCGGTGTCGACGCGGTTGTAGGTGTGCGCGCCGAAGAGGTCGCGCAGGCCCTGGGTGAGGGCGGCCGGCAGGCGCGTGCGGCGCAGGCCGTCGTAGTAGGCCAGCGACGCGGAGAACACCGGCACGGGGATGCCCAGCTGCACGGCGGTCGCGACCACTCGGCGCCAGGCCGGGACGGCGCCGGCGATGGCCTCGGTGAACGCCGGTGCGAGCAGGAGGTTCGCCGGACGCTCGTCGGCGGCGTAGGCCTTCATGATGTCATCGAGCAGTTCGGCGCGGATGATGCAGCCGGCACGCCACAGCGAGGCGATCTCGTCGAGCTTGAGCTCCCAGCCGTACTCCTTCGCCGCGGACGTGAGCATGTCGATGCCCTGCGCGTAGCTCACGAGCTTCGAGGCGTAGAGGGCGAGCCGGACGTCCTCGACGAACGTCTCGGGCAGCTCGACGGTGCCCTCGTGGCCCTGCAGGAGGCCCTGGGCCTGGACGCGCTGGTCCTTCTGCGAGGACAGGGCCCGGGCGAACACCGACTCGGCGATGCCCGAGGTCGGGCTGCCCAGCTCCAGCGCCGAGACGACCGTCCACCGGCCGGTGCCCTTCTGGCCCGCGGCGTCGACGACGACGTCCACGAACGGCTTGCCCGTGCGCTCGTCCGTGTGGCCGAGGACCTCGGCGGTGATCTCGATCAGGAACGAGGACAGCGTGCCGGAGTTCCAGTCGGTGAAGATCTTCGCCTGCTCGGCCGGCTCGATGCCCGCTCCCGAGCGCAGCAGGTCGAAGGCCTCCCCGATGACCTGCATGTCGGCGTACTCGATGCCGTTGTGCACCATCTTCACGAAATGCCCGGCCCCGTCGGTGCCGATCCACCGGCAGCACGGCTCGCCGTTGTACTTCGCGGAGATCTTCTCCAGCATCGGGCCCAGGGAATCGTAGGACTCCCGGGAACCGCCGGGCATGATCGAGGGGCCCAGCAGCGCACCCTCCTCGCCGCCGGAGACACCGACCCCGACGAAGTGCAGATCCTGCGCCGACAGGGCCGCCTCCCGGCGGCGCGTGTCCTCGTAGTGCGAGTTCCCGCCGTCGATCACGATGTCACCCGGTTCCAGCAGCGGCGTGAGCTGCTCGATCACCGAGTCCACCGGCTTGCCGGCCTTGACCATGATCAGCACCCGGCGGGGCTTCTCCAGGGAGTCCACCAGTTCCTGCAGGGACTCGGTGCGGATGAACTCACCATCGGCGCCGTGCTTCTCCAGCAGCGAGTCGGTCTTCTCGATGGACCTGTTGTGCAGGGCCACGGTATAGCCGTTACGGGCCAGGTTCCGGGCGAGATTCGCTCCCATGACTGCCAGGCCTGTGACGCCGATCTGTGCGCTCAATGTGTTCTCCGTCGTTTGTCAGCTGCATGCATAGCCCTGCATGTGCCGGTGCTTCCGGCGCGTTCCCGCGCGGGCCAGCCGGTCGCTTTCACACTATTACCGACGTATCGCCCGCCGCCACACCGACCGCCCCCGGCGCCGTCATGTTTCGGCCGCTTCCAGCCGGCGGACGTGTCGCGGCCGACACACCGTCGACTGGGCCGCTGGTGCCATCCGTGAAAGAATGGTAATGATGTCCGACGTTACCGTTACCCCCGTTGCCCCCGCTCCCGTCTCCTCCGGCCCCCAGGTGCGCCCTGAGGTCGAGGGCGCCGAGCCGATCGTGTCCAGCGACGGCCGGCCGCTGCTGCAGTTCAAGTCCCCCCGGGTCAGCCAGCCGCCGGTGCACCTCGCCGACCTCACGCTGGCCGAGCGGCAGGAGCGGCTGAAGGAGCTGGGACACGCGGGCTTCCGCGCCAAGCAGCTGTCGAAACACTACTTCTCGCACTACACCACCGATCCCGCGGCGATGAGCGATCTTCCGAAGGCCGGGCGGGAGGAGCTCGTCTCGGCGATGTTCCCGCCGCTCCTGACCGAGGTGAAGCGGCTGACCACGGACAACGGCGACACCATCAAGTTCCTGTGGCGGCTGTTCGACGGCGCCCTCGTTGAGTCGGTCCTGATGCGCTACCCGGGCCGGGTGACGCTGTGCGTCTCCTCCCAGGCCGGCTGCGGCATGAACTGCCCGTTCTGCGCCACGGGCCAGGCGGGCCTGACCCGCAACATGTCGACGGCGGAGATCGTCGACCAGGTGGTCGCCGCGAATCGCGCCCTCGCGGAGGGCGCCCTGGGCGACCTGCGCACCGACGGCGGGCACGACGCCGACCGCGTCACCAATATCGTCTTCATGGGCATGGGTGAGCCGCTGGCCAACTACAAGCGCGTCATGGCGGCACTGCACCGCTTCGTCGACGACTCCCCCGAGGGCCTCGGCATGTCCGCCCGCAACATCACGGTCTCGACGGTGGGGCTGGTGCCGGCCATCAACAAGCTGGCGGCCGAGTCGCTGCCCGTCACCTTCGCACTGTCCCTCCACGCACCCGACGACGAACTCCGCGACGAACTGATCCCCGTCAACACGCGCTGGAAGGTCGACGAGGCGCTCGACGCGGCCTACAACTACTACCGGACCACGGGGCGCCGCGTGAGCATCGAGTACGCGCTCATCAAGGACATGAACGACCACGCCTGGCGTGCGGACCTGCTGGCGAAGAAACTGAACCAGCGCGGCCGAGGCTGGGTGCACGTCAACCCGATTCCGCTCAACCCGACGCCAGGCTCCATCTGGACGGCGTCGGAGAAGAGCGTCTCGACGGAGTTCATCAACCGCCTCCGCGCCGCCGGTATCCCCACGACCCTCAGGGACACCCGTGGCAAGGAGATCGACGGCGCCTGCGGGCAGCTCGCGGCCGGCGAATAGAGCCACCCGGAGTGGCGCGATCCTGCGCCGAGCCGGTATAGTCGATCCTCGTGATGGCGCCCGATCGGCAGGAGCCGGCGGCGGCATCACGGGACGAGGGTCTTTAGCTCAGCTGGTAGAGCGCCACGTTTACACCGTGGATGTCATCGGTTCGATCCCGGTAGGACCCACCACAGAAAACCCCGCCGCTTCAGGGAAAGCCCTGGAGCGGCGGGGTTTAGTCGTCGAGGTGGAGACCGTGGACCTTCAGTGCCGCCGGATGATCTCGACCAGCCGCTCGACGAGGACCACCACCACCAGTGCGGCGCCGACGATGAACAGCAGCGCCAGCCAGAGGGACGGCGCGGAGCCGGCCTCACCGACGCCGAGACCCAGCCTGCGGGCCGCGATGCACAGGGCGAGCATGGCGGCACCGGCCACGAGCATCCCGGTTCGGCGGTTCCATCGGCGTCGGTTCCTCATGGTCCCAGTCTAGGCAGCGCCCGCTGCCGCCCCGGACGCACGGCTCAGTGCCGCGCCTCCATGACCCCCACGGGCTTCCCGCCCGAGAAGGTGACGACGTACTCCTGGCCCATGATCATGACGGTGCACTGGAGCGCTCCGACGGTGCGGCAGTCATCTCCGGGACCGGGCGGGGTGCCCGGCTCCTCGAAGATGGGCTCGAGGAGTTCGGGGTCGATGCCCGGCGGCGTCGGCTCGTGGAAGGCCACGGATCCGGGCGGGAGGCACGTGTACGGATCTGCCGGGTCCGTCCACCATGCCCCGGCATCGGTGACGGGGCACTGCGGGTACGGCGGGAGGGGCAGCAGTTCCGGCGCCAGGTCGCCCCCCATCGCACTCCCGGTCGCGGCGGGAGAAGTCGCCGGACCGGACGCCGGCGGGAGGGCCACAGCGGTGTCCCCGGCGACGGATCCCTGCACGTCCCCCGCCGGGACGGCGCTGCTTCCGACGGGCTCGCCGGCGACCTTCGACAGACTCGGAGTGGTGTCCGCCACGGCCACCGCGGGTTCGTCCGGCGCCTGTCCACCCTGATCGAGTGCGAGAGGCACGACGGCGACCGCTGCCGCCGTGCCGAAAGCGATGAGAAGAGACCTAGTTGAAGAACGCATTTTCACCCCACGTGAGAGACCTATGAGATGAACCTATGGTGATCGACGAGGCAGAGCGACAGTAATCAATACTCGCTTTCGGCCCGGACTACCTGTATGCACCACGTGGAAACCACCTAGAGCGGAGCAAGGTCCGGGAGGCGCTCGGCGAGATAGGTCAGCGCCTCCGAGACGCCGGTCTCGATCTTCAGCGAGGCGAACTCGTCCCCGCGTGTCCATCCGCGGTTGATGATGACCACGGGCTTGCCCGCCTTGAAGGCGTGCCGCACGAACCGCAACCCGCTCATGACGGTCAGCGAGGAACCGGCGACGAGAAGCGCCCCTGCAGCATCCACCATGGCGTATGCGTCGGCGACGCGGGCCTTCGGCACGTTCTCCCCGAAATAGACGAAGTCGGGTTTCAGCATGCCCCCGCAGACCGGGCACGGCGCCATCTCGAAGTCCCCGGTGTCGTCGACATCCGCATCGGCATCGGGCGCAACGTCCCCGGCGTCGGACGCGCGCTCGAGATAGCCGGGATTCAGGTCCTCGAGGATCTCGGCGATGCGCGACCTCGGGAAGATCGATGCGCACTGCAGGCACACCACGCGGTCGAAGGTGCCGTGCAGGTCGATCACGTTCACGCTGCCGGCCGACGAGTGCAGCTTGTCCACGTTCTGCGTGATCAGGCCGGTCAGCAGGCCGCGCTGCTCCAGCCTCGCGACGGCGGCATGGCCGGCGTTCGGATCGGCGCGGCGCAGGTGGCGCCAGCCCACGTGGTTCCGTGCCCAGTAGCGTCGGCGCAGCGCCTCGTCACCCACGAACTGCTGGTACGTCATCGGATTCCGCGGCACGGACTGCGGACCGCGGTAGTCCGGGATGCCGGAGTCGGTACTCAGACCGGCACCGGTCAGCACCGCGAGCCGGAGACCACCGAGGACGGCGACGGCCTGATCGAGGAGCTTCCGGTCCTCGGGCCCCAGCGCAGCGAGGCCCGATGCCGGGGTGTCGCTCACGAAGCCGGTGAGGCCGAGCCGGGGGTTGGACTCGGGGCCGGGAAGGTCCCGTTCGCGCCGTCCGTCGTCCGCTCGGGTCACAGTGCAGCTTCGACGGAACCCACTGCCCGTGCATAGTCCGCGATCGGCCTGCCCTGGCCGTGCGGGGAGGACACCACGGCGCGCACCGTCCCGGAACCGTCCAGGACGTAACTGATGCGTTCCGCGTAACCATGGACCTCGTCGAACGCGTCGAAGGCCCGGGTCACGGAACCGTGCGGCCAGAAGTCCGCCAGGAGGTCGAAGGAGATGTCGTTCGCATCCGCGAAGGCGCGCAGCGTGTATTTGTGGTCGACGGACACCGCGACGAGCGAGACGCCCGCGGCGTCGAACAGCTCGAGGTTGTCCCGAAGCTGGCCGAGCTCGTCCGTGCACACGCGGGAGAAGGCGAAGGGGAAGAACACGACGACCGACCCCCCGACGAGCGACGTGTTCGCGACGGTCTCGCCGAACTGGTTCGCAAGGGCGAACGAGGGGGCTACCGACCCCACCTCGAGCGGCAAGGCTACTGCTTCCGCCGGCTGACGAGCCGGGTCGCGGCCCATTCCTTGGAGACGCCGGCCGACGACGTCGAGTGGAGCCCGGCGGTCGGCGCCGATTCCTGGACGTCCGCGGGAGCCACATAGCCCGGGCGGCCGGACTTGGGGTTGAGGAGCCAGACGACGCCGCCGGCACCGAGTGAGGTCAATGCGTCGACGAGGGCGTCGACGAGGTCACCGTCCCCGCTGCGCCACCACAGGATCACGCCGTCGACGACGTCCTGGTCGTCCTCCGTGAGCAGTTCGGACCCGATGCCGTCCTCCAGGGCCTCCCGGAAGTCGAAGTCGACGTCATCGTCGTAACCGAGTTCCTGAACAAGGTCTCCATCCTTGAAACCCAACTTGCCTGCCACGTCGACCGCAGTGGCGGCTTCAGCCTCGCTCACTTAGCTCCTCCTGGAAAGACGGGACCGTCGCCTGACGCGCCCCCGTGTAGATATGCATGGCTACCAGCCAACACCTTTATGCGCCAAGCATCAAGCCGATGCGGTGATTCGGCCGCCCTGCGGCGGCCCGGCCCGGGGCATCCGGCGGAAGCGGCACCGGAGGCACGCCCTCGGCGTAATCTGCCCCGCTGCCCCGATCCCGCTACGCATCGGCGGCATGGCGGCGATAGAGTGAATCGGTATATGGCCGCGGCGCTAACGCCCATCGGCCGAGCATGCATCTCTGCGCGGGCCCACGAGTCGTGCGCAGGCATAAAGCGACACAGACAAGATCTGTGGAAGTGGAGAGATATCGCGTGGCTGCAGAACAAGGTACGGCGGATATTCTGAGCGGTCTGACCGTCGGCAAGCCCGATGGGGATCCCGAGGAGACCGCGGAGTGGATCGAATCCCTCGATGAGCTGATTCGCACCCAGGGCACCGAGCGCGCGCAGTACATCATGCGTTCGCTCCTCCAGCGTGCCGGTGCGCAGTCCGTGGGCGTGCCCATGGTCACGACGACGGACTACGTCAACACGATCCCGGCGGACCAGGAACCGGAGTTCCCGGGTGACGAGGAGATCGAGCGGAAGTACCGCGCATGGATGCGTTGGAACGCCGCCGTCATGGTCCACCGCGCGCAGCGCCCGGAGATCGGGGTCGGTGGCCACATCTCGACCTACGCCGGCGCGGCGACGCTCTACGAGGTGGGCTTCAACCACTTCTTCAAGGGCAAGGACCACCCCAGCGGTGGTGACCAGGTGTTCTTCCAGGGGCACGCCTCCCCCGGGATGTACGCCCGGGCCTACCTGGAGGGGCGCCTCACGGAGGAGGACCTCGACGGTTTCCGCCAGGAGAAGTCGAAGGAGGGCAACGCGCTGTCCTCCTACCCCCACCCGCGCCTGATGCCGGACTTCTGGGAGTTCCCCACGGTCTCGATGGGCATCGGCCCGATGAACGCGATCTATCAGGCGCAGTCCAACCGCTACCTGCACAACCGTGGCCTGAAGGACACGTCCGGGCAGCAGGTCTGGGCGTTCCTCGGTGACGGTGAGATGGACGAGCCCGAATCGCGTGGCCTGCTCCAGCTCGCGGCGAACGAGAAGCTGGACAACCTGAACTTCGTCATCAACTGCAACCTGCAGCGCCTGGACGGACCCGTCCGCGGCAACGGCAAGATCATGCAGGAGCTCGAGGCATTCTTCCGCGGTGCCGGTTGGAACGTCATCAAGGTCGTCTGGGGACGCGAGTGGGACTCGCTGCTCGCCAAGGACAAGGACGGCGCGCTGGTCGACATCATGAACCAGACCCCGGACGGCGACTACCAGACGTACAAGGCGGAGTCCGGCGGATTCGTGCGGGACCACTTCTTCGGCAAGTCGCCCGAGACCAAGGCCATGGTCGAGGACCTCTCGGACGCCGAGATCTGGAACCTCAAGCGCGGCGGACACGACTACCGCAAGGTCTACGCGGCGTACAAGGCGGCCACGGAGTTCAAGGGCAAGCCGACCGTCATCCTCGCGAAGACCGTGAAGGGCTACGGCCTCGGCCCGCACTTCGAGGGCCGCAACGCGACCCACCAGATGAAGAAGCTGACCAACGCCGACCTCAAGGCGTTCCGCGACCACCTGCGCATCCCGGTCACCGACGAGCAGATCGACGACGACCTCTACAACGCTCCGTACTACCACCCGGGCGCGGATTCCCCGGAGATCAAGTACCTGCTGGAGCGACGCCGCGAACTCGGCGGCTTCGTGCCGGAGCGGCGCACCAAGCACGCCGACGTCGTCCTGCCGGGCGACAAGGCGTACGAGATGGGCAAGCGCGGGTCCGGCAAGCAGCAGGCCGCCACCACGATGGCGTTCGTGCGCATCCTGAAGGACCTCATGCGGGACAAGGAGTTCGGCAAGCGCATCGCGCCGATCATCCCCGACGAGGCGCGCACCTTCGGCATGGACTCGTTCTTCCCGACGGCGAAGATCTACAACCCCAACGGACAGAACTACCTCTCCGTGGACCGCGACCTGGTCCTCGCGTACAAGGAGTCCGTCGAGGGTCAGATCCTCCACGCCGGGATCAACGAGGCCGGCTCGATGGCCGCCTTCACCGCGACGGGCACGGCCTACGCCACGCAGGGGGAGCCGCTGATCCCGATCTACGTCTTCTACTCGATGTTCGGGTTCCAGCGCACCGGGGACTCCATCTGGGCCGCCGCGGACCAGATGGCGCGAGGCTTCATCATCGGGGCCACCGCCGGGCGCACCACGCTGACCGGTGAGGGCCTGCAGCACGCCGACGGGCACTCGCCGATCCTGGCCTCGACCAACCCGGCCGTGGTGACCTATGACCCGGCGTTCGGCTACGAGATCGGACACATCCTCCGCGACGGGCTGAACCGGATGTACGGGGACATCGGCGACGAGCCCGAGTCCTTCCGCAACGTCATGTACTACATCACCGTGTACAACGAGCCCTTCGTGCAGCCGGCCGAGCCCGAGGAGCTGGACGTCGAGGGCCTGCTCAAGGGCATCTACCTGCTCAAGCCCGCGAAGGTCGACGGGCCCCGCACGCAGCTGCTCGCCTCCGGCGTCGCCGTCCCATGGGCGCTCGAGGCACAGAAGATCCTCGCCAAGGACTGGGGCGTCTCCGCGGACGTCTGGTCCGTGACGTCCTGGAACGAACTGCGCCGCGACGGCCTCGACGCCGAGGAGGAAGCCTTCCTCAACCCCGGGGCCGACGCGCGCAAGCCGTTCGTCACCCAGCAGCTCGAAGGCGCGACCGGCCCGATCGTCGCCGTCTCCGACTACATGAAGGCCGTCCCGGACCAGATCCGCCAGTTCCTGCCCAACGAGTTCGCGACCCTCGGAGCCGACGGCTTCGGATTCTCGGACACGCGCGCCGCCGCACGTCGGTTCTTCAAGATCGACAGCCACTCCGTCGTCGTCCGCGCCCTCGAGATGCTCGCCCGCCGCGGCGAGGTCGACGCGAACGCGCCGAAGGAAGCCATCGAGAAGTACCGCCTGCTCGACGTCAACGCCGGAACCACCGGCAACGCCGGCGGCGAATCCTAGGGTTCAGCCGCCCGGGACGGGGCGACGGCGGAAGCAGCTTCAGTGCTGCTTCCGCCGTCGCCCTTTTTGTAGCCTCCCCACAAATGGAAGCGCGCGGCGCCGAGACCGTATGCTCGGAGGATGCCGCAGCCCGCAGATGCCCCGACCGGTGCCGGGAGTGCACCCGGAGCGACGAACGCGGGGATCGCTCCCCCGGACCCCGCCACCGTGGAGAAGCTGCGCGCGACGATCGGGTCGCTGTCCACAGCGACCCTGAGACAACTCGACGCCGACCTGCCCTGGTACCGCGGACTGCGGCCCGACGAACGCTCCGCGCTCGGCATGGTGGCGCAGAAGGGCATCGCGTCCTTCGTCAACTGGTACCAGAAGCCGGTCTCCCCGGCATGGGTGCTGAGCGACGTCTTCGGCACCGCACCCACCGAACTCACCCGGTCCATCAGCCTGCAGAAGGCCCTCCAGCTCATCCGCGTGGTGGTGCAGGTCGTCGAGGACCACGTGCCGTTCCTCGCTCCCGCCGCGGACCAGGGTCCGCTGCGGGAGACCGTCCTGCGGTACTCGCGCGAGGTGGCGTTCGCGGCGGCGGATGTCTACGCCCGCGCGGCGGAGACTCGCGGATCCTGGGACACGCGCCTCGAAGCACTCGTGGTCGACGCGATCCTCCGCGGGGAGAGTTCCGACGCCCTCCGCTCGCGCATCGCCGCGGTGGGCTGGAAATCCCAGGCACGCATCACCGTCATGGTCGGCAGCGCCCCGCAGGAACCGAACGTCGGCTTCCTGAATGAACTCCGACGCGTCACCGGACGCCTCGCCGAGGACGTCCTGGTCGGCATCCAGGGTGAGCGGCTCATCCTCGTCCTGGGCGGCGTGCGGGATGCCGCCAAGGCCTACCCGCGCATCAGCGAGCTCTTCGGGGAGGGTGCCGTCGTGTTCGGGCCGGAGGCGGAATCGCTCGTCGCGGCGAGCAGCTCCGCACAGGCGGCCTTCGCGGGGCTCACGGCAGCGCGTGCCTGGCCGGCCGCACCGCGCCCCGTCTCCTCCGAGGACCTGTGGCCCGAACGGGTGATGTCCGGCGACGACACCGCGCGGCGCGCACTCGTGCGCACCATCTACCGGCCACTCCTCGCCGCCGCGAACGGCCTCGAGCCGACCCTCTCCGCCTACCTGACCCTCGGGCACTCCCTGGAGGCGACCTCAAGGTCGCTCTTCGTGCACGCCAACACCGTGCGGTACCGCCTCCGCCGGGTCTGCGACGTCACGGGCTGGGACCCGCTCATCCCCCGTGAGGCCTACGTCCTCCAGACCGCGCTGGTGGTCGGACGCCTGTCGGCGACGCCCTCCTCCTCTGCCGGCGGCACCGCGGGTACGGGCGCGGGCAATGGTCGGGCGCCCCGGCTCGCGGCTCCCGACAGGGGTGCTCCCGCGTCGGCAGCGAGGACGTCCGCCTTGTAGACTTCCTACAACGAGGCGCAGCCAGCTTGGTTCAGCCGAACACCCGATAAAGATCCGCCGATTTGGAAAGCTGGAACAGTGCTTGCAATCGCCTGCCCCGGACAGGGCTCACAGACCCCGGGCTTCCTGAGTCCCTGGCTCGACCTACCGGGAGTGCGGGAGCACCTCGAACAGCTCAGCGACCGTGCCGGTACCGACCTGGTGAAGCACGGCACCGTCTCCGACGAGGAGACCATCAAGGACACGGCCGTCGCCCAGCCGCTGATCGTCGCTGCGGGGCTCGTGACGGCGCGGCTCCTCCTCGAAGGCCACACGCTGACCGCAGCCACGGTCGTGGCGGGTCACTCGGTGGGTGAACTGACGGCGTCCGCGGTCGCCGGCGCGCTCTCCGAGGACGACGCCGTCGCCTTCGTGCGGGTCCGCGCCAACGCCATGGCGGCAGCCGCCGCCACCACACCGACCGGCATGAGCGCCGTCCTCGGCGGCGATCCGGACGAGGTCGCCGCGCGCCTCGAGGAACTGGGCCTCACGGCAGCGAACGCCAACGGCGGCGGCCAGGTGGTCGCCGCGGGAACGCTGGAGCAGCTCGCCGCCCTCGCGGACAATCCACCGGCGAAGGCCCGCGTCATCGCCCTCAAGGTGGCCGGAGCATTCCACACCACTCACATGGCCCCCGCGGTCACAGCGCTCGAGGAGCTGAGGACGTCCCTGGCGCCGACGGATCCGGTGGCCACCCTCATGTCCAACCATGACGGCCTGCCCGTCGCCACCGGCGAGGGCAACCTCGACAGCCTGATCGCGCAGGTGTCGCGTCCCGTCCGGTGGGACCTGTGCATGGACAGCATGCAGGGCATGGGCGTCACCGGACTGGTCGAACTCTCTCCCGCCGGGACTCTCACGGGCCTCGCCCGACGCGGAATGCGCGGTACGGCGACACTCGCCGTAAAATCGCCCGAGGACCTGGACGCCGCCCGCGGCTTCATCCTGGAGCACTCGCGGACCACGGACCTCGATCCGTCCCTTACCCCCGAAGGACCTCAGTGAGCATCACCGCCCTCCAGCAAGCCCCCCTCCGCGAGCACACGCGCATCCTCGGCGTCGGCGCCTATCGACCCGACATCATCGTCACCAACGACGACGTGTGCCAGTGGATCGATTCCTCGGACGAGTGGATCCGGCAGCGGACAGGCATCGTCACGCGCCACCGTGCACCGCGTGACGTGAGCGTCATCGACATGGCGGAGGCAGCCTCGAAGGAGGCCCTCTCCGCTGCGGGCATCGACGCCTCCCAGCTCGGCGCCGTCCTGGTCTCGACCGTGACCCACCCCTACGCCACACCGTCCGCCGCCGCACAGCTCACCGACCGCCTCGGAGCGACGCCGGCCCCGGCCTACGACATCTCGGCGGCCTGCGCGGGCTACTGCTACGGCATAGCCCAGGCCGATGCCCTGGTCCACGCCGGATCGGCGGACTACGTCCTGGTGGTCGGCGTCGAGAAGCTCTCCGACTTCATTGACAACTCCGACCGCACCATCTCCTTCCTCCTCGGCGACGGCGCGGGCGCCGTCGTCGTCGGTCCCGGTGACGCCGCAGGCATCGGGCCGTCCGTGTGGGGCTCCGACGGCAGCAAGCACGAGGCCATCCGCATGACCCGCCCGCTCACCGACGTCCGCGACTACGCGATCGGTGCGGTCGCCACCGACGCCGAGCGGGAGCAGGATGTCGACGCAGGTCGGGAGAGCCTCTGGCCGACGATGCGCCAGGACGGGCCGACGGTCTTCCGCTGGGCCGTCTGGGAGATGGCGAAGGTCGCGCAGCGCGCGCTCGACGCGGCAGGCATCTCGGCCGACGACCTCGCCGCGTTCCTCCCCCATCAGGCCAACATCCGTATCATCGATGAGATGGTGAAGCAGCTGAAGCTCCCCGAGCACGTCTACGTGGCCCGGGACATCGTGGACGCCGGCAACACCTCGGCAGCCTCCATCCCGCTGGCGATGCACCGCACGCTCAAGGAGCAGCCGTCCCTCAGCGGCAAGCTCGCCCTGCAGATCGGTTTCGGCGCGGGCCTCGTCTTCGGAGCCCAGGTAGTGGTGCTCCCCTAGTTTTCAAGCCCAGACCGCGACTGAGCGGTTTGACCATCCCCGCCGGTGCACCGGCAAGAACAGAAAAGGAGCCACCATGGCTAGCAACGAAGAAATCCTGGCCGGTCTGGCCGAGATCGTCAACGAAGAGACGGGCCTCGCTCCCGAGTCCGTCGAGATGGACAAGTCCTTCACCGACGACCTCGACATCGACTCCATCTCGATGATGACCATCGTCGTCAACGCCGAGGAAAAGTTCGGCGTCCGCATCCCCGACGAAGAGGTCAAGAACCTCAAGACCGTCGGTGACGCCGTCACCTTCATCTCGGGCGCACAGGCCTAGTTCCTGGGTTCCCAGCGCTGCGGCCGCTCCCGGTGTTCCCGCCGTGGGCGGCCGTAGTCGTCATCCCCCCGCCCCGGTCCTGCCGGCGCACAGTCCAGCTTCGAAAGAGTGACCATGCCACGCAAAGTCGTCATCACCGGACTCGGTGCAACCACCCCCATCGGCGGGGACGTCCCGACCATGTGGGCCAACTCCCTCAAGGGAGTCTCGGGCGCCCGGACCATCGAGGCCGACTGGGTCCAGAAGTACGAACTGCCCGTGACGTTCGCCGCCCAGATCGCCACTCCGGCCTCGGAGGTCCTCTCACGCGTGGAGGCCAAGCGCATGGATCCCTCGACGCAGTTCGCCGTCGTGGCCTCCCGTGAGGCGTGGCGGGACTCCGGCATCGAGGACGTGGACAAGGACCGCCTCGCCGTGGCTTTCGCCACCGGCATCGGCGGGGTCTGGACCCTCCTCGACGCCTGGGACACCCTCCGGGAGAAGGAACCCCGGCGCGTGCTGCCCATGACGGTGCCGATGCTGATGCCCAACGGTCCCGCTGCCGCGGTGAGCCTCGACCTCGGCGCGCGCGCAGGAGCCCATACCCCGGTGTCCGCCTGCGCCTCCGGAACGGAGGCCCTGCACCAGGGACTCGAACTGATTCGGTCCGGCAAGGCCGACGTCGTCGTCTGCGGCGGCGCCGAGGCCGCCATCCACCCTATGCCCATAGCGGCCTTCGCCTCCATGCACGCGCTGTCGCGCCGGAACGACGAGCCCGAGCTCGCCTCACGTCCGTACGACACGCATCGCGACGGGTTCGTCATGGGCGAGGGCGCCGGTGCCCTCGTCATCGAGGCCGAGGAGCACGCGCTCGCCCGCGGTGCCCGCATCTACGCGGAGCTCGGCGGCACCTCCGTCACCGCCGATGCGTACCACATCACTGCGCCGGACCCCGAGGGACTCGGTGCGACCCGTGCCCTGAAGGCTGCGCTGTTCGATGCCCGCGCCCAGGCCGAGGACGTGGTCCACGTGAACGCCCATGCGACGTCGACCCCCGTGGGCGACAAGCCGGAGTACACCGCGCTCAAGGCGGCCCTGGGGTCGCATGTGGATCAGGTGGCCGTGTCGGCGACGAAGTCCCAGACCGGACACCTGCTCGGAGCGTCCGGCGCTGTCGAGGCGGTGATGACCGTGCTGGCCGTCCACGAACGGAAGGCCCCGGTGACGATCAACCTCGACGACCAGGACCCCGAGATCCCGCTGGATGTCGTCACGTCTGCCCGGGACCTGCCGTCGGGCGACATCGTGGCGCTGAGCAATTCCTTCGGTTTCGGCGGCCACAATGCGGTCATCGTGCTCCGCAGCGTCTGACGCCACGATCCGAACGAATAGCAAAAGGCGCCACCCTCGGGTGGCGCCTTTCCTGTGTGCTGAGCCGCTCGGTGTGCCGTTCGATCGGGACCTGCTATGGGTGGTCCCGATCAGGGCCGGCGGGTTGTCCGGCTCGGTGTCAGCCCACCTGGTGCAGCCAGCGCACGGGGGCGCCTTCGGCTGCGTGGCGGAAGGGTTCCAGTTCCTCGTCCCAGGACTCCCCGAGAGCGAGGGAGAGTTCGTGGTAGACGGCGGCGGGATCGCCGGCGCCGGCCTCGTAGGCGTAGCGGATGCGGTCCTCGGTCACCATGATGTTGCCGTGGACGTCGGTCGTGGCATGGAAGATCCCGAGCTCGGGGGTGTGCGACCAGCGGCCGCCATCAGCACCGGGGCTCTGTTCCTCGGTGACCTCGTAGCGCAGGTGGGCCCAGCCCCGCAGCGCCGACGCCAGTTGCGCACCGGCGCCCTGCGGGCCGATCCAGGAGAGCTCCGCGCGGAGCATCCCGGGCGCGGCAGGTTGCGCTGTCCACTCCATGTCGATGCGCTTGTCCAGCACCGAGCCGATAGCCCATTCGACATGAGGGCACAACGCAGTAGGGGCAGAGTGCACGTACAAGACACCGCGCGCCATCACAACAGACATTCCATCCTCCATAGCTGTAGGTACGTCTTCCCCAACGACCTTCAGTGGCTGATGAAACTGCTTCGGATGTGCCAGAACTTCCCGAGACCCACCCGCACATATCATGCAGGTTCGATTGAACTACTGCTCATTGTGCCCGAGACAGGTGAATTCCGCCACTATGACGACGCCCCGTGAACCGCGCGGTGTGATCCTGGCGTACCCGAGGGCTGCTCAGGCGCGGGGGTGGGCCTGCTCGTAGCTGCGCCGGAGGCGATCCACCGACACGTGGGTGTAGAGCTGGGTGGTGGCGAGGCTGGAATGGCCGAGGATCTCCTGCACGGCCCGGAGATCCGCCCCACCGTCGAGCAGGTGGGTCGCCGCGCTGTGGCGCAGGGCGTGGGGACCACGCGCCGCCGTGTCTCCCAGGGCCTCGAGGGCGTCCCTGACCTGGGTGCGGACCGTGCGCTGGTCGATGCGCCCGCCACGGCGGCCGAGGAACAGCGCCGGCCCGCTGCGCTCCAAGACCCAGCGGGGCCGCCCACGGCGGAGCCAGTCGTCGATGGCGTGCGCTGCCGGCACCCCGTACGGGACAGTGCGTTCCTTCGAGCCCTTGCCCAGGACGAGCAGCGTGCGGCGCTCCATGTCGACGTCGTCGATGTCGAGGCCGACCAGCTCACCGACCCGGACGCCGGTCGCGTACAGCAGTTCGAGCATCGCGCGTCGCTGGAGCTCGTAGGGGTCCCCCTGCCTCGCGCGCTCATCGAGACCCTCCAGAAGAGTGGCGGCCTGCGGCTGGTTGAGGACGGCTGGAAGGCTGCTCGTCCGCTTGGGCGCCCGGAGACGCAGAGCCGGGTTGGCAGGGATCAGCTCCTCGCGGACGGCCCAGTCCATGAACGTGCGTACCGTCGATGCGCGCCGGGCGACCGTCGCGCGGGACAGGCCGGCCTCGTTCAGTGCGCCGAGCCACGCCCGGAAGTGCCGGAGCTCGAGCTGGTCCAACGACGCCGCACCGGCCCGTGACGCATGCGAGAGGAAGAGCGCAACGTCCTTCTCGTACGCCCGCACGGTATGCGCGGAGCGGTTGCGTTCCCTGAGGAGGTAGTCCGCGAAAGCCTGCAGGGCCGCGCCGAAGTCAGGGTGCAGCCCGGTACCGCCTCGTGTCATGGTCACCTCCCCTACCAGTATCCACGTGCCGCGCTCCTCACCCTTCCATGAAGAGCTTGCCGGACACGACCGTCTCCAGATCCAGGAGCGCGGTCTTGGCCTCGGGGCCTGCGGCATATCCGACCACCGCTCCGGTGGTGCTGACGACCCGGTGCCCCGGCACGATGATCGAGAGCGGATTGACCCGGACGGCGGCCCCGATCGCCCGGCCCATGCGCGGATTGCCCAGGTACGCGGCGATGTCACGGTAGCTGCGACGTTCCCCGTACGGGATCCGAGCAAGTGCCGTCCAGACGCTGAGCTGGAACGGCGTGCCCTGCAGGCTGGTCGGGACGTCGAAGACGAGCCGCGATCCGTCGAAGTATTCAGTCAGTTCCCGGGTGGCCGTACCGAGGAGATCGGCTGTCGCAGCCGGAGGGACCGCTGCCGGCCCTGCGTCCTCGGGAGTGGTGCCCTGCTCCCCGACCGCCTGTCCGAGGAGCCCGGGGTCCGGTGGTGGATGGTGTTCGCCGTGATAGACGCCGACGACTGCCGACCGATGGGCGACGACGCGCAGCGGTCCGACCGGTGACGGCAGTTCGACGAAGAATCGTTCGTCCTCGGAGTGCTGGTCGATGGTGGTCATAGAGGTTCTCCCTGGTGTCCCGGTGGGTGCGGCCGTTCGTGTCGTCCGGCCCTCCCGGCGGTGGGTGGACCCGCCGGAGGCTCGGGTGAGCCCTTCGCACGGTGCCAGCCCTCACCGGTCCGCTCTGCCAGACCTGCGAGTTCGAGGCGGGCCAGCCCGCTGATCACGTCACGCGGAGCCAGCCCCGCGACCCGCGACAGCTTCTCCACCGTGGTCGCCGACCGGACGGGTAACCCGTCGAGCAGCAACAGGTCGGGGATGCTCAGGCCGTCCTGATCGCGTCCGGGAGCGGCCTCCTCGCGGGCTCGATCCCCGGATGCGACCACGCCCAGCGGGCCGGCCAGTTCGGCGATGTCGGCTGCATCCGTGACGCACACGGCGCTTCCGTCCCGAAGCAGCCGGTGGCAGCCCGCCGAGTTGGCGGAATGAACGGATCCGGGCACCGCACCGACGGCCCTGCCGAGCCCGGCCGCGTGATGAGCCGTATTGAGTGCACCGGACCGCCACCGAGCCTCGACGACCACCGTGACCGCGCTGAGGGCTGCGATGAGCCTGTTGCGTTGCAGAAACCGCCATCGCGTGGGTGAGCTGCCGGGAGGGACCTCGGAGATCAGCAGCCCGCGGTCCGCGATCTCGCGCAGCAGGTCCTCGTTACCCGCCGGATAGTACCGGTCGATTCCACAGGCGAGGACGGCGAGGGTCGCCGGCCGCTCGTCGGCCGCGGACGTCGCGAGGGCTGCCCGGTGTGCCTGCGCATCGATGCCGTACGCGCCGCCCGATGCGACGCAGAATCCCCGCAGGCTCAGGCTGGAGGCGAGGTCCGTTGTCACCGACGTACCGTAGGTCGTACTGTCCCGCGACCCGACGAGGGCAACCAGCTGGCCGAGGTCGGGAATCGGGCGGCTGCCCCGCACCCACAGGCAGAGCGGAGCAGCGCCCTGCAGGTCGTCCAGCGCGGAAGGCCATTCCCCGGACTCCGGCACGATGAGGCGCCCTCCCAGTCGGGCCAGGGTCGCCAGATCGCGCTCGGGAGCGAGGTCGCCCACGCGCGGCGACCAGCGGGCCAGTCCGGCCGGCAGGAGGTCCCGACGCCCCGCGGGGACGTCGAGGACCCGGCACAGGTCGTCCATCACCTCCGATCCCGCGGTGATCTCTCGGCGGGCGATGCGCAGCGCGTCGACAGGCCCGACGACGGACACGAGCCCCAGGCCGAGCGTGTCCGACGGTTCGAACAACCTCGAGAGCGCCGCCCGGGCCAGAGCGGTCCCGGTGATCGACGCCGTCACGCCGCACTCTCCTGCAGCCGGAAACCGAGCGCGGTGACCACGTCGTCGGCGTCGGGCCGGAGCCGGCCGGCGAGATCGGCTATCGTCCAGGCGACGCGCAGGACCCTGTCCCAGCCACGCGCGCTGACCAGGTTCCGATCCAGGGCCTTGTCGAGGGACGCTGTGACGGTGCGTGGGAGGGCGAGCTCACCGCGCAGGACCCTGCCCTGCACTTCCGCGTTCGTCGCGTAGTTCCAGGGCCGGAGCCGTTCGCGCTGGGCGCCCCGCGCGGCGGCGACACGAAGGGCGACAGCGGCCGATGCTTCGGGACTCGCGCCGCCGACGTAATCGGCAAGACCGACCCGCTGGACCGCCAGTTGCAGGTCGACGCGGTCGAGCAACGGCCCGGAGAGCCGGTTGAAGTACCGCCGGCGTTGCTGCGCCGTGCAGAGGCAGTCGATCCCCTTGCCGCCGGCGAGGCCACAGGGACAGGGGTTGAGCGCCAGGACGAGTTGGAACCTCGCGGGATACGACGCGGTCCCCGAGGCCCGGTGCAGGACCAGGCGACCACTCTCCAGCGGCTCACGCAGAGCCTCGAGCACGCGGCGCTCGTACTCGGGGGCCTCGTCGAGGAACAGGATGCCCCGATGTGCCCTGGACGCCGCACCCGGCCGGGGGATCCCGCTGCCGCCGCCGATGATCGAGGCAGGAGTCGCGGTATGGTGCGGGCTCTCGAAGGGCGGCTGCCGGACCAGCTCGGTGCAGTACCGGTCTCCGCTCAGGCTGTGGATCGCGGTCACCTCCATCGCGTGATCGTCGTCGAGGTCCGGAAGGATCCCCGGCAGCCGCTCCGCCAGCATCGTCTTACCGGCTCCGGGCGGTCCGATCATGAGGAGGTGATGGGCGCCCGCTGCCGCGATCTCGAGCGCGTACCTCGCCTCGTACTGGCCGGCGATGTCGGACAGGTCGAGAGCCGGAGGTCCCTGACCGACGGACGCCGGCTGTTCCTGCCGGATTCCCGGGTCGGGCAGTCTCACCTGGGCCGCATCCGCACCGAAGGCAAGGGCCACCTCGGCCAGAGTCCTGAAGGAGCGCACCTCCACGGAGGCGACCAGTGCGGCCTCGGCCGCGTTCTCCTCGGCGACCACCACCCGCGTGTGTCCCGCGCCCGCGGCGGCCATCACGGCGGGCAGCACGCCGCGCACCGGTCGGAGCTGTCCGTCGAGTCCCAGTTCGGCGAGGAAGACGGTCGAGCCAGAGCTCCCGACGTCACCGGCCGCCGCGAGCGCGGACATGACGATCGCGAGATCGAAGGCGGAGCCGCGTTTGGGCAGCGACGCCGGGATGAGGTTCACGGTGATCTTCCGGCGGCTCAGAGGGACTCCCGCGTTCCGGGCTGCCGCGCGGATACGGTCCTTGGCCTCATTGAGGGATGCGTCCGGCAGGCCGAGCAGGACGAAGGCGGGCAGGGTCTGCCCGATGTCCGCCTCCACCTCGATGACGTGTCCGTTCATACCGACCAGCGACACCGCGTACGTCCGGCCGAGCGCCATCAGATGACCGCCCGCACGTGCTCGATGCGCGGCGGGCCGGAACCGTCGTCCAGTACGCCGACGGCGTCGATCCGGAAGCCGCTGAACCGCAGGTCGTGGGCCCGGGCCCACCTGGACGCGAGCCGGTACAGGCGCTCGAGCTTGCTCGCCGTGATCGCCTCCAGCGGCTGTCCGAAGTCGTCGGAGCTCCGCGTCTTCACCTCGACGATCACGAGCGTGGATCCGTCGACCGCGACGAGGTCGATCTCCCCCACCGGGCACCGCCAGTTCCGGTCGACGATCCTCAGGCCCGCCTGCTCGAGGAAGACCGCCGCCGTCGCTTCCCCGCGACGCCCGAGTTGATCCTTTGCCACCATGGCTTCCACCTCCTCCCCCAGCCTCGGGGAAGCGGTGGACCCATACCGGGGCGGGAGGGGCTATGTGGACAACGGGCGTGGTCCCGGCGCCGGGAGCCACGGGAAGATAGCTGTGGCAGAGGGTGCCCTGCCCTCGTACCGTGGACGGAGAAGCGACGACGTCGATCCGGCGTCGACCCGGAGGGAGTACGGAGGACACCGTGTCAGAATCGAGCGACATCCTGCCAGGCGGATCCGAGGCGGACCTGCAGGAACAGCGAGCGCCCGTACGAGCCGGCGCCGGCGCGGATCGCGCCGGGACGGGGACAGGCGGCTCGGAGGCGGACCTCCAGGAACAGGGAGTACCCGCCGAGTCGGGCGACGATGCCTCCGGAGGCGGCATCGCCGGTGAGGGCACCGGCGGGTCGGAGGCCGACCGGCTCGAACAGGCAGCCGACGTCCCGCTGGACGGTGAGGACGCCTTCCCCTACGGCGGAGCGGACGACGACCCGACCGCGTGAGCGGCCGGGGCCCCGGTCAGCCCAGCGTGCCGTCCTTGGGCAGCGCGATGTCGTCGGACTTGGAGAGCTCCTCGACGTTGACATCCTTGAACGTGATGACGCGGACGTTCTTGACGAACCGCGCGGAACGGTACACGTCCCACACCCAGGCGTCCTGCAGCGTCAGGTCGAAGTAGACCTCGCCGTCGGCCGAGCGCGCCTGCAGGTCGACGTGGTTGGCCAGGTAGAACCGGCGCTCGGTCTCCACGACATAGCTGAACAGCCCGACGACGTCCCGGTACTCGCGGTAGAGCTGCAGCTCCATGTCGGTTTCGTAGTTCTCAAGATCCTCGGCACTCATTCGACAATCATCCCCCACTTTCGACGCGGAGCATGCCGGGCCCCGCCAGGGTTCCCAGGCGCCACGTCTTCCGGTGATACTCGCTTGCCCCGACGGCGTCGATGGCCGCGCGGTGGCCCTCGGTGGCGTACCCCTTGTTCCCGTCCCAGCCGAATGCGGGGTGGTCGGCCGCGAGGGCCACCATCAGGGCATCGCGCTCCACCTTCGCCAGCACGCTCGCCGCAGCGACGCTCAGGCACTTCAGGTCGGCCTTGATCCTCGTGTGGACGGGCGCCGTGCAGCCGATCGCCTCGACCGGTGCCGTTCCGCCGCCCGTGTCGAACAGCGCCCCCTGGGACCGGGCGGACAGCCAGTCGTGGTTGCCGTCGAGGATGACGGCGTCGGGCGTGACGACGTCCGTCACCGTCGCCCAGGCGCGGCTGCCCGCGGCGCGCAGGGCGGTCATCAGTCCGAACGCGTCGATCTCGGCCGCTGTCGCGTGCCCGACGGCTGAGGCGACGGACCAGCGGCGGATACGCGGAACCAGCGCCTGGCGCTCGGCGGGCTGGAGCAGCTTGCTGTCGCGGACTCCCCGCAGGCCGGTGGCCGCAACCAGATCGACGACGACGATGCCGACGGACACGGGGCCGGCCAGCGCTCCCCTGCCCACTTCGTCGCACCCCGCGATGTAACGGTGCCCGTCGGCGGCGAAGGACTTCTCGAAGCCGAGGTTCGGGGCGCTGGACCGTTTCGTGCGGGAAGGGGTCATGGTCCTGCGGGGGTGGGCTGTGCCGCGGGCTCGGGATCAGGGACGCCGCCGAACACGTCGGGGTGGTTCCCCAGGAATCCGATGCGGGTCAGCGGCCAGGCGATCACAGCCGCCTTGCCCTCGATGTTCTCGATCTCGACGAAGCCCTCACCGGGCTTGTCACGGTTCGCCCGCGAATCGGCGGAGGCGTTGCGGTGGTCACCCATGACCCAGACCTTCCCCTCGGGCACGACGACGTCGAACGGGAGGTCGGAAGGACTGGCGCCCGGGAAGAGGTAGGGCTCGTCGAGGGGCTCACCGTTGACCGTGAGCCTGCCCTCGGCATCGCAGCAGACGACGTGGTCGCCGGGCAGACCGATGACCCGCTTCACGAGGTGCTGCTGTGATTCGTCGGGAGCGAGTCCGATGAAGATGAGTGCTTCCTTCAGCCAGCTGACCTGGACCGCGGCCTGGGGTGGCAGCCAGTCCTCTGTGTCGCGGAAGACGACGATGTCGCCGCGCTGCAGGTCGAAGGGCTGCGGTACGAGCTGGTTCACGAAGATGCGGTCGTCGATCTCGAGGGTCTCCTCCATGGAGCCCGAGGGGATGAAGAACGCGCGGAACAGGAACGTCTTGATGAGGAAGGACAGCACGAGCGCGATCACCACGATCGTGGCGATCTCCTTCAGCCAGGCGCCGAAACCACGGTCGGCGTCCTTCCTGCCGTGCTTCGAGGACCTCCCGGTGTCGCCTGCATCGGCGGCGGTCCCCGTGGCGCTGACGATGTCGGGATCGGACGCGTGGGTAGCGGGTGCCTCGGCGCCCGAGGGTGACTTCCTGCGGAAGCTCCGTGCCATGTGCTGGTGTCCTCTGTGGTCGGAATACCCGGCGGCCACCCACCGGAGGGAGTTCTGCGAGAGCGCCGGTCCGGCCTCTCGAATCAGCCGGCGGGGCGCTCGATCGGCGCGAACCGGTCAAGTGGCCAGACTAGCTGAAAGGCACGGCCGATGATCCGATCCTCCGCGATCAGCCCGCCTCCCGGCGCGCCCAGGAGGGAACGGGAATCCATGGAGGCCGAACGGTGGTCGCCGAGGAGCCAGACGCGGCCCTCGGGCACGACGACGTCGAACGCTGTCTCGCTCGCTGCGTCCCCCGGATGGAGGTACGGCTCGTCCAGCGGATCCCCGTCGACGGTCAGGCGCCCGTCCGCCGAGCAGCACACCACGTGGTCGCCGCCGACACCCACGACACGCTTCACGTACACGGTGTCGCTGCCGGTGAGGCCCAGCCACTGCCCGGTCCCGGCGACGAACCGCTCGGGGAGGCTCCGCGGATCGGTGATCGGATCGAAGGACCCGCGGCCGTCGAAGACGACGACGTCGCCGCGCCGCACGCCGCCCCGGTCGTCCTCGAGCTTGCTGACGAGCACCCGGTCACCCTCGGTGAGCAGGGGCTCCATCGACGCGGACGGGATGAAGTAGACGTCGATCAGGAAACCGCGCACGAGCCCTGTGACCAGGGCCGCGACGAGGACGGCGGAGAACACGAAACGCCAGCCCGTACAGCGGGACCGGCGTTTCGTGTGCTCTCCGACCGGAGACGGGGAAGCGGGGGTTTCGTGCACCTTGAGGAGGTTACTTGACCGTCTTGGGGTCGCGCTTCTCCTTGATCTTGGCTGCCTTGCCGCGCAGTTCGCGCATGTAGTACAGCTTGGCGCGGCGCACGTCGCCCTTGGAGACGACCTCGATCTTGTCGAGCACCGGGCTGTGGACGGGGAACGTGCGCTCCACGCCGACGCCGAAGCTCACCTTGCGGACCGTGAAGGTCTCGCGGATGCCATCGCCCTGGCGGCCGACGACGAAGCCCTTGAAGATCTGAACACGGGTGTTCTTGCCTTCGATGATGTTGACGTGGACGTTGACGGTGTCGCCGGCGCGGAAGTCGGGGACGTTGTCGCGGAAGGATCCGGCGTCAACGGAATCGAGAATATGCATGTTGATGCTCCTGATGAACGCCACAGGTCATTCACGTTGGTCACGACGGTCGAGGACCGGGTGCGGACCCGGGCAATGCCGTCGAGGAAAGGATTCCCGGTCGGTCCGGAGGTCCGGCGGCCGGTGTGTGGAACTGTTGGCCGGACTCCCCCTGTGGCAGGGTCCGGCCCAGTGGACACAATCTACGATTATTCCACAGCGGCGGCGCAGACTGCTAATGCGCCGGCCGGGTCAGCCTGCCGTCGACGACGTCGAATCCCGCTGCGCGCAGGGCCTTGAGGTCCGCCTTCGTCAGCGCCCCGGCGTCGACCCCCGCCAGGAGGTCCGGGCGCCGTTCGGCCGTCCGGTGGAACTGCTCGAGGCGCCGCCACTGGGCGATCCTCGCGTGGTTCCCGCTCAGCAGGACCTCGGGGACGTCCCGGCCCCGCCAGGACGAGGGTTTCGTGTACACCGGGTACTCGAGCAGTCCGTCGGAGTGGGACTCCTCGACGAGCGATTCCGGGTTGCCGACGACTCCGGGGATCAGGCGGCCCACCGCCTCGACCATGGCGAGGACGGCCACCTCCCCGCCGTTGAGGACGTAGTCGCCGAGCGAGACGGGCCGGACGTCGAAGTCCTCGCGCGCCCAGTCGATCGCCCGTTCGTCGATGCCCTCGTAGCGGCCGCAGGCGAACACCAGATGATCGAGTTCGGCGAGCTCGTACGCCATGGCCTGGTCGAACACCGCCCCGGCGGGCGAGGGGACGATCAGGGTGGGGCGCCGCTCCGCCGCGGGTGCTCCGTCGAGGACCGATTCGAGCGCCTGGGCCCACGGCTCGGCCTTCATGACCATGCCCGCCCCGCCACCGTAGGGCGTGTCGTCGACGGTCCGGTGCCGGTCCGTCGTGAACGAGCGGAGGTCGTGCACGCGCACGTCGAGGACGCCGTCCTGCCGCGCCTTGCCGATGAGCGACAGGTCGAGTGCGGCGAGGTACTCCGGGAAGATGGAGACGACGTCGATCCGCACTAGCCGCGCGCCTCGCCCTCGGGTACTGCGACGTCGTCGCCGTCGTCGCCGTCGTCGGGCGCCTGGTTGGAGCCCGGGGTGTTGAGGTCGAAGAGCCCGGCCGGCGGCACGATGGTCACGAAGCCGGCCTCGGGATCGACGTCGGGGACGATCTCGCCGACGAACGGGACGAGCGCCTCGTGGCCGGTGGTGAGCTCGACGACCAGGAGGTCCTGGACGGCCATGGTCCGCAGGCCCGTCACCTTGCCCACGGACTCGCCGTCGACCCGGACGTCCAGTCCCACGAGCTCGTGCTCGTACCAGGCGTCCTCGTCGTCGTCCTCCGATCCGGCGGTATCGAGGAAGAGCTTCGCTCCGCGCAGCGTCTCGGCCTGGTTGCGGTCGGGGACCTGCTCGAAGCCGACGATCAGGATGTCCTTGTTCCAGCGCGCCTTCACCACGGTCAGTTCGGTCACCGCGGCGCCCTCGACCCTGAAGGTCTCGCCCGCTTCGAAGCGGTCCTCGGGAGCATCCGTGAAGAGCTGGACCGTCACCTCGCCCCGGATGCCGTGGGGCTTGCCGATCCTGGCTACCAGTACTTCCATCGCGCTGCTCCTGCTGGGTGTCGTCGGTGTACATGAGATCGGCCCCATCACCAGATACTGGTGATGGGGCCGATCGGAGGTTCGTGCCGTTCAAGCTCTGGCGGGGTCAGCCCCGGCGGCGGTCGGTGTCCACGACGTCGACGCGTACCGGTTCGCCGTCCGCGAGGGCGGCGACCACGGTGCGCAGCGCCCGGGCGGTGCGCCCCTGGCGGCCGATCACGCGGCCGAGGTCCTCCTGGTGGACGCGCACCTCGAGCGTCTCGCCGCGACGGTTGTTCTTCGCGGAGACCCGGACGTCGTCCGGGTTGTCGACGATGCCGCGGACGAGGTGCTCCAGAGCTTCGGCCAGCAACTTACTCTGCCTCGGTGGCTTCCGCGGCGGCGTCGTCGTTCTTCTTCGCCTTCGGCGTGATGGCCTCGGGGACGATCACCGAGCCCTTCTCGGGGGCGACGAACGACTCCTTGGCTGCCTTGGTCCTCAGGGTGCCTTCCTGGCCCTTGAGTCCCTTGAACTTCTGCCAGTCACCCGTGATCTTCAGCAGGACGGAGACCTGCTCGGTCGGCTGGGCGCCGACTCCGAGCCAGTACTGCGCACGCTCGGAGTTGATCTCGATGAACGAGGGCTCCTCGGTGGGGTTGTACTTACCGATCTCTTCGAGGGCACGGCCATCACGCTTGGAGCGTGCATCCATGACGACGACACGGTAGAAAGGTGCGCGGATCTTGCCCATGCGCTTGAGGCGAATCTTTACGGCCACTTGTGTGGTCACTCCTTGTAAATGAAAAGGGGCGAACCCGTCGTCCTGCTCCCGTGGGGCGGGCCATTTCGAGGGGTTCAAAGGACACAATTCACGCACAGAGAGAGGGGCTGCACGGATCGAGTACGAGACCATTGTGCCAGACGGCGGGAAATTAGGCGATTCCACCGCCCTGGCCGGGGACGGCCACGCGCAGCCGGTTGCGCCAGGGATCCTCGAAGCGCAGCTCCGCCCCCGTGGAGTGGTTCGCGACGCCTGCGGAGGACAGCCGGTCGGCCAGGGCGCCCACCTCGTCGGCGGACGGCACGCTGATCAGCACCTCGCCCAGGCCGAGGGTGTCCTTCCGGGGGCCGGCGCCCCTGCTGTTCCAGACGTTCATGGCCATGTGGTGGTGGTACCCGCCGGCCGACACGAACAGCGCCTGGTCGTGCCAGCCCGCGGTCCGCTCGAAGCCGAGCACATCCACGTAGAACCGGCGGGCGGTGTCGACGTCGCCCACCTGCAGGTGCACGTGGCCCACGTCCGCGCTCCTCGATGCGGCACCGGACACGGCCGCCTCGGTGAGGTGCTCGTCGATGTAGGCCTGCGGGGACAGGGGCAGGCTGTCCATCACGACCGAACGGTTCCCCCGCGCGTCCTGCGACCAGTTCCAGGTGTCCCTCGGACGGTCGAAGTACAGCTCGATGCCGTTGCCCTCCGGGTCGGTGAAGTAGAACGCCTCGCTGACGAGGTGGTCGGCACTGCCGACGAAGGAGCTGAGCGGATGGCGCGCCGCCGAGGCGACGGCCGCCGCCAGGTCGGAGCGGTCGGCGAAGAGGAGCGCCGTGTGGAACAGCCCGGCCTCGCCGCGGGCCGGGAGGTGGAGGTGCCGGGCCTCCTCGAGGCGGACCACGGCCTTCCCCCGGCGCCCGAGGACGACGGCGTCGGCGCCGTCCTCGAGCACCTCGAGGCCGAGTGCCGTGGCGTAGTAGGTGGACAGGAGGGCGAGGTCGCCGACCTTGAGCGTCAGCGTCCCCATGGCGGTATCGGTGGGCAACAGGTCCTGCGGGTGCACAGCGGCTCCTCGGGCGGTCGAAGGTCGATTACCCGCATAACTGATTGAAGCTTCAAGTCATTCCGCTGCCATGGTCCGCACCACGGCTCCGCGCAGGACGACGGCCCGGAGGGAGGCGAGGGTGCCGGGGTCACGGCGGGGATCCGACGAGCACACCACGGCATCGGCGCTCGCTCCTTCCTCGATGCCGGGGAAGCCGAGCCGGCGCCGCGCCGCCCAGCAGCCGGCGTCGAGCGCCGCCGTCGCCCCGAGACCCGCGGCGGCGAGCGCTGCGATCTCGTCGGGTAGCCGGCCGTGCGCGATCACGCTTCCGGCGTCGGTTCCCGCGTAGACCGGGATGCCGGCGTCGTGCGCACGGCGCACCACCTCCTGCCGCCCACCCCACAGTCGCCGCATGTGTGCCGCGTAGTCGGGGAACTTCTGCTGCGCGCCGTCGGCGATGGCCGGGAACGTGTCGACGTTGACGAGCGTGGGCACGATCGCCACGCCCTGCTCCACGAAGCGTGGAACGTGCCGGGGCAGCATGCCCGTGGCGTGCTCGATGCAGTCGATCCCGGCGTCGAGCATGCCGTCCAGTGTCGCGGCGGCGAAGCAGTGGGCGGTGACGCGCGCCCCCTCGGCGTGGGCGGCGTCGACGGCGTCCTTGAGCGCTGCCGGTGGGAAGGCGGGAACGAGGTCGCCGACCGACCGGTCGATCCAGTCCCCCACGATCTTCACCCAGCCGTCCCCGAGCCTCGCCTGTTCCGCCACGGCGCCGGCCAGCTGCGCGGGTTCCACCTCGACGGCGTAGTCGCGGAAGTAGCGCCGGGTGCGGGCTACGTGGCGGCCGGCCCGCACCAGGCGCGGCAGGTCCGTGCGGCGCTGCACCCACCGGGTGTCGTTGACGACGCCGGCGTCGCGGACGAGGAGCGTCCCCGCGTCCCGGTCCTGCAGGGCCTGCTGCTCGGCCAGGGCGTCCGGGACGAGCCCTCTCCGGTCCAGGCCGATGTGGCAGTGCGCGTCGACGAGGCCGGGCAGCACCCAGCCCGAGAGGGTCTGCGCGGGGGTGCCGGGCGGCCTCGTGAAGGTGAAGCGGCCGTGCTGCACGTAGACGTCGGGCACGGTGCGCGTCGAGGACAGCAGCACCGTACCGGTGAGGTGGAGGAACTCCTCGGGACGGGTCACGGCGTCCGGCGGGCCGGGACGGCGGTCACGCCGCCGCCTGCACGGTACCGGCGCGCAAAAAGGCGCGGATCAGTGCGTCCCCCTGAGGCGTGTCGTGGGGGCGGTGGCCGCCGGGGACGACGCGGTGCACGGCCCCGGTCCCGGCGAGGTACTCGGCGACCTCCTCGTACAGCGGCTCCCATCCCCCGGTGAGGACCAGGGTCGGCACCCCGGGCACGATCGACAGCGGCGCTTCCCACGGCGGACTCTGCAGCCGCAGCCTCGTGGCATCCCGACGCTCCTCCCCAGAGGTGGCCGTCCGGGCGTCCGCGGCGAACATGCGGCGCACGAACGTGCGGAGGAACCCCTCGTCGGACAGGGCGTGGCGCTGGGCGAACAGCGGCGCCATCAGATCGATGTGGGCCCGGGTCGCGGGGAGGTCCGCCGTCAGGGAGAGGCACGCGGGCTCGACGAGGGTGAGCGAGCGCACGAGGTCCGGGCGTTCGACGGCGAGCATCATCGCGGACACCGCGCCCTGCGAGTGGGCGACGACGTGCCCGCCGTCGCCCAGCGCCTCGGCGATGATCTCCTGGTCGCGGCCGTGGTCGGTCGGCAGCGGATCCGCGTCCGGGGCGAACCCGTGCCGCCGCAGGTAGAGGCAGTCGAAGTCGAGCGACAGTCCGTGCTGCTTCGGCCAGGCGGCGGCACCGGAGCTGCCGCTGCCGTGGACGAAGACGACCCGCTCGAGGTTCGGCACCGCTCGCGCTACTTCCCGAGGAACTTCTCGAAGCCCTTCGGGAGGTTCATGGCCGACGGGTCGAAGTCCGGCTGTCCGCCGCCGAACGCTGCACCGGTGGGCGCCGCGGTGCGGGCGGCGGAACGGCGCGCCTCGGCGTCCTGCAGTTCCTGTGCCGCCTTCGCGGGATTGCCCGAGCGGGGCTTCTTCTTGCCCTTGGCCGCGGCCGCCTTCGTCTTGCGCGGGCCGCCGAACCCGCCGGGGCCCGCCATGCCGGGCATCCCGGGAATGCCGCCGCCAGAGGCCATCTTCTTCATCATCTTCTGGGCCTGCGTGAAGCGTTCCAGCAGGCCGTTCACCTCGGACACGTGCACGCCCGAACCACGGGCGATCCTCGCGCGGCGGGAGCCGTTGATGATCTTGGGTGCGACGCGCTCGTGCGGTGTCATCGAGCGGACGATCGCCTCGACGCGGTCGATCTCGCGCTCGTCGAAGTTCTCCAGCTGCTCGCGCATGTTGGCGGCACCGGGCATCATCATGAGCATCTTCTTCATGGAGCCCATGTTGCGGATCTGCTGCATCTGCGCCAGGAAGTCGTCGAGGGTGAAGTCCTCCTGGTCGGCGAACTTCTTCGCCATCCGGGCCGCTTCGTCCTTGTCCCAGGACTGCTCCGCCTGCTCGATCAGGGTCAGGATGTCGCCCATGTCCAGGATGCGCGAGGCCATCCGGTCCGGGTGGAACAGCTCGAAGTCGCTCAGTCCCTCACCCGTGGAGGCGAACATGACCGGCTTGCCGGTCACGGAGGCGACCGAGAGAGCGCCGCGCCGCCGCGGGCGTCGCCGTCGAGCTTCGTCAGGACGACGCCGGTGAAGTCCACTCCCTCGTTGAACGCGAGGGCCGTGTTGACGGCGTCCTGGCCGATCATCGCGTCGATGACGAACAGGACCTCGTCGGGGCTGATGGCCGCGCGGATGTCCGCGGCCTGCTGCATCAGTTCGGCGTCCACGCCCAGGCGGCCGGCCGTGTCGACGATGACGACGTCGTGCAGGCGGGCGCGCGCCTCGGCGACACCCTGGCGGGCCACGGCGACGGGATCGCCGGTCGCGGCCTCGAAGTCGGAGCTGACGCCCGGGTGCGGGGCGTAGACGGGAACACCGGCGCGCTCACCGTTGACCTGGAGCTGGCGCACGGCGTTGGGGCGCTGGAGGTCGCAGGCGACGAGCAGCGGGCTGTGCCCCTGGCCCTTGAGCCACTTGGACAGCTTGCCGGCGAGCGTGGTCTTACCCGCGCCCTGGAGGCCCGCCAGCATGATGACGGTCGGCGGGTTCTTCGCGAGCCGGATGCGCCGGGTCTCGCCGCCGAGGATCCCGACGAGTTCCTCGTTGACGATCTTGACGACCTGCTGGCCCGGGTTCAGGGCCTGTGACACCTCGAGGCCGAGTGCCCGCTCCTTGATTGCGGCCGTGAAGGCCCGGACCACGGGGACGGCGACGTCGGCGTCGAGCAGGGCGCGCCGAATCTCGCGGACGGTGGCATCGATGTCCGCCTCGGTGAGGCGGCCCTTTGCCGCGGAGGTTCTTGAAGGTCGCAGTCAGCCGGTCGGAGAGTGAATTGAACACGTGCCGTGAACTACTTTCATCGGGAGATTTGGAGATCCAACTCCCAAGGGTACCAACTGGGGTCCGGCGAGGGATGTCCTTCGGGCCGCAGGCGGCGGTGCACTCCGTCCCGGGAGTGCAACTCCCGACGCATCGCCCGCGTGCGGGACAGGCACAGGGATAAGTGGCAAGGTGAAGACGTGGATACTCACTCTCTCGCAGAACACGACACCATTCCCACCGAGGCCGACACCCGGGTCAAGACACTGCTCATCCTGGGGGCGTCCGGGGACCTCACAGGGCGCCTGCTGCTTCCGGGACTGGCGCGGCTCATCCGGCTCGGGCGCGCGGACGGGCTGAAGCTCGTGGGTGCGGGCTCCGACGACTGGACGGACGAGCAGTGGCGCGAACGCGTGGACAAGGCGTTCGCCGCAGCCCTCGAGAAGGCCGACGACGCCGGCAGGGCGTCCCTCCAGCAGGTCCGGGACAACAGCTCGTACCACCTGATCGACGTCACCCAGGACGGCCTGGCCGGGCTGGTGCAGACCCTGGAGGGCCCGGTGGCGCTGTATTTCGCCCTGCCCCCGGCCGTCAGCCAGAAGGCCTGCAGCGCCCTCGGGCCGGACTCGCTGCCGAAGAGCACGCGCCTCGTCATGGAGAAGCCCTTCGGGACGGACCAGGCGTCCGCGCACAGCCTCAACGACAAGCTGGCCGGCCTCGTCCCGGAACAGAACATCCACCGCGTGGACCACTTCCTCGGCAAGGCGACGGTCTTCAACATCCTCGGGCTGCGCTTCGCCAACCGGATCCTCGAACCCGTCTGGAACAACCTTCACATCGAGAAGGTCGAGGTGATCTTCGACGAGGACCTCGCGCTCGAGAACCGCGCGCGCTACTACGACGGCGCGGGTGCCCTGCGGGACATGATCCAGAGCCACCTGCTGCACGTCATGGCCCTCCTGGCGCTCAACGCGCCGTCGACCCTGCACGAACGCGACCTGCGGGACCATATCGGCTCGATCCTCCGGGCGAGTTCCGTGGACCTCGACAGTCCGGGCAGCAGCCGCCGCGCCCGGTACACCGCCGGCACCATCGGCGACCGGGAGATCCCCGACTACGCCGCGGAGCCCGGCGTCGATCCCTCGCGGGGCACCGAGACCCTCGCGGAGGTCACCGTGTCGATCAACAACGAGCGCTGGTCCGGTGTCCCGTTCGTGCTCCGCTCCGGCAAGGCCCTCGGCGTCAAGCGCAAGGAGGCGGTCATCACCTTCCGGCCCGTCAGCCACCTCCCCGTCGGGTTCACCGGACAGGACGCCCCGACGAAGCTGCGCATCGGGTTCGGCCCCGACACCCTGCAGCTCGAACTCGACGTCAACGGACCGGGCGACATCTTCTCGCTGGACCGGGCGACCCTCAGTGCGGACCTCAACGAGACCGACCTGCTCCCCTACGGCGAGGTGCTCGACGGCGTGCTGGCGGGAGACCCCACGCTCTCCGTCCGTGGCGACACCGCCGAGGACTGCTGGCGCATCGTGGAACCGGTCCTGCGCGCCTGGTCGGAGGACCGGGTCCCGCTCGAGGAGTACCCGGCGGGGTCGGGCGGACCCGAGTCCTGGCCGTCCTCGCACGGCCGGGCCTAGCAACCGCGCCCGTCGGCCCCAGACAGGGAAGGGCTGCCACATCGTGGCAGCCCTTCCCGGTCTGGAGCGGGTGTCCCGGCGCCTCCCTGCCCTAGAGCGCGGCTTCTCCGCGTTCGCCCGTCCGGACGCGGACCGCCTCCTCCACGGGGATCACCCAGACCTTGCCGTCGCCGGCCCGGCCCGTGTTGGCCGTGGAGACCAGGACGTCGACGATGTCGGTGACCCAGGCGTCGGCGACGAGGACCTCGACACGCGCCTTCTGCAGGAGGTCCACCGTGTACTCGGCCCCGCGGTACACCTCGGTGTGGCCGCGCTGGCGGCCGTAGCCGCTGGCCTGGCTGACCGTGAGGCCCTGCACGCCGTAGTTCTCCAGGGCGCCCCTGACGCCGTCGAGCTTGTCGGGACGAACGATCGCTGTCACCAGTTTCATGAATGTACGCCCTCCGTGACGTTCTGCTGCGTGGTCTGTGGCTGCGCGGTCTTCTGCTGCGACAGCGCCTGCTCGGCGAAGGGGTGGAAGGACCCGCCCACTCCCAGGCCGCCGAACTCGTAGGCGGTCTCGGCGTGCTCCGAGAGGTCGATGCCGGACACCTCGTTGTCGGAGCTCACGCGGAACCCGATGGTCTTGTGGATCGCGAGTCCGATGATCGCGGTCATGATCGCGGACAGCGCGATCGCGATGGCCGCCGCGACCACCTGGGCGACGAGCTGGCCGACGCCTCCGCCGTAGAAGAGTCCGCCACCCTCGCCGTCGACCGGCAGCATGATGAATCCGATGGCCAGGGTGCCGAGGATCCCGGCGACGAGGTGCACCGCGACGACGTCGAGCGAGTCGTCGAAGCCGAGGCGGTACTTGATGCCGACGGCGAGGGCGCAGACCGCTCCCGAGACGATCCCGAGGCCCACGGCGCCGATCGGGCTGACGTTGGCGCAGGCCGGTGTGATGGCGACGAGTCCGGCCACGATCCCCGAAGCTGCACCGAGGGAGGTGGGGCGGCCGTCGCGAATGCGTTCGGTCACGAGCCAGCCGACCATCGCGGCCGCAGGTGCCGCCATGGTGTTGACCCAGATCAGGCCGGCCTCCTCGGCCGAGCCCGCAGCGCCTCCGTTGAAGCCGAACCAGCCGAACCAGAGGAGTGCGGCGCCGAGCATGACGAACGGGATGTTGTGGGGGCGCTGCGCGGGATCCTTGCCGAAGCCCTGCCGCTTGCCGAGGATCAGTGCGAGGACGAGCGCGGCGACGCCGGCACTGATGTGGACGACCGTGCCGCCTGCGAAGTCGATGGCCTCACCGACAGCACCACCGACGGCGCCGTCGGCGCTGAGGAGCCCGCCACCCCACACCATGAAGGCGAGGGGGCAGTACACCAGGGTGACCCAGATGGGCACGAAGAGGGTCCAGGCGCCGAACTTCGCGCGGTCGGCGATCGCGCCGCTGATGAGCGCCACCGTGATGATGGCGAAGGTGGCCCCGTAGCCGGCACCGATGAGGTCCTCGGTCCCGATCAGGCTGGTCAGCCCGAAGGAGGCGAAGGGGTTGCCGAAGAGCTGTGCGACGCCGTCCCCGCCGGTCATCGAGAAGCCCCAGAGGACCCACACGACTCCCACGAGCCCGACGGCGACGAAGCTCATCATCATCATGTTCAGTGCGGCCTTGGCGCGCGTCATCCCGCCGTAGAAGAAGGCGAGGCCCGGGGTCATGAGGAGTACGAGGGCGGCTGAGATCATCACCCAGACATGGCCTGCTGTCAGATCCATCAAACACGATCCTTCCAAAGGGGCGGGGACTTCCCGCTCCTCCAGAATGCGATGGCCGTGTTTCCGTCCCTGGGGCCTTCCATTGCCGGGAGGTTACATCACTCTCACGGACGTAAAAGACGTGTGACACCGATGTTTCCGGCAGGTTTCCCTCGCAGCGGATCCCTGCCGCCGACCGGCCCGAAAGGCCCGCCGGGATTCAGTTCAGCAGCGCGTCGACGAAGCTCTCGGCGTCGAAGGGAGCGAGGTCGTCAGCACCCTCACCCAGTCCGATCAGCTTCACGGGCACGCCGAGGCTCCGCTGGATCGCCACCACGATGCCGCCCTTGGCCGTGCCGTCCAGCTTGGTCAGGACGATGCCGCTGATGTTCACGACCTCGGCGAACACCCGCGCCTGGTTGAGCCCGTTCTGCCCCGTGGTCGCGTCCAGGACCAGCAGGACCTCGTCGACGGTGCCCTGCTTCTCGACCACGCGCTTGACCTTGCCCAGTTCGTCCATGAGGCCGACCTTGTTCTGCAGCCGTCCGGCGGTGTCGATGAGGACGACGTCCACCTCCTGCTCGATGCCGGCCTTCACCGCCTCGAAGGCGACCGATGCCGGATCGGCGCCGTCGACGTCGGACTTCACCGTGGGCACTCCGACGCGGGCGCCCCACGTGGCCAGCTGCTCGGCAGCGGCTGCACGGAAGGTGTCCGCCGCACCCAGGAGCACGTCCTTGTCGTCGGCGACCAGCACGCGTGCGAGCTTGCCGACGGTGGTGGTCTTGCCGACACCGTTGACGCCCACCACCATCACGATGGCCGGGCGGTCGGCGTGGCGCTGCGTGGCGAGGGACCGGTCCATCGACGGGTCCACGAGCTTCACCAGTTCCTCGCGGAGCATGTCCTTGACCTCGGCCGGGTTGCGGCTGCCGGCCACCTTCACCCGCTCGCGCAGGGCATCGACCAGTTCCAGGGTCGGCTCGGTGCCGAGGTCGGCCAGGAGGAGCGTCTCCTCGACCTCGTCCCAGACGTCCTCGTCGATCCTGTCCCTGGACAGCAGGGCGAGGAGGCCCTTACCGAGGGCGTTGTTCGACCGCACCAGGCGGGCGCGCAGTCTCGCCAGCCGGCCCTGGACCGGGTCGACGGTATCGAGGCGTTCAGCGGGAGGAGCCTCCTCGAGGCCGCTGAGGTCGTCCGGCACCAGGACGTCCGTGGTGACACCGTCCGGTTGGTCGAGGACATCCAGCGAGGTGGCGCCATGGGCGGGGCCCTCCACCTGGTCGTCGGCGTCGCGCGGGGAGGAGTAGAGCCCCGGCGGCGTACGCCTGCCGCGCACCAGGAGGATCGCGAGCGACCCGATCACGGCGATCGCGAGGATGACGAAGATGACAGGCAGAAGGATGTCGTTCACTGATCCACCTTCTCATACGGGCCGATTGAGGATCCGGTCGACGCAGTGGCAGAATGCGAGGACCATGGCCGGACTCCCTCGCGCGCGCAAGCACTCCCCGTCCCGGTTCCTCCCCGGAGGCCGGCGGGTCCCGCGGACGCAGGAGCCGGCCGCCGTGCGCGAGAGCATCCCCCGCGAGATCCGTGTCCTCATCGCCGCGGCCTTCGTGATCGCCATCGGTTTCGGGCTCGTGGCCCCGGTCCTCCCGCAGTTCGCGCAGAGCTTCGACGTCGGGGTGACCGCGGCGTCCGTGATCGTCAGCGCCTTCGCGCTCACCCGGCTGCTCTTCGCACCGGCGGGGGGCTGGCTCGTGGAGAGGCTCGGCGAGCGCCCGGTCTACATCCTCGGGCTGCTCATCGTCGCGCTGTCCACCGCCGCGTGTGCCTTCGCCGCCGACTACTGGCAGTTGCTGGTGTTCCGCGGACTGGGCGGTATCGGGTCCACCATGTTCACCGTCTCGGCCATGGGACTGATCGTCCGGCTGGCCCCGCCGGCCATCCGTGGCCGTGTCTCCGGCGCCTACGCCACCGCCTTCCTGCTCGGCAGCATCGGCGGTCCGATCCTCGGGGGCCTGCTGGCGGGTCTCGGTCTCCGCGTGCCGTTCCTCGTCTATTCGGGCGCCCTGCTCGTCGCCTCCGCCGTCGTCTTCTTCCAGCTGCAGGGGACGTCCCTGGCCGACCGTCAGGCCGCGCGCGACCAGGCTCCGCTGACGGTGCGGGAGGCGCTCCGCGACTCCGCCTACCGGGCGTCGCTGGTGTCGAGCTTCGCCAACGGGTGGTCCTCGTTCGGCATCCGCATGGCCCTGGTGCCCCTCTTCGCGACGGCGGTCCTGAGCGCGGGACCGCAGATCGCCGGGATCTCCCTCGCGTTCTTCGCGGCGGGCACGGCACTGGCGCTGACGGTGTCGGGGCGGCTCGCCGACACCGTCGGCAGGAAGCCGCTGGTGGTCGCCGGGCTCCTGGTGAACGGCGCCGCGATGGCGGCCCTGGGGTTCTCCGGGAACGTCGTCGTGTTCCTGGCGATCTGCGTGGTCGGCGGAGTGGGCACCGGCCTGCTGAACCCGGCCCAGCAGGCCGCCGTCGCGGATGTGATCGGCAACGGTCGCAGCGGCGGCAAGGTCCTGGCCGGCTTCCAGATGAGCTCCGACCTCGGAGCGATCTTCGGGCCGATCGTCGCCGGCCTCATCATCGACCGCCTGTTCGTGGGCTCCTACGATCTGGCCTTCGTGGCCACGGGCGCCCTGGCGATCGCCGCCGCCGCCGTCTGGCTGGCCTCCCGGGAGACGCTCCCCCGCGAACCCCTCGAAACGCGACCGCCGCCCGGCCGGGTGCCGACCGGACGGGAACGGCTCCGCCGCGCCGGCCCTAGCCGGTCCCGCCGGCGAGCCCCGGGCCGGCGGAACGCGCGGTGCGGCTAGGTCAGGACCTGCTCGACCTCGGCCGCGAGGCGCTGGCTGATGACGGTGGACACCCCGTCGCCGCGCATCGTGACCCCGTAGAGGGCGTCGGCCACCTCCATCGTCCGTTTCTGGTGCGTGATGATGATCAGCTGGCTCGACTCCCGGAGCTCCCGGAAGATCGTGATCAGGCGGCCGAGGTTGGTGTCGTCGAGGGCGGCCTCCACCTCGTCCATGACGTAGAACGGCGACGGGCGCGCCTTGAAGATCGCGACGAGGAGCGCCACGGCTGTCAGCGACCGCTCGCCGCCGGACAGCAGCGACAGCCTCTTGATCTTCTTGCCCGCGGGCCGGGCCTCGACCTCGATGCCGGTGGTGAGCATGTCGGAGGGGTCCGTAAGCACGAGCCTGCCCTCCCCGCCCGGGAACAGCGTCGCGAACACCCGTTCGAACTGCTCCGCGGTGTCGCGGTAGGCGGCCGTGAACACCTGCTCCACCCGCTCGTCGACCTCCCGGATGATGTCCAGGAGGTCCTTGCGGGTCGCCTTGAGATCTGCCAGCTGGGTACTGAGGAACTGGTGGCGTTCCTCGAGCGCCGCGAATTCCTCGAGGGCCAGCGGATTGACCTTGCCGAGCGCCGCGAGGTCGCGTTCGGCCCGCTTCAGCCGCTTCTCCTGCTGCTCGCGGACGAACGGGACGCCCTGCGGCACCGGATTGCCGTCGTCGTCGACGGGTGCCCGCAGTGCGGCCCACTTGTCCCCGCCGGCGGAGTCCTCCGGCACCGGCAGGTGCGGACCGAACTCCTCGACGAGGTGGTCCGGCGTCAGGCCCAGCTCCTCGATGGACCGGTTCTCGATCGCTTCGATGTGCAGCCGCTGCTGCGTGCGCGCGAGCTCGTCGCGGTGCACGGAGTCGGTCAGGCGGGCGAGCTCGACGCCGAGGTCGGCGTTGGTCGTGCGGACCTCCTGCAACTCCGCGTCCTGCTGCGCACGCAGGCGCTCCGCGGCGTCCCGCTGCTCCACGGCGACCGCGACCGATGCCGCGGCGAGCCGTTCGGCGTGCCGGGCGGCCCGCGCGACGGCGGCGGCCTTCAGCGCCTGGGCCCGCCGGATCCTCGCCTTCTCCGCGGCCTGCTCCCGCGCACGGCGCTCGGACTGCGCCGCGCGCTCCAGGGACGCCGCCCGGTTGGCGAGCGCGGACAGCTGCTCCTCCCGGCTGCGCAGGGCGAGGCGGGCCTCCAGTTCGGCCTGCCGCGCGTCGACCGCGGCACGGTGCAGGGCGTCGCGCTGCCCGGTGGACGGTTCGGCCTCGACGGGCTGCTCCTGCAGCTCCCGGAGCCGCCGCGCAGCCTCCTCGAGTCGTGTCTCCTCCTGGGCGAGGTTCGCCTCGGCGGCGTGCATCAGGGCCGTCAGCCGTTCGGCCTCCCCCGGAGGCCGACCGCAGGCCCGCGTTCAGCCGGCCGAGCCTTTCCGCGACGGCGGCCATGCGCGCGTCGGATTCGTGGAGGCGCTCGAGCGCGGCGTCCACGCGCTGCTGCGCGGCGTCCCGTTCGGTCCTCGCCCCCGACAGCCGGAAGCGCAGGCGTTCGGTCGCGGCGACCGCCTGCGCGAGCCGTTCCTCCGTCTCCTCGGTGGCGGCGCGGAGTTCGAGGTAGCCTGCCGCACCGGGGGTGCCGCCCGTTGCGGAGTGCCGGGACAGGATGTCCCCGTCGCGCGTGACGGCGGCCGGGGTGCTCCCGTCCTCGATCACGCCGCGGGCGTGGGCGAGGTCCGCGACCACGACGACGCCGTCCAGCAGGCTGTCGAGCGCGGACCGGAGCGCGGGCGGAACGGTCATGACGGACAGCACGGGGACGGCATCGTCGGGATTTTGGAGCGCCGGTCCGGGCCGCGGCTTCGGCTGCGGCCCGCCCGCCACGGCGCCGGTGGCGACGACGAGCGAGACCTGGCCGGCGTCCTCGGTCTTCAGGAGCTGCAGTGCGTCGACGGCAGCGGCGATGCCCTCCACCGTCACGGCGTCGGCCAGCGCACCGAGAGCCGCAGCCACGGCCTTCTCGAAGCCCGGAGTGACCTGCAGCAGCTGGGCGAGGGGTGTGGACACGCCGTCGAGCCCGGCGGCCAGGAGGGCACCGGACCCGTCACGCTGCTGCAGGCCCCTCGCGCTGCGCCTCGAGCCGCGCGGACAGTGCACCGCGTTCCCGCTCCGCGGAGCGTTCCTCCTCGACGAGGATCCGCAGCCCGTCGGTGATCGACGCGAGGACGGCCGATGCCTCCTCGTACTCGGCATCGAGGCCTTCCTCGCCCTCCTCGTGCCCGGCGACCTGGCTCTCGAGCGCCGTGAAGTCACGCTCGGCGGTGCTCCGACGTTCCTCGGCAGCAGCGATGGATGCGCGGAGGCGGCCGAGTTCGGCGACGGCTGCCTCCACGCGGGAGCGTGCGGCTCCCACCGTGCCCGCGAGCCGCGCATCGCCCTCCCGCCGGTCGGCTGCGGCGCGGAGCAGCCGGGCGAGCCTGGCATCCTCGGCCGATGCGGCGTCCTCGGCGGCGCGGCGGGCAGTGAGGGTCTCGTCGAGCACGCGTCCCAGCGACGCCACCTCGTCCTGCAGCGCGGCCACCTCCGTCCGGACCCGCCCGGCCTGCCGGTCGAGGGAGTCGGGGTCGCGCCCCGAATCGGGTTCCGTGCCCCCCTGGCCGAGCAGGTGTCCCCGGTCCTCCGCGCGGGCGGCGAGGGCAGAGAGCTTCTCGCGCGCACTCGACAGCGCATACCAGGTGTCCCGCGCCCTGTTCAGGGCCGGGACGGACGCCGCCGCGGCCCGCTCGAGGTCCGCCTGGCGTTCCTGCCCGGCGCCGAGGGTCCGCTCGACCTCCTCACGGCGCGCCTGGAGGGCCGCCTCCGCGGCGACGTCGCGCTCGAAACCGGACCGGAGGGTGACCAGCTCGTCCGCAAGCAGCCGGGATCGCGCGTCGCGGACGGCGAACTGCACCTGCTGCGCCCGGCGGGCGACCTCGGCCTGCTTCCCCAGCGGGGTCAGTTGCCGCCGCAGTTCGGCCGTGAGGTCGGACAGCCGCGCGAGATTGGCCTGCATCGCGTCCAGCTTCCGGACGGTCTTCTCCCGGCGGCGGCGGTGCTTCAGGATGCCCGCGGCCTCCTCGATGAAGCCCCTGCGGTCCTCGGGTGTCGCGTGCAGCACCTTGTCGAGCTGGCCCTGGCCCACGATCACGTGCATCTCGCGCCCGAGCCCGGAGTCCGAGAGCAGTTCCTGGATGTCGAGCAGGCGGCAGTTCTTGCCGTTGATGGCGTACTCGGAACCACCCGCGCGGAACAGGGTGCGGGAGATGGTCACTTCGGAGTACTCGATCGGCAGGGCGCCGTCCGCGTTGTCGATGGTGAGGGAGACGTGGGCCCGTCCCAGCGGGGCACGGCCGGACGTCCCGGCGAAGATGACGTCCTCCATCTTGCCGCCGCGCAGGGTCTTGGCGCCCTGCTCCCCCATCACCCACGCGAGGGCGTCGACCACGTTGGACTTGCCCGAGCCGTTCGGGCCGACGACGGCGGTCACGCCGGGCTCGAAGTCGAAGGTGGTCGCCGAGGCGAAAGACTTGAACCCCCGCACGGTTAGACTCTTCAGATGCACAGTGTCAGGATCTCCAGGTGGAATGGGACCTCCCCAATCTACTGGAACGCACCGACTGTGCGGAGCATCGGGCAGGCAACACCACGGACCCGCACGATTTCGACGTGACCGCCCGATGCAATAAGAAGTAGGCTTACAAAAGTTTCAGCAGTATCCAGTATTCAGAGGCGTCCGGGCCGATCCACTCGTGGGTCCCTCACGGCCAACCACCGGCGCTGACCAGTTGACGAGGCAGGAAATTTGACCGGTAACGCGACGTTTCGACATGAAAACACGGCCTTGCTCGCCGTCACGAGTGTGGAGGCGCCGGTAGTCGTCAGTTCCGCCGAGTTCGACGAACGACTGGCCCCCAGCCTGAAGAGGCTCCGCCTCTCCAAGAGGCTCCTCGAACGCGTGGCCGGGGTGACGGAACGGCGCTGGTGGTCTCCCGGGTCCGATTTCGACGACGCCGCGATCGAGGCAGGGGCCAAGGCCATGGCCGAGGCCGGCATCGAACCGGGCGACGTCGGGCTGCTCATCAACACGTCGGTGACCCGTCGCAACCTCGAACCCTCGGTCGCCGTGAAGATCCACCACTCCCTCGGGCTGCCCTCGTCCGCGATGAACTTCGACCTGGCGAACGCGTGCCTCGGTTTCGTCAACGGGATGACCCTCGCCGCGAACATGATCGACTCCGGGCAGATCAAGTACGCTCTGATCGTCGCCGGCGAGGACGCGCAGCGGACCCAGGAGGCCACCTTCAAGCGCCTCAACCGCGAGGATTCGACGCGCGAGGACTTCCTCAGCGAGTTCGCGACCCTGACGCTCGGCTCCGGCGCTGCCGCCGCGGTGATCGGCCCGGCCGACGCCCATCCCGGCTCCCACCGCATCCTCGGCGGTGTCTCCCGTGCGGGGACGCAGCACCACGAGCTGTGCGTCGGCGGGATCGACGGGATGTACACCGACACGAAGGGACTGCTCGACGGCGGCCTGGAGCTCGTCGTCACGGCGTGGCACGAGGCGCAGGCGGACGGCTGGAAGTGGGACGCGATGGACCGCTACGTCACCCACCAGGTCTCCAACTCCTACACCAACGCCATCATCAAGGCCGTGGACCTGGAGCGCGAGCGCGTCCCGATCACCTTCCCCCACTGGGGCAACGTGGGGCCGGCCTCCCTGCCGATGACCCTCGCCCAGGAGTCGCAGTCCCTGACCCCTGGAGACCGGGTGCTGTGCCTGGGCGTCGGCTCGGGCCTGAACACCTCCATGATGGAGATTGCGTGGTAGAACTCCCCGGCGTCGACCCCTCGTGGTCGGCGTACATCGACGTGCCCTCGACCAGCGGGGCCGACGCCCCGGGAACCAGCCACCGCTGGCACTACCTCGACAACGGGCTCGGCCCAGGTGCCGACGGCGAGGTTCCGGGGACCCTCCTCTGCGTCCACGGCAATCCCACCTGGTCCTACCTGTGGCGGGGCTACCTCGCTGCCGGTCGCACCGCCGGCTGGCGCGTGATTGCCGTGGACCAGCTCGACATGGGCTACTCGGGAGCGGACGGGAGTCTTCCGCCGCCTCGAGCACCGCATCACGGACCTCGAGGACTTCGTCGCCGCGGTGGGGCTGTCGGGGCCCGTGGTCACGGTGGGCCACGACTGGGGCGGCGTCGTCAGCCTCGGCTACGCGAACCGCAACCGGGACGACCTCGCTGCCGTCATCCTGACCAACACGGCCATCCACCAGGATCCCGCCCGGCCCATCCCGGCACCGCTGCGACTCGCCCTGGCACCCGGTGTGCACGGCCTGGGCACGAGGACCAGCACGGCGTTCGTCGACGTGACCCTCTCCCTCGCCCGACCCTCCCTGGACCGGGCCGTACGCCGCGCGTTCCGCGACCCGTACCGCACGCCGGCAGCCCGCGAGGGCATCGCCAATTTTGTCTCCGACATCCCCGCCGATCCGTCCCACCCGAGCTTCGCCGCCCTCACCGAGATCGCGGAGGGCATCCGCAGCCTGGCCGTCCCCGTGCTGATGATGTGGGGCCCGCACGACCCGATCTTCTCGGACCCCTACCTCGAGGACCTCGCCCGCCGCCTCCCCCGGCGCGGACATCCACCGCTTCGAGCAGGCCGGCCACCTGGTGCAGGAGGACGCCGACACGGCGTCGACCGCCATGGAGTGGCTCGGCGTCCGGTCCGTGGGCCTGCCCCGACCCGACCGATCCGGCGACCGCGCCCCGGAAGACCGTCCGTACAGGCCCCTCGGCGGGCGGATCACCGAGCTCGCCGCCGGTCCCGGGGCAGGGACGACGGCGGTCGCGGAGATGGCGCCCTCGGGCAGGCCGCGAACGCTGACCTGGCGCGAGCTGTCCGACGACGTCGGCGCCGTGGCCGCCGGCCTCACGGCGCTCGGCTACGGCGCGGGCAGCAGGGTCAGCCTGCTCGTCCCGCCCGGAGTGGACCTCACCGTCCTGATCTACGCCTGCCTGCAGATCGGCGCCGTGATCGTCGTCGCCGATGCCGGCCTCGGCGCGCGCGGCCTGAACCGTGCCGTCAAGGGGTCCGCGCCCGACGTCGTGATCGGCATCGAACGGGCCCTCCTCGCGGCGCGAGCGTTCGGCTGGCCGGGCCGGCGGATCAGCGCCGCTCCCCTGCCTGCCGCCAGGAGGAAGGCACTGCGCGTCGAGGCTTCCCTGAACGACCTCCGTGCCGCGCGGCCGATTGCCGGAGCACCGCACACCGCGCCGGCGCCGGACACCGACGCCGCCATCCTCTTCACCTCCGGGTCCACCGGTCCGGCCAAGGGCGTGGTGTACACGCACCGCCGCCTCTCGGCGATGCGCGACGCCGTGGAATCCACCCTGGGGCTGGGACCGGGTGCGGCGCTCGTCGCGGGATTCGCCCCCTTCGCCCTGCTCGGCCCGGCCCTCGGCGCGACGTCGGTGACCCCGGACATGGACGTCACCGCCCCGCGGACCCTGACGGCGCAGGCACTGGCCGATGCGGCCGCCGCGATCGACGCCACCGTCGTCTTCGCGTCGCCGGCGGCGCTGCGCAACGTCCTGGCGACGTCGGCCGACCTTCCTGCGGCCGGCCGGTCGGCGCTGGAGCGGATCACCCTGATGCTCTCCGCCGGGGCTCCGATCCCGGTCCCGCTGCTCGAGGAGGTCCAGGCGCTCGTCCCGTCCGCGGTACTCCACACGCCCTACGGCATGACCGAATCCCTCCTCGTCGCCGATATCGACCTCGACGGCATCCGGGCCGCCGCCACAGCGGCCGGGGCGGGACTCGACGGCGCCGGCAACGGGGTGTGCGTGGGTCTTCCGGTGCACGGCGCACGCGTCGCGGTCAGCCCGCTCGACGGCACGGGCGAGGCGACCGGCGAACCCACCGGGGCTCCAGGAGTGACGGGCGAGATCCTCGTCGACGCTCCGCACGTCAAGGATCGCTACTTCCGCCTCTGGCGCACCCAAGAGGATTCGGCGCGGACGCGCCCCTGGCACCGCACCGGCGATGTCGGCCATTTCGACGCCGACGGCCGCCTCTGGGTCGAAGGACGGCTCGGTCACGTCATCACCGCACCGGAAGGGGTGGTGACCCCGGTGGGACTCGAGCAGTCGCTGGACGCGCTCGACGGCGTCCGCCTCGCAGCTGTCGTCGGCGTCGGCCCCTCCGGCGCCCAGGCTGTGGTGGCGGTCGTCGAGACGACGACGCCGGGTCGTCGCCCCCAGCTGGCGGAGGCGTCACTGGCCGCTGCTGCCCGTGATGCGGCCGGCGGGCGCGGTGTGGACCTCGCGGCGGTCATCTCGGTCCCCGCGCTGCCGGTGGACATCCGGCACAACGCCAAGATCGACCGCGCACGGGTCGCGGCCTGGAGCGGACGGTTCCTCGCCGGCGGGCGGGCCGGCTCCCTGTGACCGTCCTCGTGACGGGCGCCAGCGGCATGCTCGGCCGCGCGGTCGCCGGACAGCTCGTCGCCGACGGCCACGACGTCCGGTGCTTCCAGCGCCGCCCGTCGGGCGTCGTGGGTGGGGGCCGCCGACGTCCTGGGCTCGATCGAGGACGACGCGGCGGTGACCGACGCGGTCCGGGGTTGCGACGCCGTGATCCACCTCGCGGCGAAGGTCTCCTTCACGGGCCGCGCCGCAGACTTCGACAGCATCAACATCGACGGGACGCGGCGCCTGCTCGACGCCGCCCTGCGGGCCGGCATCCCAGACGTCGTCCACGTCTCCTCGCCCTCGGTGGCGCACGACGGCACGTCCCTGGTCGGTGCGTCCGCCGGTCCGGCGGACCCGGACACCGCGCGCGGCGACTACGCGCGGACCAAGGCCGCTGCGGAGGTGCTGGCGCTGGGACGCTCCACGGCGTCGTTCCGCGTCGCGGCGGTGCGGCCGCACATCGTCTGGGGACCCGGCGACACGCAGCTCGTCGAGCGCGTCGTCGACCGGGCCCGGCGGGGACGGTTGCCGCTGCTCGATGGTGGCACCGCACTGATCGACACCACCTACGTGGACAATGCGGCGTCGGCCATCGTCGCCTGCCTCGACCGTATCGGCGAGGCGCAGGGGGCCAGGCATTCGTCGTGACCAACGGCGAGCCGCGGCCCATCGCGGAGCTGCTCGGCGGGATCTGCCGCGCTGCCGGCGTCCGCCCACCGGCATGGTCGGTGCCCGGGCCGGTTGCACGGGCGGCGGGGACGGTCATCGAACGCGCCTGGCTCGCGCTCGGCCGCGCCGAGGAGCCACCCATGACCCGCTTCCTGGCCGAACAGCTGTCCACGGCACACTGGTTCGACCAGCGGCGGACGCGGGCCGTGCTCGACTGGACGCCGGCGGTCAGCATCGACCAGGGGTTCCAGCGCCTCGCGGCACACTACGGCGGCTGACACCGCCGGCCCGGCAGGCAACACGCCGCCACCGCCTTTCCCCTGGGTACGCAGAAGGGCGGGATGCCCGGCATCCCGCCCTTCTGCGTACCTGTACCTGGAACGACCGGCTGACGCCGGCCGCGATTCCTAGCGGGTGTAGTACCCGTCCACCGACATGGCGTTGACCGAGTGCACCAGGGTGCCCTGCGAGGGGTTCAGGGCGCTGACCATCTGGCCGTTGCCGAGGTAGATACCGACGTGGCTTCCACCGTTCTGGCTCACCAGGTCACCCGGCTGGGGGTTGCTGGTGGGGGTGAGAGCAGCGAACTGCGACCAGGTGGTGCGCGGCAGGCTGATGCCGTTCTGCGCGTAGACCCACTGCACGAAGCCCGAGCAGTCCCAGCCGCCGAACGAGGTTCCGCCGAACACGTAGCCCGAGCCGACGCCCTGCATGGCCGTGCCGACGATGCCGCCGCCGGAGTAGCTGATCGAGGCGGACTGCGTGCTGAGTCCGGTCGTGTTCCTGCGGCAACCGCGGGTGCTGCTACGGGAGCTGCGACCGGCGCGGGGCGGCGATCGCTGCGGGGGCCGCGACGATCGTTGCGGACTGCGCGGAGTACTGCTGGGGTGCGGCAGTGCCGGTGAGCGCGATGGCCTGGCCCGGGTAGATGACCGAGCTGTAGTTCAGTCCGTTGGCCGTGAACAGCGTGTCGAGGCTGACGCCGTGCGTGGCAGCGATGCTGCCCAGCGTGTCGCCGGCCTGGACGGTGTAGGTGCCCGCCGCGACGGTGGACGCCGCGACCTGCTCCGGTGCGGACTGCAGGGTGATCTCGCCTGCGGCACTCGCGGGGAGCGCTGCGCCGAACATGATCCCGGATGCTGCGACGACGACGGCGGCGGGCTTGCCGGCCACCGAGGCGCTCGCGGAGATTGCACGGGAGGCGGTGAGAAGGGGGTTGGTGCGCGTGGGGACGGCCCGGTGGCGCGCTGAAGTGCTCTTGGACATGATCATGCCTTTCCCAATGCCTGCGAAGTTAGCTGTCGGGTTCGGATGGGACATCCGGACGTGCGGTTCTCGTTCCAGCGAACCAGCGCTGGTCGACGCGCGTCTTTACCCCTAGGACTCAGGACTGAGTCCGCTATCGGTTCCCCGGCCCCTGTCGAATGTGTAGTGCGAACGGTCCGTCCTCATCGACAGGGTTAGGCAGAGTGAGGAGGGGCGCCCCTCCGTTGTGGAGCGGGCGCGGGCTCAACGGTACCCGTTGATCCTCCCGTTGTCACGTTTGGGTTACGGCGACGACGGTGCCATAATCTCCTGCGCCGGCTAGGTCCGCGCGTTCCGCGGCCTCGGCTGGCAGTACGGGCAGAGCGACGAGGACCTGTTCATGAACGCTTCACGCCGGATGAGGGTCGGCCGCCCTTCGGCTGCGCAACGACGGCAGGGTTGCCCAGCGCGGCCGTAGGCTTCGAGATCGCGCGCGAAGTAGCCCGACGCGCCGTTGACGTTGACGTACAGCGCGTCGAAACTCGTGCCGCCGGCGTCCAGGGCCCGGGTCATGACCGAGGTGACAGCCTCGACGATGCGCAGGGTGTCGGGACGGCGCAGGGTGTCCGTGGGGCGCGCGTAGTGCAGCTTCGCCGCCCACAGTGCCTCGTCGGCGTAGATGTTCCCGATCCCCGAGATGAGGCCCTGGTCGAGGAGGGCGCGCTTGAGGCCCGTGCGCCGCTCGCGGAGCCGCCGATGGAAGGATTCGACGGAGAAGGCGGGGTCGAGGGGGTCACGCGCGATGTGCGCGGCCTGGTGCGGGATGAGGGGCAGGTCCGTGTCCCCGAGCCCGCCCGGCGCGCCGTCGGCCGTGGGTTCGAGATCGGTGACGAACATGCCGCCGAAGATCCGCTGGTCGACGAAGCGGAGGTCGGCGGGGAGCGGGGCCCCGTCGCCGTCGACGGCGGCGGAGAGCCGGAGGCGTACCTTCAGGTGTTTCTCCCGGGGTGCTTCCGGCTCCTCGATGAGCAGCTGGCCGCTCATCCCGAGGTGGGCCATCAGCGCGACGTGCGGAACGTCACGGGGTGCGTCCGGGCCCTGGAGGGTCATCCAGAGGAACTTCCCGCGGCGCACCACGTCCGCGACGCGGGCTCCCGTGACGTTGCCCCGGAAGTCCTCGACGCCTTCGACGTGACGTCGGAGCGACCGCGGGTCCACCACCTCGACCCCCTCGACGGTGCGGCCCGTGACCCAGCGCGCGAGACCGCGCCGCACCACCTCGACCTCGGGCAGTTCAGGCACTCAGGGACCGATGGGGGACGATGCGGACGCGCCGTGCGGTTCGTCGTCGGGTCTCGGTGCGGCTCCGGGCGCGAGCAGCTTCCAGGAAGCGGCCGCAGCCTCCTGCTCCGCCTCCTTCTTCGAGTGGCCGCAGCCGGAGCCGTACTCCACCCCGCCGATCACGAGGCGCGCGGTGAAGGTACGGGCGTGATCGGGACCGGCGCCCACCACCTGGTAGTCGATCAGGCCGAGGCGACGGGCGGCGGCCGTCTCCTGGATGCGGGTCTTCCAGTCCGTGCCTTCGCCGAGGGTCGCCGAATCGCGCAGGAGCGGCCCGATGAGCCTCATGACCATGGCCCTGGCGATCTCGATCCCGTGGCTCAGGTAGGCGGCACCGATGACGGCCTCCATGGTGTCCGCGAGGATCGAGGCCTTGTCCCGGCCGTTGGTGAGCTTCTCGCCCTGCCCGAGCAGCACATAGCTGCCGAGGTCGAGCGTCCGGGCCACCCCGGCGAGCGCCCTGGTGCTGACCACGGCGGACCGTCGCTTGGCGAGCTCACCCTCGGAGAGGTCGGGGTTGTCCCGGTACAGGGCGTCGGTCACCGACAGCCCGAGCACCGAGTCGCCCAGGAACTCGAGCCGCTCGTTGGTGGGGATCCCGCCCTTCTCATAGGCGTAGGACCGGTGCGTCAGGGCAAGACGAAGCGTCCCGGTGTCGATATCGACACCGAGACGCCTCGTGAGTTCTTCTGTATTCTTCACAACCGCATCAGCTGATCCAGCATCGAACGGGTGCCCACCGCAGCACCGGGCGTGCAGCAGGCCGCAGCCCGTTGTCAGACGTCGGCTACCTTGCGGCCCTTGTACTCGAGGAACAGCGGGGTACCGGCTGAATCGGTGACAACCTTGGCCTGGTGGGCGAGGCTGTAGGTGACGCGACCGTTCTCGAGGGTCTTGACCAGCTTGGGGGCGGTTGCCTTCCACTGGGACCGGCGTGCACGGGTATTCGCGCGGGACATCTTCCGCTTCGGGACAGCCACGGCTAACTCTCTTCTCTCTCGTCTGACTCTGACTTGGTTGCCGCGTCGTTTCCGGCGGCGGTGCCCGTCAGCCCTGCAAGGGCTGACCAGCGAGGATCCAAAACTTCATGGTGGTGGTCCGGATCGTCATTGAGCTGCGCTCCGCATTCGGAACACAGACCCTTGCAATCCTCCCGGCACACCGGCTGGAATGGCAGCGACGTGACCACCGCATCCCTCAGCACGGGCTCCAGATCGACCGAATCGTTCTCCACCCTGTGCTGATCTTCTTCCTCTTCCACCGACAGCGACTCGGAGTCGCTGTAGAAGAAGAGCTCCTGGACGTCCACCTCACGGTCGAACCGCAGCGGCTCCAGGCAACGGCCGCACTCGCCGGTCACCTCGACGTTTGCCGTACCCGACACCAGGATTCCCTCGTGCACCGATTCGAAACGCAGGTCCAGTTCCATCTCGGAACCCTCCTGCACGCCGATCAGGGCAACGCCGAAATCCTTGGGCGCCGGTACATGTTCTTCCACTGTCCGCATGCTTCCCGGACTGCGTCCGAGATCCTTGACGCTGAAAGTCAAAGGCGAACTGAGATCGCTGTTGATGATGACTCCTGTAGAACATATGACCGACGTACCATCCTAGCCCGATGAGGCGGGCAGTCCCAAAACGGGCGGACCCGTCTACGCTCGAACGATGACGTCCGATCCCCGCCCGGCACCGGCTGACCCGCGTCGCCGTCGGGCGGTCCGTGCCCTGCGCACGTCGGCCGGCATCGTCACCGCCTGTCTCGTCGCCTGGCTGCTGCTCGCCTATGCGCTGTTCTACAACCCTCCGCTGCGGACGGTCGGAACCGCCGACGCGGTGGTGGTGCTGGCCGGCGCCGCCGGCGAGAGGCTTCCCGCGGGCCTGCAACTGGTCAAACGCGGCGTCGCCGAAGAACTCGTGCTCTCCTCCACCGGACTGCCGGGCAACTCCGCGGCCGATGCCCTGTGCGCCGCGGACGACGCCGGCACGACCTGCTTCCGATCGGATCCCCTCACCACGAGGGGTGAAGCGCGTGCGATCGCCGCACTCGCCCGTGACCGCGGCTGGGACAGGATCGTCGTCGTCACCTCCACCTACCACGTGACCCGCGCCTACACGAACATCTCCCAGTGCTCCGAGGCCGACATCACCATGGCCGAATCGACGCCGGATCTCGACGCCGTGGAGTGGCTCGGACGGTTCGTCGAGGAGAGCGTGGCCCTGGCCGCCGCCCTGGCCCGCCCGGCGTGCGCACGACCGGTCTGACGCGCCGCCGGATCAGTGCAGGGAACGGTAGACGGCGTCGGGAACGAACGGACGGACGTCGCCGCCCAGGGACGCGACCTCCTTCAGCAGCGTGGAGGAGACGTGGGCGAACGTCGTACCGGTGGGGACGAAGACTGTCTCGACGTCGGTCAGGTGGCGGTTCATGGTCGCCATGGGGAGCTCGTAGTCGAAGTCGAGCCCTGATCGCAGCCCTTTCACGAGTGCCGCAGCGCCGTGCTCCCTGCAGAAGTCGGCGACGAGGCCGGGCCCCATGGGGAGTACTGTCACGCCGGCCAGGTGCGCGAGGCTGTCGCGGCAGAGGGCGATGCGCTCGTCGACGTCGAACCGGTACTTCTTGGCGTAGTTGGTCGACACGGCGACGATCACCTCGTCGAACAGGCGGGCGGCACGACCGATGACCTCGATGTGTCCGTTGTGGATGGGATCGAAGGATCCGGGGCAGACGGCGCGGCTCATGCCACCACGGTACCCAGTCATTCCGGCCCGGTGCGCAGGAGCGGCGATACTGGTGTCATGACCACAGACGCGCGGGCGGCAGCCATTCCCAGCAGCAGTACGGCACCCTGGACGAGGGCGGCGCGCGGCGCGAACCTGCTCGGCAGCGACGGCAGTCTCGGCATCACCATCTTCGAGGAGGTGACGGCCCTCGCCCAGAAGCACTCGGCGATCAACCTCGGACAGGGGTTCCCTGACGAGGACGGTCCGCGCGAGGTCCTCGACGCAGCCCGTGCAGCGATCGCCGACGGCGCCAACCAGTACGCACCCGGCCAGGGGCTCGCCGTCCTGCGCCGTGCCATCGCCGCGCACCAGGAACGCTTCTACGGACTGCACGTCGATCCCCAGACCGAGGTGATCGTGAGCACGGGCGCCACGGAGTCGATCGCGGCGGCGATCCTCGCGTTCGCCGGCCCGGGCGACGAGGTGCTGACCTTCGAACCCTTCTACGACTCCTACGGGGCCGTCATCGGGCTCTCGGGCGCCACCCACACCACCGCCCCCCTGAATGCTCCAGACTTCCAGCCGGACGCGGCAAGCCTCGAGGCCGCCTTCAGCGAGCGCACGCGGATCGTCGTGGTGAATAATCCGCACAACCCGACCGGCAGCGTCCTCGCCCGGCCGGCGCTCGAGCTCGTCGTGCGGCTGGCGGAACGCTACGGTGCCATCATCGTGACGGACGAGGTGTACGAGCACCTCACCTTCGGTGTGCCGCACGTCCCCATCGCCTCGCTGCCCGGCGCGGCGGAGCGCACCCTCACGATCTCCTCCGCGGGCAAGACCTTCTCGGTCACCGGCTGGAAGGTGGGTTGGCTCAGCGGGCCCGCCGACCTCGTGGCGCAGGTCCGTACCGTGAAGACCTTCCTGACCTACACCTCGGGAACACCGTTCCAGGGAGCCGTCGCCCTCGGCCTGGGGCTGCCGGAGGAGTTCTTCGCCTCCGCCGCGGCCACGCTGCGGAAGAAGCGCGACCTGCTGGGCGAGGGCCTCCGCGCCGCCGGGTTCGAGGTCTTCGAGCCGGAGGGCACGTTCTTCACCATGGTCGATGCCGCGCCCCTGGGTATCGACGACGCCACGGACCTGGCACGGCGCCTGCCGTCCCTGATCGGGGTCGCGGCGATCCCGGTGGCGATGTTCTGCCACGAGGAGGGTGCCCGCCGTACGCGCTCGATGCTGCGGTTCGCGTTCTGCAAGCGGTTCGACGTCATCGAGGAGGGCGCGCGGCGCCTCGCGACACTGCGGGAGCGCGTGTGAGCACGGCTCCCGGCACGGACGGAGACTTCGAGGTTCCCGCCCGCTGGCTGCCCGGCGTGGGTGCCTACGCCGAGATCGACGAGGACGCGTACATCGACGGCGCACTGATCCTCAGCATCGGTGGGGCGCAGCAGTCGCACGTCGACGTGCACCACCCGGAACGGGTGTTCTACGAGTACCTGCAGCGCGTGGCCGCGGTTCTCGACCTGGTGAAGCCGCCCGGGGCTCCCCTGCGGATCCTGCACCTGGGCGCGGGAGCCCTGACCCTCGTCCGATACGTCCAGGCGACGCGTCCGGGATCCGTGCAGGTCGCCGTCGACCTGGAAGCAGAACTGGTCGACTTCGTGCTCGATGCCATGCCGCTGGCGGACGGCACGGTGTGCGAGGTCGTCATCGGCGACGCCGCCGACGCCGTGCTCGAGCAGCCGGATGCGGCCTTCGACGCCGTGGTGCTGGATATCTTCGCGGGGGCGGACGCCCCCGCCCATCTCACCGGTCCGGACTTCGCCGCGCACCTCCTGAGGGTCTGCGCCGACGACGGCGTGGTCCTCGTCAACGTCGGCGACGACCCGCCGCTCGCCTTCGCCCGCGCGCAGAGCAGGCAGCTCTCCGCCCTGGCCACCGCAACGGCCGTCCTCACCGAAGCGGGCATGGTCGGCGGTGCGAGCGCCGGGAACGTCATCATCGCTGCACGCATGGCGCCGTGGCCGGAGTCCTGGACGTCGGCCCTCCGTGCCGCGGGTCCGCACCCCGCCGCCGTCCTCGTCGACGCCGAGCGGGCGGCGTTCGAGCAGCCCGTGGGGCGGTAGCTCCGCCCCCGCCACCGACAGGCCGCGATGTACAGCACGCCACGGGTCGCAGGGCGCGGCGCTTGTCAAGCAGGATTCTTCCTCGCCCAGGTCTGACGGCTCCTCCTAGCCTTAAAGGGCTTGAGCAGCCGGGCATCGAGGACCGCTCTTCGGAGGACCTGGACCATGAGCCACAAATTGCGAATTACCGTCCGCCTGGACATCGATCTCCGCTGGGCACGCATGGATGTGCGAGGGTGCCTGACGGAGGAGAACTGCCGGGCACTCCTGCCGATCGTCCGCCGTAGCTTCCGCATCCTGCAGGAGCCGAACGTCGTGATCGATGCGAGCAGCGCGCAGCACATCGAGATCGCGGGGATCGACGCCCTCGAACGCCTCGGGATCAGCGGTCTGGAAACCCACCCCGTCGTCGGCGATTCCCCCGGCACGTGCTCGCTGATCGTGCCCGATGTCCTCCCCTCGTGCCCGGCCCGGTTCCCGCGCCCGCACGGGAGCCACCGCTTCGCCGCATGAACCTCCCCCACCCCTACCCGGCAGGAGCGGACCGTGACCGCTGAATACGCAGATTCGACCCTCGCAGCGAAGCCGGCGGCCGTGCCGGGCAGCCGGACGAAGGGCCGGATCATCGTGGAGTGGATCACGACGACGGACCACAAGACGATCGGCTACCTGTACATCATCACGTCCTTCGTCTGGTTCTGCCTCAGCGGGGTCGAGGCGCTCCTGATCCGGGCGGAACTCTTCGCGCCGGGGATGCAGATCCTGCAGACGAAGGAGCAGTACAACCAGCTGTTCACGATGCACGGGACGATCATGCTGCTCCTCTTCGCGACACCGCTCTTCGCGGGCTTCGCGAACGTCATCATGCCGCTGCAGATCGGTGCACCCGATGTCGCCTTCCCGCGGCTGAACGCCCTCGCGTACTGGTTCTACCTGTTCGGCGGGATGATCGTCGGCCTGGGCATCTTCACCCCGCAGGGCAGCGCCGCGTTCGGCTGGACCTCCTATCCACCCCTCGCGAACGTCAGCTTCTCCCCCAGCATCGGCGGGGACCTGTGGGTGTTCGGGCTCGCCCTGACCGGCTTCGGAACCATCCTCGGCTCCGTCAACTTCATCACCACGATCATCTGCATGCGCGCCCCCGGCATGACCATGTGGCGCATGCCGATCTTCACCTGGAACACTCTGGCGACGTCGGTCCTGGTCCTCATGGCGTTCCCCGTCCTCGCCGCAGCACTGTTCGCACTCGGCGCGGACCGGCGCTTCGGAGCCCACATCTTCGACCCGGAGAACGGCGGCGCCATCATGTGGCAGCACCTGTTCTGGTTCTTCGGCCACCCCGAGGTGTACATCATCGCGCTGCCGTTCTTCGGCATCGTCACGGAGATCTTCCCGGTGTTCAGCCGCAAGCCGATCTTCGGCTACAAGGGCCTGGTCTACGCCACCTGGGCGATCGTCGCCTATTCGGTCACCGTCTGGGCGCACCACATGTACGTCACCGGCGCAGTCCTGCTGCCCTTCTTCGCGCTGTTCACGATGTTCATCGCGGTACCGACGGGAGTGAAGTTCTTCAACTGGATCGGCACCATGTGGCGCGGATCGCTGACGTTCGAGACGCCGATGCTCTGGAGCCTCGGCTTCCTCGTGACCTTCCTCTTCGGCGGGCTGACGGGCGTGATCCTGGCCTCGCCGCCGCTGGACTTCCACGTCTCGGACACCTATTTCGTCGTCGCCCACTTCCACTACGTGGTCTTCGGCACCGTCGTGTTCGCCATGTTCGCAGGTTTCTACTTCTGGTGGCCGAAGTTCACCGGGACCATGCTCAACGAGCGGTGGGGCAAGATCCACTTCTGGATGCTGTTCCTCGGCTTCCACGCCACGTTCCTGATCCAGCACTGGCTGGGTGTCGAGGGCATGCCGCGCCGCTACGCGGACTACCTGCCGGAGGACGGGTTCACGGGCATGCATCAGTTCTCCACCATCGGCTCGTTCCTCCTCGGCGCGTCCATGATCCCGTTCTTCTGGAACGTGTACATCACCTGGCGGAAGGGAAAGAAGGTCGACGTCGACGATCCATGGGGCTTCGGCGCCTCCCTGGAGTGGGCGACCTCGTGCCCGCCGCCGCGCCACAACTTCACCTCCATCCCCCGCATCCGCTCGGAGCGCCCCGCCCTCGACCTGCACCACCCCGAGCTGCAGCAGACCCACACACCCGATGACAACGCCGCGGGTCAGGCCCTGGGCTCGGCGGACCGGCAGGACCCCGACAAATGAGGCAGGTGGCCATGCAACCACCCGTGCGCCCCGCCGTCGTCGTGCTCGCCTGCACCGTGCTGGCCCTCGCCACCGCCGGGCTCGGGCTGCTCGTCACCTTCCACGGACTCGCGCCGTGGAACGGCGTGGCGGTCCTCCTGATCGCTCTGGCCGTGGCGACGGGTTGCTGTGGGATCGCGTACCTCCGCCGACGCAACCCCGCCCGGGTCCGTCTCCGCTGACGGGGTTCCCCGACCGGCCGCCTCCCCGTGGTCCCGTGCCCATCCACGGGACCACCCCACGCGAAGTACAGGCACGGAAGCCGGCGTGCCGACGGTAGCCTGAGATGGAGCCGCTGAATCCTGCGCGGCTTCCACGACTGCGCGGAGCGACGGGAAGGAGGGAAGGTTGCCTGTATCGAGCCTGACCTACGTCCGGTCCGTGATCCTCGTCTCGCTGATCCTCTCGGTCTCCTCGGCGTCCCATGTCCTGGCGTCGGGACACCTGCCCGCCCCCGCGGGGTGATGCTGCTGCTCGGAGTGCTCCTCCTCGCGCCCGCGACGCTGCTCGCCCGCCGGACGCTCTCCTTCCGGCCTGCCCTCCTGGCGATGGGAACCGGGCAGTTCCTGCTCCACCATGTCTTCGCGCTGGTCTCCGTCCCGGCGGTCTGCCAGAGCTCCTCGGCGATGCCGGATCACCACGCCGCCTTCGAGCTCGCCTGCTCGGCGGTGGCGCCGAGCGGGATGGCCGGTGCGGCAGGCACTCCCGCCATGGTCCTCCTGCACGCGATCGCCACTGTGATCCTGGCTGTCGCGGTGGCGCGGAGCGACCGGGCGGTCACGCTCCTCCTGGCCTGGCTGCGGCCCCTGCTGGCCCTGCCCTCTCTCACTCCCCCGGTACCGGCCACGCCCCGTGCCGTGACCGACGTGCCGCGTCCCGTCGCGCCGCTGTCCGTGCATGCCGCCGTGCCGACCCTGCGCGGTCCGCCGCCTCAGCCGCTGCTGCCCGCCTGATCCGGCCCCCCTGACAGGGACCGGGGTACGTCGGCGGGCCTTCCCGATGCACCCTTCCCGATCCCCCGCTGCTCCACGCGATCCCGCTGTCGCGGACGTGGAGCAGCATCCCCGAAAGGCATCTCCATGACTTCCCACCCCAGGCACACCCTCACCACCGGAGCCGTCGCCCTCACCACTGCCGGCCTGATGGCCCCTCGGCCTCGGCGCGGCGAGCGCCCACGTGACCGTGGCACCGGCCTCCACCACGGAGAACGGCTATTCACAGCTGACCTTCAGCGTCCCCAACGAGTCGGAGACCGCGGCGACCAACAAGCTCGAGGTGCAACTGCCCACCGATGAGCCCTTCACGTCCGTCCGCGTCAAGCCGGTCGAGGGGTGGACGGCCGAGGTGGTGACCGGTGCCCTGCCGGAACCGGTGACCACCTCCGACGGCGCGACCATCACGGAGGCGCCCCTGTCCGTCGTCTGGACGGCGGAGGCAGGTGCCGAGATCTCGCAGCAGGAGTACCAGACGTTCTCGATCTCGGTGGGACGCCTGCCCGAGGCGGGATCGACGGTGATGCTCCCGGCCTCCCAGTCCTACACGGACGGTGAGGTGGTCGCATGGGACCAGGAGACCGTCGAAGGCGCCGAGGAACCCGAGAAGCCGGCGCCCTCGTTCGTGACCACAGCCGCCGTCGAGGGGGACGCCCACGGCGGCTCCCACAACGCGGCCGACGCGGCCGACGCCGAGGCGACTCCGGAGGCGTCCGCGGAGGCGATCGACGCGGAGCAGACGGCGTCCAGCACCTCGGGGTCGACCTCGGCCGTCGGCTGGGCGGGCCTTGTCGCCGGCCTGCTCGGACTCGCCGCCGGCGTGACCGCCCTGCTGAGGACACGACGCCGGGCCTAGCCCTCCATGGCAGAAGGCACCGTGCCGGGTAACCGGCACGGTGCCTTCTGCGTCCGGGACACCTGCTAGTCGGCGGAGGCCTCCTCGACGGAGCCGACAGCCGGATCCTCGTTGGACGCCACGGCGGGCTCCAGGAACCACAGGCGTGTCTCTCCGTACTTCTTGTCCGAGAATCGTTCGAGCCACGCGGGCCACGCCGGTTCCGGTGTCCGCGCCGATCTCTCGACGACGACGACGGCACCCTCCGACAGGCGGGTCTCGAGGGCCGCGAGGACGGCGAGCACGCCGTCCTCGCGCACCGTGTAGGGCGGATCCATCAGGACGAGATCCCAGGTCAGTTCGGGGGCCACACGATCGAGGTACGTCTCGACCTTCGTGCGGTGCACGCGGACGGCCGTCCAGCCGAGGACGCGGTTCACGAGGTCGGCGTTCCGCTGGGCGACGGCGGCGGCCCGGTCGGCGGATTCGACCAGGTCCACGGAGGCGGCGCCGCGGCTCGCACTCTCCACCCCGAGCGAGCCCGAGCCGGCATAGAGGTCGAGGACGTGCGCGCCGTGCACCACGCCGTAGGACTCGAGGCTCGAGAACAGTGCTTCCTTCACGCGGTCCGTCGTCGGCCGCGTGCCGTTTCCGTCGACGCTGGTGAGCGTCGTGCCGCCTGCGGCTCCTGAGATGATGCGCGTCATGCCTCCGACTCTATCGCCGGTCGGGGCACGGCGCGGACCGCCGTCCTACACCGGATAGACGGTTGCGTCCTCGTGCCGGAAGCCGAGGAACACCGGCGCGCCGGGGGCCATGCCGAGTGCCACGACGGCGGCGGGGGCGACGTCGGCCGCCAGGCCTGCGGCGTGGACCCGGACGTGGTCGCCGCGGTGTTCGACGTCGTCGATCTCTGCTCCGATGGAGCTGAAGCCCTGCCCATTCTCCGCCCTGCGGGACACGGCCACATCCGCCGGACGGACCGTGAGGGCGAGGCGCGCCCCGACCGGTGCGGGCTCGGCCAGCGGCACCTCCAGCCCGTTGGCCGCCCTGAATCCCGCCGGAGTGGCCCGTCCGTCCACGAGGTTCAGTCCGGCCAACCGGGCACCGAAGGGCGTGACGGGTCGGGTCAGCACGTGTGCCGTGGCGCCGGCTTCGACGATCCTGCCGTCCTCCAGGATGAGCACGCGGTCGGCGAGCAAGAATGCGTCGAGCGGATCGTGGGTCACGATGATCGCGGAGCGGTCCGCGAGGACGTCCCGCAGGAGGGTGCGGAGGGCGGGGGCCACGGTGACGTCGAGGGCGGCGAGTGGCTCGTCGAGCAGCAGGAGCGACGGATCGGCGGCGAGCGCTCGCGCGACGGCCACGCGTTGTGCCTGTCCGCCGGACAGCTGGGACGGCCTGCGGGCGGCGAGCTCACCCACCCCGACGCGGTCGAGCCAGTTCCGGGCCGTGGACCGGGCGGCCGCCCGGTGCTGCCCGCGGCTCCGCGGACCGAAGGCCACGTTCTCGAGCGCCGTGAGGTGGGGGAACAGCAGGGCCTCCTGCGCGAGGAGCGAGACGCCGCGGTGGCGGGGTTCGGTGAGGACGCTCCGGCCGGCGGTGACGTCGAACAGGAGCCGGCCATCGAGGTCCGCGCGGCCCTCCGTCGGCGCCAGGAGCCCCGCGACGAGCGTGAGCAGCGTCGATTTCCCCGCCCCGTTGGGGCCGAGGACGGCGAGGGTCTCCCCCGGGGCGAGGTCGAAGGCGACGTCGAAACCCCGCTCCGGGAGCGTGGCCCGGAAGGTGAGGCTCATGGCCGTACCGTGGCCGGCGCGCGGAGCGGCAACGGTCCCGCCGCTCCGTCGAGGGGCCGCACCCGATGGGCGACACCCACCACGGCGACGGCGACGAGCACGAGGATGAGGGAGAGCGCGACGGCGGCGTCGGGGTCCGTCTCACGCTGCAGGTAGACCTCCAGGGGCAGGGTCCTCGTGGTGCCCTGGAGGCTGCCCGCGAAGGTCAGCGTCGCTCCGAACTCCCCGAGCGCCCGGGCGAAGGACAGCACGGAGCCCGAGACCAGCGCGGGCAGAACGAGGGGAAGCGTGATCCGCCGCAGCACCGTCCAGCGCCCGGCGCCCAAGGTGGCTCCGACTGCTTCGTAGCGCGTGCCGACCGAGCGGAGCGCCCCCTCGAGGCTGAGGACGAGGAACGGCAGGGCCACGAAGGCCTGCGACATCACGACCGCCGTCGTCGAGAAGGCGATGTCGATCCCGAGGACGTCCAGGCTGCTTCCCAGCAGCCCGCGCCGGCCGAAGGTGTACAGCAGGGCGATGCCGCCGACCACCGGTGGGAGGACCAGGGGCAGCAGCACGAGGGACCGGAGAACCTGCTGTCCGCGGAACGAGGTCCGGGCGAGGACGAGTGCCATCGGCACGCCGAACACGACGCACAGGGCCGTCGCGGTGAGGGAGGTCCGCAGGCTGAGCAGCAGGGCGGCCTGCGCGCCCTCGGAGGTGACGAGGGGGATGAACCGGGGCCAGTCGACCCGGAGCGCCATGGCCGCGAGCGGGACGACGACGAACAGACCGCCCACGACGGCGATCAGCACCACCCAGCGGGGAAGGGCCGCCGTGGTCCTCACCGCCGAGCCTCCCACGGATGCACCGGCTGCAGGTCAGGGCGCACCGAAACCCGCTGCCCCGAGGACGGCCCGCCCGTCCGGTCCGGCCACGAAGTCGACGAACGCCTGCGCCGTCGCAGGGTCGGCCGCGTCGGAGAGGGCCGCGACGGGATAGGTGTTGGCGGCATCGGCGGCCTCGGGGACCTCGATGCCGAGGACCGCCTCCCCTGCCGCCCGGATGTCGGTGCCGTAGACGAGGCCGGCGTCCGCCTCACCGGAGGACACCTTCCCGAGTACGTCCGTGACGGACGATTCCTCGCTGACGGGGTCCAGTTCGATGCCTGCGGCCTGCTCGATCCTCACCGTCGCAGCTCCGCAGGGGACCTGCTCCGCGCAGACGACCGTCTTCACGCCCAGGCGGGCTGCGTCGGCGAGCGAGGCGATTCCGGCGGGGTTGTCGGGCGGAACGGCCAGCTGCAGCGTGTTCGTGGCGACGTCGACCGCCGTCCCGCGCAGCAGGCCCGCGGCCTCGACGCGCTCCATGCTCGCGGTGTCGGCCGGGGCGAAGACGTCCGCGGGAGCGCCCTCGATGATCTGCGTGACGAGGTCGGACGAACCGGCGACGTTGAGCCGGACGTCCGCGCCCGGGTGTGCCTCCTCGAACCGCGCCGCGAGTTCGGTGAAGGACGCCCGGAGGGAGGCTGCGGCGAAGACCGTCACGCTGCCGTCGACCGGCACCCCGGCATCCCCGGTGGGCGGGCCGGACGTGCCGCAGGCAGCGGTGAACAGGACGACGGCGGCCGGCACGACGGCGGCTCGGGCCACGGATCGCGGGGCACCGCGTCGACGCGGGGTCGGTCGCGGCGTCATCAGGCCTTCCCGCCTGGGGTCTCGATGATCACGGTGGTCGCCTTGACCACGGCGACGGCGATGGAGCCCTGCTCCAGCCCGAGGTCGCGGACGGCCTCGCTGCTCATCAGCGACACCACGCGGTGCTGCCCGCACTGGAGCTCCACCTGCGCCATGACGGTGTCCAGGACGATATCGGTGACGATGCCGACGAAACGGTTGCGGGCGGAACGCCCGATGTCCGAGGTGTCCCCCGGCAGGACGGCGTTCCGGCGCGCGAGCCGGGCCAGTTCCAGCGCGTCGACCACGGCCCTGCCCGATGGGTCCCGGGCGCTTCCGAGGATGCCGCCGTCGATCCAGCGGCGCACGGTGTCGTCGCTGACGCCCAGGAAGCGCGCGGCATCACCGATCCGTATCTGCGTCATGCAGAGGATGCTACATCCTCAGCTGCGGAGACGAGGCACTCAGCCCTTCTCGAGGAATGCTTCCTTCTCGGGGTTCAGGTAGAGGTCGATCGCGAGGGCGAGACCCGGGTAGTCGCGCAGGTCCGGGTCCCCCGCCACGATCTCCTGGGCATCCGCGCGCGCCTTCTCGATGACCTTCCCGTGCTGGGTGATCTTGAGGAAGCGCAGGGCCGACCGGCCACCGGATTGGGAGGCGCCGAGGATGTCGCCCTCCCGCCGGAGTTCGAGGTCCTTCTGGGAGAGCTCGAAGCCGTCGGTCGTGGAGGCGACGGCGGCGAGGCGCTCCCGGCTCGGGTGGTCCGGCTCGAGCTTGGTCACGAGGAGGCACGTGCCCGCGTGCCCGCCGCGACCGATGCGCCCGCGCAACTGATGGAGCTGGGAGATGCCGAAGCGGTCGGCGTCCATGATGACCATGAGCGTGGCGTTCGGGACGTCGACGCCGACCTCGATCACCGTCGTGGCGATCAGCAGCTGCACGCTGCCGTCGGCGAAGCGCGCCATGACCTCCGACTTCTCCTGCGGGTCCATGCGCCCGTGCAGCATCCCGCTCGAGACGCCCTGGAGCTGCGGGACCCCGGCCAGCGACCCGAAGAGCCCGACGACGCTCGTGAGTTCCTGCGGGCCTCCCGGCTTCCGCTCGGCGCCGGGCTCCGCGTAGAGCGCCTCCGCGGCATCCTCCTCCGCCTTCCCGTCGTCGCCGATCTTGGGGCACACCACGTACACCTGCCGGCCCGCGTCGATCTCTTCGCGCGCCCGCGACCAGACCCGGTCGATCCAGGCCGGGTGCTCGGTGAGGCCGACCTCGTGCGTGGCGATCGGCGAGCGGCCGGCGGGCAGCTCCGACAGCGTGGACGTCTCGAGGTCGCCGAACACGGTCATGGCGACCGTCCGCGGGATGGGCGTCGCGGTCATGACCAGGACGTGCGGGGAGGTGCCTGCCTTGGTGCGCAGCACATCCCGCTGCTCCACCCCGAACCGGTGCTGCTCGTCCACGACGATCAGGCCGAGGTCGAAGAACTCCACGTTGTCGGACAGGAGGGCGTGCGTCCCGATGACGATACCGGCGTCTCCGGACGCGGCGTCGAGGAGGGATCTCTTCCGCTGCGCCGTGGACATCGATCCGGTGAGCAGGACCACGCGCGTGCCATCCGCGGCACCGCCGAGCATCCCGCCCTCGGCGAGCGGGCCGAGGGTCCTGGTGATGGACTGGAGGTGCTGGGCGGCCAGGACCTCGGTCGGTGCGAGGAGTGCCGCCTGCCCGCCGGCATCGATGACCTGCAGCATCGCGCGCAGTGCCACGAGGGTCTTGCCCGAGCCGACCTCCCCCTGCAGCAGCCGGTTCATCGGATGGTCGCGGGCGAGGTCCTCGGCGAGCGTCCGCCCGACGTCGAGCTGCCCCTGCGTGAGGGTGAAGGGCAGGCGCGCGTCGAACTGGTCCAGCAGGCCCCCCGCGTGCGGCGGCCGTGCGGTGGCCTCCTCACGCGCCGCCAGCGCCCGACGGCGCGCCAGGGCCGCCTGGAGGACGAACGCCTCCTGGTACCGGAAGCGGTGCTGGGCGCGGTAGGCGTCCTCCACCTGGGGCGGCCGGTGCACGAGTTCGTAGGCCGTCCCGAGGCTCATGAGCTTGTCGCGGCGCGCGATCGAGGCGGGCACCGGGTCGTCGAGGTCCGAGAGCTGGAGGGTGTCGAGGACGGTGCCGACCGCGACGGCGATCTGGTCGCTGGCGAGTTTCTCGACCGCGGGATAGACGGGGATGGGCCGGTTGAGGTACTCGGGGTCGTCGTCGCCCTCGTCGAGGAGGACGTAGCGCGGATTGGTGAGCGACAGTCTCCCCCGGTACACCGTCACCTTGCCGGAGAACGTGGCGCGGACGCCGGGGCGCAGTTCGCGCTCCGCGGCATAGCCGTTGAAGAACGTGAGATTCATGCCGCCGATGCCGCCGTCGGCGTCGTCGGTGATGATGACCTCCAGCAGCATCCCCTTGCGCGTGTGCATCCTGCGGGAGTTCGCCGACTGCACGCGGGCGATCAGGGTCACCTCCTCGTCCACCGGGACATCCGCGATGGGGGTCAGCTCGCCCCGCTTGAGATAGGTACGCGGGAAATGGTTGAGCAGTTCGCCGACGGTGGAGATCGCGAAGTGCTTGGCCAGCTGCTTCGCCACCGGGCCGAGGTGACGATCGAGCGGCGCGTCGAGCTCGGAAGCGGCCACCGACCGCACCGTGTCAGGAGTCACCGGCCTCGGCTCCTACGGGGGGCGGGGCGAGCTGGGTCACCGTGATGTTGACGGGGTCCCCTGCCTGGTGGATGAGCGCGAGGGCGGGGGCGGCGTCGGGCACGTGGACGTGGACCCGCCAGCGGTAGCCCTCCTCCACCGCGGTGACGGCGCTCATGATCACGGAATTGCCCAGCTCGTCGAGGTGGAGGCGCAGGGTGGCCGCGTCGAGCGGGCTGAGGTTGATCGTGCACATGACCTCGACGCCGTCGGCGTCCCCGCCGTTGTGGATGTGCGGAGCCTGGATGTCATAGCCGTGGAGGCCGTCGAGCAACTCGTCCTGCAGCTCCTCGCCGAGGGCGGAGGCACGGAGCGCGTCGAGGATGAGCAGGAAGCCCACGCCCCCGGCATCGACCACCTTCGCATCGGTCAACGCGCCCAGCTGGCTCTCGGTGCGCACGACCGCCCGGAGGGCATGCTGCACGGAGGCCCTCAGCGTGAGGGCGAGGGCATGGTTGCTGTCGTCGGCGGCAAGGCCCGAGGCGGTCTCGGCCGATCCCCGCGCGCTCGCTTCGAGGACCGAGAGCATGGTGCCCGGCACGGGATCGCTCAGCGCGGACCAGCTGCGGATCTGCGCACGGTGCAGGGAAGCAGCCAGGAGCGTGCAGGTCAGGCGGGTCGTGCCGTGGAGGGGCTCGGCGAAGGCGGTGAGGAAGACGGCGAACAGGGTCCCCGAGTTGCCCAGGGCCTCCTCCATCGCCGCCTGGCCCGCGATGGTGAGCAGTTCCCCGAGGTCGGAGGTCTCGGCGTCGTGTGCTGCGCGGGCTGCGGAGCGGACCGTGAGATACAGGTTGGTCCCCGTATCACCGTCCGCCACAGGGAAGATGTTGATGGCGTTGAGCCGGTCGCTGTGGTTGCCGAGGGACTCTTCGGCCCGGCCCAACCATCGCTTCATCGCAACAGCGTTAGCGGTGACCTTAGTGTGCAAAGTGATCCCATCCCCGGAGAGCTGTCGGCCGTGACGCCAGTGTCACCAGCGGCTTGCCCGACACCATCGAGCCTACCGCAGTGAACCCGGGGGGCAGCAGGGCATTCCGCGGGAAGGCGGCGAGGAGGCCGTGGTCCTCGCCGCCGCCGAGCACCCAGTTCATCGGGTCCTCCCCCAGCAGCTCCGCTGCCGGCGCCAGCAAGTCGGCGTACTCCCGCAGTGCCTCCGGGTCGAGATCGAGCCCGACACCGCTCGCCGTCGCGATCCGCCCGGCGTCGCGTACCAGCCCGTCGGAGATGTCGAGCATCGCGCTCGCCCCGGCGGCCGCAGCTGCCGGTCCGGCGGCCAGCGGAGGGCAGGGGCGCAGTTGCGCTGCGACGAGCTCCTCGCCCAGCGGACCGAAGTCCCCGACCGGCCGGCCGTCCTCGAGGATGGCGAGGCCCGCGGCGGCGCGGCCGAGCGTTCCAGCGATGGCGACAACATCCCCTTCCCGCGCCCCGGAGCGGAGCACAGGGCCCCTGCCTGCCAGTGTCCCGGTGACGGCCGCCGTGATGACGAGCTGCGCTCCGGCGCCGAGGTCGCCGCCTACTACGGAACAGCCGGCAGCACCGAGACCGCGGATGGCGGCGGCGAGTCCCCGGGCGCAGTCCTCGACCCAGTCCACGGGTGTCTGCGGCGGCAGGGTCAGGCTCACCACCAGGGAAGTCCCCGAGCCGCCCATGGCGTTGATGTCGCTCAGGTTCTGTGCCGCGGATTTCCAGCCGACGTCGTACCCGGTGGTGCGGAAGCCGTTGGGCCGGAGCAGCCGGAAGTCGTGGTCCTCGACGAGGGTGTCCATGCTGATCACGGTCCTGCCGTCGGGGGACGCCACGATGGCGGCGTCGTCGCCGGGCCCGAGGAGTGCGCCGGCGCCCTGGCCCAGCAGTGGCAGGATCCTCGAGAGGAGGACGCTCTCCGTCACGTCGCCGACGAGCATCCCCGCGGTCTGGGCATGCGGGTGGGGCGACGCGTCCGAGTTGGCCATGCGTCCACGGTACGTGCCGACACCGACACGGAGGGCGCCGCGTCCCGCTATCCCCGGACGGCCGACGTCGGTCTTCGGGCGGCCGTGCCGTCCTGCCCTACCGCCTATACTCGGGATTTGCCCTATTCGCCGCGTCGGGGGATGCCTTGAAAACTGTCATGCTCGTCTTCGGTACCCGTCCGGAAGCCATCAAGATCGCACCGGTCATCACCGCGCTCAGGAGGTCCAGAACCCTGGACGTCCGCGTGACCGTCACGGGCCAGCACCGAGCGATGCTCGACCAGGTCAATGAACTCTTCGGCATCACGCCCGATCATGACCTCGACATCCTGGAGCAGGGACAAGAACTGCACTCCATCATGACGAGGACGATCGACGGCCTGAGCCCCGTGCTTCTCCAGGACCCGCCCGCAGCGGTCCTCGTCCAGGGCGACACCACCACGTCCACCGCCGCGGCGATCGCGGCGTTCTACCGGCAGATCCCCGTGGTGCACCTCGAAGCGGGACTCCGGTCAGGCAACCTGCAGTCCCCCTTCCCGGAGGAGGCGAACCGCAAGATCACGTCGCAGATCGCCGCGCTCCACCTCGCGCCCACCAGCATCAGCCGGAAGAACCTCCTCGACGAGAACGTCCCGGCGGGGGACATCGTCATCACCGGGAACACCGTCATCGACGCGCTGCTCCAGATGGTCCGGCAGCACCATCCGTTCTCGGATCCGCGGCTCGAGGCGCTGGCCGGGACGGGCCGTCGGATCCTCCTCGTCACGACGCACCGGAGGGAGAACCAGGGAGCAGCCATGCGCGGGATGGCACGCGCGATCGCCCGGATAGCCCTCGACGAGCCGGACCTGACCGTGGTGCTGCCCCTGCACATGAACCCGGTGGTGCGGGAGGCGATCGTCCCTCCGCTCAGGGACCTGCCGAACGTGGTCCTCACGGAGCCCCTCGCCTACGGCGAGTTCGCCCGCCTCCTCTCCCTGGCCGCCGTCGTGCTGACGGATTCAGGTGGAGTGCAGGAAGAAGCTCCCAGCCTCGGCAAACCGGTGCTCGTGATGCGGGAGAACACGGAGCGGCCGGAGGCGGTCACCGCGGGTACCGTCGCTCTTGTCGGGGCGGACGAGGACGTCATCGTCGAGAGGGTGACGGCGCTCCTCCATGATGACGAGCACTACTCGTCGATGGCTACGGCGGTGAATCCCTATGGCGACGGCAGGGCCGCCGAGCGGGTGGTGGCCGCGCTCGAGCAGTTGCTCGGCGTCGGCACGCGACTCCCGGACTTCACGCCGAGAACTGATGACGCGACGACAGGTGTCCTCAGCCGGCACTAGATCAGCTACCCAGTGACACCACCGGAGGAGCAGCGCACCGCTCCCCCGCCCCGACGCTCCTGGAGGACCCAGCCCTGTCCCCGCACACCCCGCCCCGTCCCATCTCGCGCCGCAGGCTCCTGCAACTCTCGCTCGCTGCAGCTGTCGTGACGCTCAACCCTCTCAGTGGCTGCTCGGCCGAGAACCGAAGGAGTGCTCCGCCGCGCCGCGCGAGCACCCGTGAGCAATCCGTCCGGCTGGGAACCCGGCTGTCCGAGGACCTGCCCTACCGGGTGCTCGAGAACGGTGCTGGGATCAGGACCCTGCTGCGCGAGGACCTCGTTCCGCGACCGGACCAAGCCGGGCCGGAACCGGTAGCCCGAGCGGCCTTCGGGCACATCACGGACCCGCACGTCCTGGACGCGACGAATCCGGGTCGGCTCTCCTTCCTGTGGCAGTACCTCGATTTCCCGGACGGCTACCCGACCTCCGGGCGGTTCCGACCGCAGGACGTCCTCACCCTTCACGTACTCGACGCGACCGTCAGGGTCTTCAACGCTCTCGGGCGGGGACCCGAGAGCGGTCGTCCACTTGACGGCCTGGTGATCACCGGGGACATCACGAACTCCTTCTCCGTCAGCGAGTTGGATGCCGCGGTGGCGGTCCTCGACGGCGGTAGCGCGACGTCGAACCCCACAGGTTCCTACGAGGGCATTCAGGACCATGGCCGCGCTCCACGCGCCCTTGCCGCCGAGGTCTGGCATCCCGACCCGGAGATCGAGGATTCAGAACCCGACAACTGGAAGAAGCAGTACGGCTACCCGACCGTCCCCGGACTCCTGACCGCCGCGAGTCGTCCCATCGAGGCCCCGGGCGCGGCCTTCCCCCACTATCTGGGCTTCGGCAACCATGACGAAACCGGCCGCTTCGGCGGCTCGCGCATCTCGGGAGGCGAACGGCTCACCGACCTGGTGCGGACAGGGTCCCGTCTCCCGGTGGAACTGCCGGATGGAATGACCGAGTCCGAATTCTGGAAGAAGGCCGATGGCACCGAGGAGGATCGTGAGCGACTCGTCGCCGGGATGCCGTCGCGGACCATCGCCGCGTCCGACACGCGCAAGGTCCTCGACAAGCCGAGGTTCAGGGCCGCTCTCGTGCATCCCGACACCGCTGTCGAGCAGGCGCCAGGGACGGACGACCTGTACTACGCCTTCGACCTGTCCGCTGACGTCCGCGGGATCATGCTGAACACGGCAAGCCCCGACGGGGGCGGTCGCGCCGTTCTGGACCGCAGACAGGCCTCCTGGCTGACAGAGCAGCTGCAGGCGGTGTCCAGCACGTATCGCGATGACGACGGGAACACCGTGACGGCCGATGCCGAGGACAAGCTCGTGGTGCTCTTCAGCCACCATCCCCTCCGGGCCTTCGAGGACGACGCCTGGTCGGAGGAGGACGGCGGAGAATCGATCGCGCGCGACGACGTCCTACGGATCCTCACCCGATTCCCGAACCTCGTGCTGTGGATGAACGGCCACGAGCATCGACACAAGGTGGAAGCCCATCCCGGTCATTCGGGCTCCGGGGGGATCTGGGAGATCACCACCGCCTCGTTGATCGATTTCCCGCAGCAGTCACGCGTGGTCGAACTGCTGGACAATCAGGACGGCACGCTGTCGATCGTCGCCACGCTCGTCGATCACTCCTCCGCCGATGACGTCCAGCGCGGCGGCACCCAGACGCCGCAATCGCTCGCGGCACTGAGCCTGGAGCTGGCGGCGAACCGCCCGGGACTGGACGCCGGGTCGATCATGGGTGGTGCCGAGGACCACAATGTCGAGCTGCTGGTCGCGGCGCCATTCTGAGCTCTGGATGACAGCCGGATCAGCCTCCGGGATCTCCTATCGAGGCCCAGCTCCTGTATCATCGTCGCCGGGGGTACCGCAGCGTGGTGGTGCGACTGGAAAAGGTCTCGTGGTATGGCGTCTCGTCGATCATGTTCCCTACCCACACGGCGCAATTCTCGACAGGACACATTATGACGGTGCAGGTAGTAATCCTCGCTGCGGGTATGGGAACACGACTCGCACGCCCTCATCCGAAGCCGCTCACCGAGCTGAGCGACGGACGGACGATCATGCAGCAGCAGGTGCAGAACCTGTCTTCCGAGTTCAAGAAGAAGCTGCGCCTCTCGATCGTCGTCGGGTTCAAGCTGGAGATGATCCTCGAGCACATCCCCAATGCATCCTTCGTGTACAACGAGGCCTTCGACCAGACGAACACCTCGAAGAGTCTCCTCAAGGCGCTCCGCAACTCCACGAAGGGCGGCGTCCTGTGGATGAACGGTGACGTCGTCTTCGCCCCCGAGATCGTCAAGTACCTGCGGCCCTTCATCGAGCAGGATCTCTCCTTCGTGTCGGTGGACATGTCCTCCGTCAGCGACGAGGAGGTCAAGTACACGGTCGACGAGAACGGGCACATCGAGCATCTCTCCAAGTCCGTCGAGAACGCACTGGGTGAAGCCGTCGGCATCAACTACATCTCGTCGAAGGACAAGAAGAAGCTGATCAAGCGCCTGGCGCAGGTCGGCGACCAGGACTACTTCGAGCGCGGCATCGAGCTCACCATCGCCAAGGACGGCGTGCAGTACACGCCCGTGGACATCAGCAACTTCTATGCCGTCGAGGTCGATTTCGCCGACGACCTGAAGCGGGCGAACCAGGAGCTCGACGCACGAGTCACCGTGAACGCCTGATCGACCTCCCGAAGGACAAGCACTTATGGCACGTTGGACCATCGCAGACGACGCCGTGTCCGGCATCCGCCGGGTAGCCAAACGGCAGCTGCGCACGGCGTGGCAGAAGCTGCCGGAGGAACAGCGGAAGAAGCTGCGGCAGTCCATCCACCCGGCGGATGCCGCGAAGGTCAAGCGCACGGTATCGACCCTCGCGTCGGCCGGCGCCCTGTCTGCCGTTCCGGTCCAGAAGCCGGTGATCGCGATCTCCGTGATCGTCGAGGAGACCACGCAGGACGTGGCCGCCACGCTCAAGAGCATCCTGGCGCAGAAGTCCGCGGCCCTGGAGATCGTGGTGCTCGACACCACGGGTGACGACCGGATCGCCGGTGGCGTAGCCACGTACGCGCAGCGTGACGGCCGCATCAGCTTCCAGTCGTCCGAGGGGCTCTCCATACCGGCAGCACGGCGGCTGGCGGTCGAGAATGCGACCACCCGCTGGGTCATGTCGCTGACGGCCGGGGACATCCTGACCGCGGACGCTGTCGCTACCGCGATCAAGTCGCTGAAGGCCTCCCAGTCGGACCTCGCCGTCGGCACGGTCGGCGTGCGGAAGGGCCAGAAGTTCGTGACGCCGGTCGCCCAGAGCGCGCTGCGCGGAACCGAGAACCTCATCACCACCGTCGGGCACTCGCCGGATCTTGCCGGCGATGCGCACCTCAGCAACAAGGTGTTCTCGAGGTCCTTCTGGCTGGAGGAGCTGGCCGACATCGATACCGATGGCGAGCTCTGGCAGACCGAGATGGTACGGACCGCCTATCTTCGGGCGGGGACCATCGACCTCCTCCCCGGCAGAATCAGCGACGTCGTCCGTGATGCCGGGAGCGATTCTCTGACCCGGGAACAGCTGTGCAGCATCGAGATCCTCGCCGAATACCTGCAGCGGATGGCACGGGTGATGGCTGAAGCAGCCGGCGGGTCCTCGCCGGACCTGACGGAGCGCTGGCTCACGCGCATCCTCGGCTCGGACCTCTTCCCCTTCTACGAGGTCGTCCCACGCACGGATGACGCCTACTGGTCCGCCCTCGTCCGCGGGACGCAGGAGCTTGCGGCTCTCGGGTCGATCGCCTGGGGCGACGTGCGCCTCCACAACCGCCTCATCCTCGCGGCCGTCCTCGATGACAATCGAGCCGACGTCATCGCCATCTGCGGCTCACGCAGCGATCTCGGGTCCTCCTTCGCCACGACGTTCCGCCAGGGGACGCTCCTCGCCCAGCCGCCCTACCTTGCCGAATTGACACGTCAACCGTCGGAGGAGCTGCTCACCTGCCAGGGCGTCGACCTCCGGGTCACGAGCAAGATCACCGGACTGGACTGGAACGGGGACGGGAGCCTCAGGGTCAGCGGCCACGCCTACATCCCATCGATCGATCCCGTGGCCGGCGCCCTGGGGATCGAGGCCGCCGTCATCGATCCCGACGGTTTCGAGGTCCAGACGCTCGACGTCGAGAGGTACCGGGAGCCTGCTATCGACTGGGATGCCAACGACAACTGGACGAGTTATGCGGACAGTGGTTTCTCGGCCACTATCGACCCCGCACCACTCCTTGCCGCCGACACGACGACCTCCTCCTGGTCGCTGAAGCTGCGGCTGAAGGCATACGACCGCGTCCTGGAGTCGCCTGTCACCCGCCGGGAGACAGCGGGCGCTGCCGGAACGGTGCCCATCGCCCCGATGGCCGGCGAACGCCGCGTCGCCCTCGAGTTCAAGCCGAAAACCGGCCTCACCCTCGTCCGGGTCTCCCCGATGTACTCCGCCACGGCCGTCGAGCTCGACGGGCGCACCCTGACGATCACGGTGGAGGCACACTCCGCGCCGCTGGCCTCGAAGATCACGGTCGAGTGCGCCAAGCTCGCCATTCGGAAGACCGCGGTCTGCGTGGACGTCCGCGGGAACGTCGCCGACTACCGCCTGGTCGTTCCACGCCTCGCAGCCGATGCCTCCCCCCGCACGGAACATCAGTGGGATCTTCGACTGGACAGCGGATTCAAGACACCCCAGCCGATTGCGTGGCGGTTGGGCAGCGCTGCATTCGAGCATCACCTCGACCGGTCCCGGCGCCTGCGACTCAAGCTCACCGGCTACGGATTCCTCGCCCTCGAGGAACGACGCTACCGCGTCGAGGCCGACAACCTGACCGTCTCCGCTGACGGGCGGCACCTGACCGTTGTCGGTACAGCCGATTTCACGAGCATTCACGCTCCGCGCCTCGTGCTCTCCAGCGGGAAATCGGTGATCGAAGCGGACCAGGTATCCCTGAATGTGACGCGCAACCAGGGAAGCAACCGGTTCACCGTGCGCTTTCCCCTCGTGTCCGCTCCCTGGGGCGGCCAGGATCTGATGCCCGAGGCGGGTGCGTACAGCGTCCGGTACATTCCGCAGAAGACCGAGGACAACGCGGGGTACTGGATACCGGCTGCTCCATCCCTCCAGGCGTCACTGCCCTCCCGGGAACTCCGGGAGACGCTCGAGGTCGGCCTGAGCAGAACGGCGGCGGCTGGAGCGCTCACAGTCCACTTCCGGCCGCCACTGGCACCCGAGGAACTGGGCAGGTTCAACCAGCAGTCGCTTCGCAGCGACATCGCCCAGGCGGATCTTCCGTTGCGGGATGCCATCCTCTTCATGTGCTTCGGTGGTCGCCGGGCAACCGACAGCACGCGCCGGATCCTGGAGGAGTTCCAGCGACGCGGGGTCGTCGCTGACATGTACTGGTCCATCGCCGACTTCTCGGTGCCCGTGCCGGACGGGGCACAGCCCGTCCTGATCGGTTCGAGGCTCTGGTACCAACTGCTGGCCGAGGCGAGACTACTCGTCAACAACAACAACTTCCCCTTCTACTTCCGCAAGCGCGAGGGCCAGACCTACATCCAGACCTGGCACGGTACGCCGCTCAAGAAGCTCGGCAACGATGTAGCGCGGACCAATTTCTCGCTCTCCTACTGGAACCTCATGCATCGGGAGGCCACCTATTGGGACGCCCTTCTGGCCCAGAACCCGTACGCAGCCGATGTTCTGGCCACCTGCTTCGGATTCGACGGGCAGGTCATCGCGGAGGGCTATCCCCGCAACGATTCCCTGAAAGCACCCGACGCGGACGCCAGGCGCTCGGCGGTCCGCGATCTTCTCGGCATCGCCGAGGGCCGCAAGGCGATCCTCTACGCTCCGACCTGGCGCGACGACGCCAAGAACACCTCGAAGCAGTACGAGATGGTGACATACCTGGACTTCGAGGCCGCCCACGAACAACTGGGTGACGACTACGTCATCCTGCTGCGCGGGCACCACAACATCGCCAGTCAGCGACAGACGGCCGGCAACCGCTTCGTCATCGATGTGACGGAGTACCCGGAGGTCAATGACCTCTACCTCGCCGCCGACGTCCTGATCAACGACTACTCGTCGGTGATGTTCGATTTCTGCGTGACGGGAAAGCCGATCATCTTCCTGACCCCTGATATCGCGCAGTATCGGGATTCCACCCGGGGCTTCTACTTCGACCTCGAGGAACAGGCCCCCGGTCCGCTGCTCATGACGACGCCGGACGTCGTCAATGCGATCAAGTCCCTGCCGTCCATCCGGATGCGCTACGCCGAAAGGTATCGGACTTTCGTGACGACCTACGCGCCTATGTGCGACGGTTCCGCGACGCAGCGCGTGGTCGACTCGCTTCCGCTGGGGTCCCTGACTCTGGTGGACGCTATCTGACGATCAGGCACGCCCGTCCACGAATTGGTCATGAGCCTCGATCCCGCCCGCAAGCTTCCCATCCCTCGACAGGAGACCCATGTCCATCGGGATACCTTCCCCGCACGCCCCGAGTGAGTCCGATAAGGCCGACGACCGGGCTGCCCTCGCCGACGCGCGGACCGTCGCTTTGAGCGTCGAAGCGCCACTCACTGCAGAGGAGCAATTCCTGCTCGGTCACGCGCAGTTCCATGCGGGCGACCTCGAAGCTGCCGCACACCACGTGACCGTGGCACTGGATGCCAACCCACTCGCGGCGCGGTGGCACTACCGGCTCGGTTATATCAGGGAGAAGCAGGGCCTCCTCACGGTTGCGCGAGAGCACTACACCGAAGCGCTGCGCCTGCAGCCGGGACACGAACGCTGGGAACATCGCCGCCAATCCGTCGAAGCCGCGCTGGAACGGCAGCGTGCTGCAGAAAAGGCCGAGACGGCCGAGTTACGGGCCGTCTTCGCCGAGCGACGGCGCGTGCTGCGCGAGCGGAAAGCACCGAAGTGGCAGGAAATTGACGTCCTGTCCTCCGGAAAGCGCTACTACCGTGATGATCCCGAATGGCTGACGGCACTCGCCGATGCCCTGTTCTTCATGAACCGTTATTCAGCGGCCGCTGAGAACTTCGCCGCAGCCGCCCGCCTGGTACCTGATAACGCACACCTGCACTTTCAAGCCGGCTGGGCGCACCACCTCGCGGGTTCGGAAAACCTCGTACAGCGCCATTTCGCGCAAGCGATCGCCGCTGATACCGAATTGCAGTCGTTGCGATTCGGAATCGGGGCGTTTTTCCAGAAGAAGGGCCAGTGGCGGTTGGCCGCCACACATTATGAAGCGGTTTTCCGCCACAACCCCGCTGACGCCGAGGTCGCCTACCGTTGGGGTTTTGCGCTGCAGCGTTGCTACGACTGGCAGGGTGGTGCGGATGTCATCAGGACGGCGATCGCCCTCGATCCGACGCAAGCCCAATGGCACTACCGACTCGGCTTCTCGCTCGAGCGCAGCGGGCGATGGGCTGATGCCGCTGATGCGTACACATATGCACTGACCCTCACGAACGCGCCCAACGAATATTGGTCTTACCGCTTGGGCACTGTCCTGATCAGCGCTCATCGCCATGAGGAAGCGTGTGCTGCCTTCATGGGCCACAAGACCAGCGACTCGACGCCGATCGCCCAGCAGGAGCCCTCAGCCCCGCCCAGCGAGTACCTCCGAGGCGTCCTCTCCGCGGGGCTGACCGCTGCACAATCTGCGCAGACGTCAGAGCAGTGCTCGCGATTGGCCGTATTCGCCGAGGGCAACGGCGCCCTGGACATTGCGGCCGCAGCATACGAGGCGGCGGTGAGGCGATCAGAGAAACACCAGCCCCGCTTGTACTTCTCCCTCGGCTCGGTCCTTCATCGTCTCGGCCGCTTCGAAGAAGCAACCGCCGCCTTCCTGGAGACACGCCTTCTCAAGCGACCCCACGGCGTCAACACCGCAACATATCTCAAGAACCCGACGCAACGACAGTCCATGATCTACGTCGAGTACATGGAGACGCTTCCCGTTGTGGAGGACGTCATCCTGTATGAAAGCAGCCAGGGCAGCTCGATCGGCTGCAATCCGCTCAACATCTTCCGGACTTTGCTTCACGACGACCGCTTCGCGACCGTGACCCATGTCTGGGTGATCAACGATCGGTCAAGGATCCCCGACGAGCTTCGGGGTCTTCCGAACGTCATCTTCGTTGCTCGCGACAGCGATCTCTACCTGCGCTATCTGGCCTCGGCCGGACGCCTCATCAACAACAACACCTTTCCCCCTTACTTCTGTCGCCGACCGGAGCAGCAATACCTGAACACGTGGCATGGAACACCTATGAAGTCGCTCGGGCGCGACATCAAGGACGGTTTCATGGACTACCGGAACGCCACCCGGAACTTCCTGCATACGACGCACCTTCTGGCCCCCAACGCATTCACCGCCCAGATCCTCCTCGACAAGTACGAAGTCGCCGGGCTCTTCGATGGACGGGTCGCAGTGACGGGGTACCCGAGGGTCGACGCCACGGTCGATCTACCGGAGGCGTCCCGTGCGAAGCTGCGTGCCCGACTGGGACTGGATCGGTCGCAAAAAGTCATCCTGTATGCGCCCACCTGGCGCGGATCGCTGGCGGACAGGAAACTCGACAATGATCGGCTCATGCGCGATATACGCGCCATGTCATCCTCCGATGCGCGGCTCCTGTTCCGGGGCCATCCCGTCACCGAGGCCCTCCTCGACGAGGCCGGCGTCGCGGCGCACCTCGTTCCGGCCGACATCGACACGAACGATCTGCTGTCCATCGTCGACGTGTTGATCACCGACTACTCGAGCGTTGCCTTCGATTTCATGGCCACGGGACGTCCGATCATCTACTACGCATACGACCTCGAGGAATACCGGCAGAGCCGTGGGCTGTGCCTGGATATCGAGACGCTGCCCGGCATCCTCTGCCGAGACATTCCGGAACTCCGGGAGGGTTTGAGCCAAGCGCTCGAGCCGCAGGCAGTCGCTGCTCGCACGCCTGATGAATACGTCGGCCTCGAGTGCGGCGAATCCTCATCCCGGGCGGTGGAATTCTTCTTCTTCGATTCGTCGGAGTGGGCGATGCCGCGGAAGAAGGATGACAGAAAAACAATGCTCATGTATCAGGGCTCGTTCATCCCGAATGGGATCACGTCCTCGTACCTGAACCTGACCTCGCACCTCGATCCTGCCGAGACGCAGGTCTTTGTGGCGATCGAACCGTCCTCCGTCTCCTCGGACGAACGGCGAGTGGAGAAGTTCGGGCAGAACCCGGAGCACGTCCGTGTCCTTCCTCGCGTCGGCGGGCAACTGATCGGGGCCGAAGAACGCTGGATCGTGGACAAGTTCAACGCCCAGGGGAACCTCCAAAGCGACGAACAGTGGGACATGTACCACGCTGCGTTTGCACGCGAGTTCAGGCGGATGTTCGGAACCGCGCACTTCGACGCACTGGTCTGCTTCGAAGGGTACGCACGCTTCTGGGCCGCACTCTTCGCGGCGGGACCGTCACAGTCCACAAAGAAGTCGATCTTCCTGCACAACGACATGCACAGTGAATGGCTGCACCGCTTCCGGTACCTGGAGTCGATGTTCCGTCTGTACCCTCGCTACGATTCGTTGATCTCCGTCACGGAGAGCGTGGCGGAGGAGAACAAGCATCAGTTGTCGAATCGCTTCAGTCTCGATCCCGACAAGTTCCACTACAGCAACAACCTCGTGAACGCGGATGCGACGGTCGCACTGGCACAGGAACCGGTGCCTGACGACATTGAGCAGTGGATCGGCGATTGCCCGACGGTGTTCGTCACAGCTGGTCGCCTCTCCCCCGAGAAGGACCACGCCAAACTATTGCAGAGCTTCGCCCTTCTCACTCAGCATCATCCGGAGGCGAAACTCATCATCCTCGGCGACGGCCCCCTGAGAAATCGCCTGGAGAGGCAGATAGAGCACCTCGGACTGACGTCAAAGGTGCTTCTCGCAGGACTGCGGCTCAATCCGTTCCCTGTGATCAAGAGAGGAGACTGCTTCGTCTTCTCGTCGAACTACGAGGGCCAGGGACTTGCCGTGCTGGAGGCACTCATCCTCGGGAAGGCCGTCATCTCGACGGACGTCGTCGGACCCCGCAGCATCCTGCAAGGCGGCTACGGGCTCCTCGTCGACAATTCCGTCGAGGGTCTCAGGAACGGTATGGCCAATTTCATCTCCGGTTGGCCCACCCAGCGTGCATTCGACTACTCCTCCTACGAAGCCGAGGCACTACGTAAGTTCGTCGGTATCGCCCTCGTCGACTCGAAAGAGGGACCGAAGTGACTGAACTCAGCCTGAGTCTTGATGCTCCAGCAGCGGATCTCCTCGCAGAATTGAAAGAGACGGACGACGCCGTCAGCTACGGCGATGTCTCTCATGGGTCTGTGGGCGTCGAGGGTGAGTCACTCCTCGAAATCGCGCGCCGAACCGATGATGCAAAGGAGATTCTCATCCGTCTTGCGATGGCAGGGTTCTACGTCTATCGGAAAACCGAGGACAGCACGCGCCTTGTCAGAGATCACACTATCGCGAAACTATGGCACCGCGTGAAGGAGGGCGACTATTCGGTAAATTCCGAGGGTTTGATCTACTCCTATAGTCCGCCCTTGTCCCCCACGCCGGTACCCAAGCTCCTCGTCATATTCTCGTCGATGAGTACGAGCATCTACAACACAAGCATGATGCGCTACTTCGAACAGAACTTCAAGTCTGCACAAAAGTACATTCCTCACGACACGGCGGTGCTACGCATCGCAGATATCGGCGGAGTAGTCGGCGCGTTCTACTTGAACACGTACAGGAACCCGAACAACGTCCAAAGAATTCAACGACTTCTCAGCGACGTGATGATCCAATATTCTATACCCACTTCTAATGTTGTCTTGTACGGTGCTTCCAAAGGGGGTACTGCTGCCCTGTTCCATGGAATGACCGGCGGTTACAAGTTCATCTCGGTGGACCCGATCGTGTCCGACAATTACTACGTGACTCGGTTTCGCGACTCCCATTTCACGCAGGGAGGAATTTTCGAACGGACGAAGGACGAAGTCTTCGCGGAATTGGTATCGAATAAACTTCGCTACACCTCCTTCGGCGCTCGAAACAAGGCCGAAGGATCTGTCATCTTTTCGCAGCGATCCCCGCAGTACTCGGCGATCACATCGACGCTGGTGGAACATCTGGCTCACCGCTACGCGTTCTTCGACTCAATCAACCCCGGCATCAACGATCATCCCGATGTCAGCCCCAAAACGCTGAACATCGCCACGATGCTGATGAATCAGTTTTTTCTCGATGAAGACCTTGCTCCCGGACTGAGAACGACTATGTAGCCGACGGTACGGTGTGCCCCGTCGATGCCCAGCCGGTCGGCAGGACCTATTGTCGGGGTCGCCGGCAGGTTCCTACACTTCGGCCCACGCTGCTCGAACACAGTGTCGCCCAGGTACCTCCGTCCTCCGCGACAGGAATCACCTCGTCTGGGGCAACTGTTCCGGGACTTTACCGCCCTTGAAGACGTTGAGGTAGCTCGAGGCCAAGTGGCCTATATCGATTGCCTGACGACCACCCCCTGCTTCCGATGCAAGATGTCCCGCCATCACTGTTCCTGAAGGACCGAGGGCGAGGAGAAAAAGGTCGACGTCGTCGACGTCCTCCAGCCGTCGCTTGAGGTCGGGCAGTGTCACGTAGGCATCGGACGGCTCGGAATCTACCCGAACGACGCCTGCAACGTTGTCGAACAGCTCAGGCAAGAGCTCGAACCTCGAGCCTCGCCCGGCGACGACGCAGATCCGCTTATCGGCCCAAAGTCTTCTCCATGCTTGGACAGCGTCAGCACCGTGCCGCTGGAAAAAAGGCGGTCGTGAGATGTGCGTGTTGCCCCAAGATGCGGTCGATGCTTCGAGGATCGGGCCGAGAACGTGCCAGTTCTCGGCCCAGATACCCATCCATAGGCGGGTGGTGAACACTGTCGGAAGCGCCAGCAGCAAACGGGCGGCCATGTCGTCGTACCCGGCGAGCATACGGCGTAGGTCCGAGGCCAGAGCCGTGTTCGACTTCTGGTACATCAGATCGAACTCAGGCTGCACCATCAGCTTGATCTCTCCGTCACCCCATCGCGCGATCGACTTACCAGCAACCAGTTGGTCCATCGTGTCCATCATGGAAAGTTGGCGATTCTGAATGACTCTACGGACCTCGATGAGGAGGTCACGTAGTTCGATACGACCGAGAACCTCCAGCATCCTCGCCTGCTCCCAGGACTGCGACTGAAGGAGGGCGATGTTCCGTGCCTGAGCCTCAAGAATCTTGTTCTGGTTCTCGATCATGGTGATGAGCCTGTCATGGCTCTCGGCAATGGAAGAGGAACTGCGCTCGCCGTTCTCGCTCATGTGTGCATCCGTCTACTAAGCCAGAGACGCCCTCAGGACAAGTGCTTGTCGAACAGATGGCGTCGTCTGGATCGTCGAAGGTGGAACAGCATCAGCTTACGGATGACTAGTGTTCCACCGCTTCTTGTGCAGTCGGCGCTCGGCACCTTCCACACGTGTGGGTCCAGCCTATTACGCCGGCGATGACGGATGTGCTCGCGCCGTCGCATTCACCGCTCACGTGCGCCCGAGTGTTGACCACGAACTTCCTCTGCGGCCGTCGATGGTGCGGCTCACCAGCACGATGCCCCACTCTGCGTCCGGTCGCGACGGCGCATCTTTCAGCTTGTCCACAGCCCTCCGTGAAGCAGCGCGCAGTATTCCGACAACTTTGCCGCAGTTCAGGGCCTGGGCCGGATGGGAAGTGGAATGATCTCGTCATGCCCGCTGGGGGCACTACCGTTCTTCGAGGTCTCATCATGCTCATCCTTGCAAGCGCACTGCCACGCCCAAGCCTGCAATCCTTCTCAATGAGAGGACCAGGCGCGGCGCCAGGGCTCAGAGTCATCTACCAGTACTACTCCACGGCGCCTCGTCTCCGGCGCTGCACCAGAACCTCCCGCCCACATCCTGTAGAGGCTGACGCCGCCGTCGTATCGGCCGACGAGGCTGCCCACGAAGTGGGCGCGTCCTCTTAGTGCTGCCCGAACGGCCGACGCTGCCTCCTCGCGCCTCAGTCCCGAAATTCCTTCACCGCGTCGTCCCGCGTGCCCCCGGAATACCTAGCCAACGAGGAATCATGAATCACCCCCTCTCACTCAATCGTTACGTCGCGAAGGCGACCAGCGTCGTGTCCGCGTTGCTGATCCTCCTTCTCGTCCTGGGAGTGCAAAGTGGCACCGCCGCGCCGCTGCTGCCCGCCACGACTGTCAGCCAAACGACGGCTGCAGCACCCACAGGACTTGCTTCCCCTTCCCAGGAGCTCACGAGCGTGAAGCTCACCTGGAACGCGTGGAATAACGCTCCGCGCTACCGTGTCCAGTTCTCCACCAAAGCCGACATGTCCGGTGCCACCTACTACCGGTACGGCACAACGAGTGCGACTATCACGGGACTCTCCAAGGACACCACCTACTACTTCCGGGTCCGAGCACTAGCGTCCGATAACTCGACCGCCCTCAGCCCGTACTCGAGCACGATCAAGGTCAGCACCAAGACCGATTCCCTGTTCCCCACGGGCCTGAAGTTCACCGAGCAGAGCGAGTTCGGCATCAAACTGGCCTGGAACGCGTGGAACAACGCACCGCGCTACCGTGTCCAGTTCTCCACCAAGCCGGACATGTCCGGTGCCACCTACTACCGCTACTACACCACCGCCGCTGATATCCGTGGGCTGACCCCGAACACCACCTACTACTTCCGCGTCTCCGCCATCTCCGCTGACGGCACCACCAGCCTCAGCTCCTACTCCAGCGCCATCACCGCCAAGACCACCGTCGCTGCCCCCACGGCGACGCCGGCACCCACAGGTCTGAAGTTCACCGAGCAGAGCGAGTTCGGCATCAAACTGGCCTGGAACGCGTGGAACAACGCACCGCGCTACCGCATCCAGTTCTCCACCAAGCCCGACATGTCCGGCGCCACGTATTACCGTTACACCACGACCACCGCCGACATCCGTGGGCTGACCCCGAACACCACCTACTACTTCCGCGTCTCCGCCATCTCCGCCGACGGCACCACCAGCCTCAGCCCCTACTCCAGCGCCATCACCGCCAAGACCACCGTCGCTGCCCCCACCGCGACGCCGGCACCCACAGGTCTGAAGTTCACCGAGCAGAGCGAGTTCGGCATCAAACTGGCCTGGAACGCGTGGAACAACGCACCGCGCTACCGCATCCAGATCTCCACCAAATCCGACATGTCCGGCGCCACCTACAACCGCTACTACACCACCACCGCCGACATCCGTGGGCTGACACCGAACACCACCTACTACTTCCGCGTCTCCGCCATCACTGCCGACGGCACCACCAGCCTCAGCCCCTACTCCAGCGCCATCACCGCCAGAACCACCGCGAAGACTGCACTGGCCCCCGTCACCAACCCGCTCCGGGTTGCCAGCTACAACGTGAAGTGCGCGAACTGCTTTGCCGGTGATCCGAACGAACTCCCCTGGGCGGACCGTCGAAGCGCTGTGGTTTCAAGCATCAAGAATCAGCTTCCCGACGTCCTGGGCGTCCAGGAAGCCTCGCAGGGCTGGCTGAAGGACGACCCGCGACCCGGCGGGATCTCGCAGTTCGAGGACCTCGCCGAGCGCCTTGTAGCCAGCGGCGCTCCCTACAAGCTGACGAACACCAAGCGGAACAACTGCGTAAATCACGCCACTCCGACGAACTGCGTCTACCAGTACCAAGGAGCCTCGCAGGGCACCAAGCTGCTCTTCAACGCCAACACCGTTGATCTGATCAACGAAGGCTCGCTGGCGCTTCCGTCACTGTCGGGCGAGGACAACGGCCGCTATGTGGCCTGGGGGACCTTCCGGCAGAAATCCACCGGCAAGAAGTTCTTTGTCGCCAACGCCCACCTGCAGCCGGGGGGTGGCGCCGAATACCAGACACTTCGCGAGCAGCAGACCAAGAGCATCCTGGCCGAGATCAAGCTCCGGAACCCGGAGAACCTTCCCGTCCTCATCACCGGAGACCTCAACTCGCACAAATGGACAGAACCAACGAATGTTCCGTATGACGTTCTCACGGCGGCGGGCTACGTGGACCCTCTGGGCAATACGTACGCGACGGACCAGCCGAGTTCGAGCGCAACGGCCGAAGCACGGATCGGAACGTTCTATGACAGCTTCAACGCCTTCAAGCGTCTGGCGAACGCACGGAACGACTACGGAAACGGCACGTACCTCGACTACATCTTCACCTCGAAGATGAGGGTTGCCGAATGGGAGACGGTCGTGAACGTCGATGCCAACGGGAACTTCGTGGGCGTCATCCCCTCGGACCACAACATGATCCGCGTGGACGTCGGACTGCCCTAGTACCGCATCGTTCGCCGGGACGGCGCACCCTCCTGCAAGGAGGGTGCGCCGTTTCCATTTGACCCCCTGTGCAGACGCTGGAGGCGGCCACGTACAAGGTGTCAGCTCAGGAGGCGTCTACGCTCTCCTCGAGCTTGCGGTCCACAGCGAGGTACATCTCCCGGGCCCACCGGGCTGTGACCGCAGGATCCGAGAAACGTTCAGCAGTACCGCGCGCTGCTACCCGCATGGCGCGCAACTCATCTGCCGATGAGGACGCGATCTTCGCTATGCACTGTGCCACGGCCTCAACATCACCCGGTGGCACCAGGAAGCCGTTGACTCCGTTCTCGATGAGATCCGCCGGACCATAGGGTATGTCGTAGGCGATGGGCAGGCAGCCTCCGCTCATCGCCTCCAACAGGACCAGGGGCAGTCCCTCTGTGGTGCTCGTCAGCAGCGTGAACGACGCGGACCACAGACTGTCTCGTGCAGTCTCGCTGAAACCAGGCAGACGGACCGAGGAGGCCAGCTCCGACTCGTCGACAAATTGCTCGAGCCGGCCCCGCTCGGGCCCGTCGCCGAAAATCGTGAGGCTGCACTCGGTCCCCGAGTCCCTGGCCGTTCGGACGGCTCTGATGGCGTGCTGCACCCGCTTCCGTCCGTTCAGGCTCGCAAGCATGACACCGACCGTGGAGTCGCGCTCCTGATCGGCGTCGAACGGCACGAGTTCCGTGCTGTTCGGCACCACCCCGGTCGAGGCCGGGGCGCCATACACGTCATTGACATCCTTCTTCTGCGCGGCCGTCAGGAAGATCACGGCGTCGAAGGAGGACAGCCGCTCGAAAGCGTATCGGCGGACGCGGCTCAGTTCCCCATGCGGTGGCAGTTGACCGGCGGCCATGTGCGAGTTGTGGACCAGATGCATGGTGATGACGTTGGGCCGGCGGTAGCGCGTGATGAAGTTGGCCGTCGACTTGCTGTCGATGATCATGAATGTTTCCCGGCCGGCGACCACGACATCGAGCCAGAACAGGTACAGGGGCCACATCTGGTTCCAGGAGGCTACCTGGGTTCCGTTACTGTCGCACAGGGTGACCAGACGGCCACCCTCCGTACCGAATTCGGTGAGATCCCTGCGGTCGGACACGTACACCGACCCGTCCGCCCTCAGATAGTCGATCTGAAGGACGACTGCGCCCGTCGCGTCGTACCGTATCCGCCTCCGCAGCTCGCCGGCGAAGAGCTCAGCCTGCCCCTCGTCGGGCTCGACAGGCCGGTACTCGCCCCTCACGCGCGGACCGGGTCGAGCTGAAGCCAGTACCGTGTCGGGAAGCGAGCGGAGTTCGTCCCAGAGGTTGCGGAGTTGCATGCCGGGGATCAACTCCCCGCTCACCTCGAGTTCGCAGGCGATGTCCGGGTAGTCCGGCTGATAGTCGAACGTGAGCACATCGACGTGTTGGCCGCCCTCCGTGACGAAGGCTCTCGACCGGCGAAGCATGGCGCTGGTCATTCCTCCATAGTCGAAGGGTATGCCCCAGGTGACCGCGCAGTGGTACCCATCGGGTAGGACGTGCTGACCAGTGACCGCGCCCGAGTGCAGCATAGGGGTGTGGTGCCTTTCGTGTTGATTCCTGATGTGCGCCAACTGTGCGTCTAGCTGAGGACCATGCTCATACTGCCGTGGCGGGTGGCATAGACCTGTAGGGACACGGGGTCCTCATGCAGCGGCATCCTCGTCGTGGCACGGCTGCCGGCACACCGTGCTTCCAGCGCGAAGTCGACCGTACTGGGTCGGAGCGACCGAGTCGCGGCGGGATCGAAGTCGAACTGCAGGCGATAGACGCCTTCCCCCATTACGACTGCTTCGCTTGCTTCGACTCGGAAGAAGTCCTGCTGCTGCCGAGCCCGCATGGTGCAGAAGAACGACGGTACGGCCGGAAGCGAAGTGTCGGTTGGCGATACCTGAGCCAGAACTTCGATCCTCAGCCGCCCGCCGGATCGGACGCAGTAGTCCGAGGAGGTGATTGCAACAGTGAAAGCTACGGGCGCTCGGTGCTTGCGTTCCCATACCACCCGCATCACCTCGGCCCATCTCGAGACGATCGAGGAGTCCGAGAAGTCTTGTGCCCGCTCCATGGCGGCGACGCGCAGGGCGATTTGCTCGTCCTCGGGCAGGGCCAGGAAGGCTTTGATGCAGTCAGCCAACTTCTCGACATTTCCCTGCTCCACGATGAAGCCGTTCACACCGGAATCGATGACGGCGGCCGGGCCGTAGGGAATGTCGTACGTGATCGGAACACAGCCCGCGGCCATGGACTCCACAAGTACGAGCGCCATCGCCTCGGATGTGCTCGTCAGGAGGGAGAAGGACGCGCGTTGGAACTCCGAACGGACCTGCTTGCTGTGTCCGCGCAGTCGCACGATGTCACCGACGCCCAATTCGCTGATGAGAAGCTCGAGGGCTTCGCGCTGGGAGCCCTCTCCGAAGGCATCCAGCTGTACCGGGACATCGGAGGACGAACGGACACGATGGATTGCCCGGATTGAGTGGTCGACGCGCTTCCTGCGACTCAGGGTTGCGGCCTGGATGCCCCGGCCGGGAGTGCGCCGTACGCTGGGATCGGTCTCCGCGTCGAGGCTCCGGCTGTTGGGCAGAACGAACGAATTGCCGATGTCCCCATAGCGCTGATGGACATCCGCGGCCTGATGCTCCGTCAGGAAGACGACACCATCGAAACGGTCCAGGTGAGGGAACACCTCCTGCGCTGATGGAGTCAGCTCGGAGGCGAAGCCGTCAGCGTGCGATACCAGATGGGACTCGTGGACGACATAGAACAACACCGCGTTCTCGCGCCTGAAGGTGGCCATGAAGCGCGCCGTGTTCTTGTTGTCGATGACGAACCAGGCAGGTGCATCCCCGACGAGGAACTCCAGCCACGCGCGATACAGGCCCCACGACGAACCGTAATGCCTGAGTGGCCGGCCGTCGTCGTCGCAGAGGATCAGGGAACGCCCGCCGTGCGTTCCCTGCTCATGGGCGTCGTGACGATCCGAGAGGAGGAGCGATCCGTCCGCCCGGAAATGATCGACCTGCAGCAGGGTGCCGTCGCTTGCGTACCGGGCGAGGCGGGGTTGGGGGCCTTCGAGTTCTGTGACAGGTCCCGACCACATCGAAAGCGGCGCGAAATCGACGAACTCCCCACCCGCGTCCGGACCGTCGAGGCCCTTGGCCAGCGTCGGCAGGTCCTCCCACAAATTCAGCACCGACGTACCGTCCGAGAGAAAACCCTCTTTCGACAACTGGGACCGGATGTTCGCGTAATCACGGAAATCGTCGAAGGTGAGAATATCCACGGGTCGTCCGCCGAACTCGGCGAACGCGCGCGACCTGTGGAGCATCGCGTTGGTCCGCCCTGCGAACTCCGTCGGCAGGCTCCACGTGACCGCGAAGTGCCGCCCCGCCGGCAAGACAACTGCGGTGTGTTCTCCGTCTGCTGATTCAGACATGCTTTTTACCCCAGAATCCTCGTGTATCAACGATTACCTTGCCCTCGAGACTTTCCGTCCTGATCTCCCTGAACCGATCGTGGTCCACGAGCAGGGCCACCACATCGGCTGCGTCGACAGCGTCCTGCATCTCGCACCACTCCACGTTGGCGATTCCCGAGACGACCGAGGGAAGATTCCGCCTGTCCCTCAACGGAGTTGCCACCAGAAGGCGGGCGTGTGGTGCGGCAGCCGCGATGCGCTGCACGATCTCCACTGCCGGCGACTCCCGGATATCATCGATGTTGGCCTTGAACGCAAGCCCGAGGCAGGCCACGACCGGCCTCGCCAGGCCCTCGATCCCCGCGAGCACGTTGTCCACGACGTGCCCGGGCTTGCTGTCGTTGACCTCGCGGGCGGTGCGGATCAGCGTCGAGTTCTCCGGGTCCGCCGCGACGATGAACCAGGGGTCGACGGCGATGCAGTGACCGCCCACGCCCGGACCCGGGCTGAGGATGTTGACGCGCGGATGGTGATTCGCGAGGCGGATGAGCTCCCAGACGTCGATCTTCAGATTTTCACTGATGATGCTCAGCTCATTCGCGAAGGCGATGTTCACGTCCCGGTACGCGTTCTCCACCAGTTTGCTCATCTCGGCCGTCGCTGCGTCCGTGATGTGGATCTCGCCCTGGCAGAACGTCTGGTAGAGCTGTCGGGCTGCCTCGGCCGCATGGGGTGTCAGCCCGCCCACCACGCGGTCGTTGGTGACGATCTCGATCATGATCCGGCCGGGCAGCACCCGTTCCGGACAGTGCGCCAGATGCACCACGGGCTTGCCGTCCACCCCGTCGAGGCTGAGATCGGGCCGTAGCTCGAGGAGGTAGTCGCCGAGGCGCTGGGTGGTACCCGGAGGGGAGGTCGATTCGAGGATGACCAGCTCCCCGCCCTCGAGCTGGGGGGCTATTCCTTCCGCCGCCGCACGGACGTAGGAGAGGTCCGCGCTCTTATCCGGCATGAACGGAGTCGGGACAGCGACGATGTAGGCACCGGCCCGCGGAGTCTTCGTGGCGGCACGGAGCGCTCCCTGGCTCACGGCACCGGCCACGTGCACACCGAGGTCGGGCTCCACGAAGGGGACGATGCCGTTGTTCACGGCGTCGACCGTTTCCTGATTGACGTCCACCCCGACCACGGACAAGCCCGTGGTGGCGAGGACTGCTGCCGTGGGCAGCCCGATATAGCCCAAACCAACCACGACGACGTCGGCCCGCGCAGGGGCGCCGGAGGTCCGCTCAGATATCAACGTGCTCATATGGCCTTCCGTAGAACTTGAGATCGCCCGTCGCGAGCAGCTCGGCATCACCGATCTGCCAGGTATGGCCCGACCCGTTGCGCACCTGGACGTAATTGAACCGGTCGGCCGAGTAGATGGTCCCGCCGCCGGCTGACGCGTTCCGCAGGAACGCTGTGTCCTCACCGCGTCGAAGATCGGGGAAGGGATTGGCCCTCAGGAGTTCGGCGCGCGCCACGATGGTGGGGCCCATGACGAAGTCGCTGAAGCGGTGCTCCTGCTCCCCCGACCGCAGGATCACCGCATCGGACGTGGTGAGGTGCATGTAGTGGGCCTGCTTGCCGACCACATCCGCGCCTGAATACTCCAGCGCGAACAGTTGGTCGCTGAGGTACTGCGGACCGTAGTGGTCGTCGTCGTCCATCTTCGCGAGCACCTGCCCGTCCGCCGCTTCGGCGCAGCGGTTGAGACACGCGCCGAGGGTGGTGTCGGACGATTCGGCGAGGAACACGACATCTGCGATTCCGTGCGCCCGGGCCATGGCACGGACCTCTTGTTCGGGAAGCGGAATACCGTGGGCGAGGAGCACCAGCTGGGCCTGAACGCCGATCTGGCTGCCGATCGTCCGGCAGATGTGCTCCAGCTGTCCCTGGCGGATGGTAGGCACGAGTGCCGACAGCGTGGGGCGGTCCACCGGCCGACTGCCGGCGGGCGCCACTGCCGCGACGACGCGTTCGGCACGGTGGGCGTAGGTGTGGCCGGTCCAGATACGCCGCTGGGCCAGGTGAGCGGTGCGGTCATTGAGTTCGGGGTTACGGACAAGGGCGCGCACCAGGTGCGCTGCTTCGAGGCGTGTCCCTGCAACCGGGACTTCCCCTGCAGCGAAGAATTCGGGGATGGCAGCACTGGGCGCCGAGATCACGGGAGTGCCGGACGCCGAGATCTCGAAGATACGCCTCGCGCACATGCTCGGTGAGTCCACCACCGAGTTCGCATTGAGGAACACCTTGTAGGCCTTGTAGGCCGTCAGCATCTGGTCGTAGCGGAGGCTTCCCACCACCCGGGCGTCGAGCGGTGCGGGGAACTGGTACTCGGCCCCGCCGTTGAGCAACCGGGAGAAGATCTCCAGCCCGTGCTTCATGCCCGGCGAAGCGTCCATCGCCCCGCCCAGCAGGAGCTGCAGCTGCTCCCTCCGCTCGGGGTACTTGTGGGCGAAGTACATACCGGCGAAGGCCACGTCCCTTGAGTGCCGCCCGTGCACGGGGCGGACGGGATTGTGGACGGCAGGCTGGGCGGCGAAAGGCAGTACTGCTACGCGCTCGTGGCCCAGGTCCTCGCAATAGGACGCGACTCGGCCCTCGTCCGACGTGAAGACCCAGTCAGCGAGCTTCGCCGCGGCCAGAAAATCCGCATAATGGGGCGGGTCCTCCTTGTTCCAGAACACCGTGGGCAGCCCGTGCGCCCGGCACCAGGCCATGAGCTCACGGAATTCGGGAGCCGGACCGTCCGAACCTCCCAGCTTGCCGCGCCATAGCCGGTCGTTGCCGGACCAGGCGGATTCGACGAAGACGAAGTCGAGGCGCTCGGCCTCGCACTGCTCCTGCCAGCGGCGCGGATCGAGGGGCACCAGGGTCCACTGGTACCCGAAGGCGGATGACGAGAACTCGTCGAGGATGACCCCTACGCGGAGCTCACTCCGACGGGGAGGCCTGCGGCTGGCGGGCATCGCCGCGAACGAAAGGTGCCTGCGGCTCCCGCGCCCACTCCAGGCTCCCTCTGCCCCGCGCAGTCCACCGGGGATCGCTTGAGAAAGCTCGGCCTTCTCCCTGGCCCTCCAGGTCCGGAGTTGCTTCAGTCCCCCATGGCGAAGATGCCAGAGCGCACGACGGAGATGGGCCGGAGTGGCCAGAGGGCCGCTGGTCATGCCTTCCTGCGCCCCGAACCCTGGGTCTCTACCTCGGTGACGACCAGGGTGCTTCGTGCTTCCTCGCGCAACGTCGTCGCGGTGTCGAAGTTCCCCTTGGTGAGCTGGCGCGTGTAGTCCAGGTAGGCCGCGGTGACCAGCGCCGGGTCCCCGTCCATCACGAGATCGCCCTGGTCCAGCCACAGGGTACGGGTACACATCTCCTTGATGGTGCCAAGGCTGTGGCTCACGAGGAAGACGGACCCCGCTTTGGCTCGGAGTTCGTTCATCCGCTCCTTGCTGCGTTCCCGGAACTGGGCGTCCCCGGTATTGAGGGCCTCGTCGATCAGGAGTATCTCGGGGTCCACGCTGGCGGCGATCGCGAAACGCAACCGGGAGGACATTCCGGACGAGTAGGACCGCATGGGGAGGTGGATCGCCTTCTCCAGTCCGGACAGGTCGACGATCGACTCGAACTTGTCGTCGATCTCTGCCCGTGTGAGGCCCATGGCAAGACACCCGAGGATGATGTTGTGATCTCCCGACAGCTCCGGGACCAGGGCTGCATTGACCCCCAGCATCACGGGGATGCTCGAGGCGTAGACCGCTCCCCTCGTCGGGTTGCTCTGCCCGCTGATGAGCCGCATGAGCGTGCTCTTCCCCGAACCGTTGCGCCCGACGATGCCGATCGACTCTCCGTGCTGCGCCACGAGGGACAGGGTGTTCAGGGCGTCCACCGGGACGAGCGGGGCCCGGCCGAGCAACTTCCGTGCGAACCCGCCGACACCGCCACCGGGCACCGCATGGTGCGCCTCGGTCGACGGGACGTGGTAGCGCATGCTGACCTTGTGGACCACCACCGTGGGACGGATGCCCCCGCCGTCGCCGTCCTGCCTATTCGCGGACATATGATTCCTCTGCCTTCCAGAAGAACACGATGCCGATAAGCAGCATGCCGAAGGCCCATGCGGCCAGGATCGCCCAGGATTCCCAGGACGGGAGGGTGGCGTACAGCACGCAGTTCCGGACGATGTCGAGGACGTTGAACAGCGGATTGAGTTCGACGATCGTCAGGAGTGTCTCGTGCTCGATGAAGCGTTCGTAGGAGAAGAACACGGCGGACGCATACATCCATACGCGCAGCGCGAAGCTCAACAGGTGTGTGATGTCGTTGATGCGCGAGATCATCCGGGCGAGGATCAGTCCCACACCGAGGTTGAAGACCGCCTGGAGGAAGAGCGCCGGGAGGATGAGGAACCACCGCCACGTGATGTCCTCCGCCGGCGGGAAGATCAGGATGAGGATCAGCATGGTGATGAGTACCGGCACCGAGGCGAGGATCTCGCGCACATTCACCGAGATAGGCAGCGTGGCCCGCGGGAAGTTGAAGGCCTGGATGACGGCCTTGTTCGCCTGGACGGACCGGGCTCCATTGGTGATCGCCCGCGCACTGATCTGGAAGAGGAATACGCCGATGATCAGGTAACCGATGAAATTCTCGATGCCCCGGCTCGTGTTGAGCAACAGACCGAAGATGAGGTAGAAGGTCAGACCGTTGAGGATCGGATTGAGGATCATCCAGGCGCTGCCCAGGCGGTCCCTCCTGTTGCCGCTGCTCACCCTGGCGCGCGCATCGTAGACGATGAACCCTCGGTGGCCCCAGATCTGCTTCAGGTATTCGAGGAGGCCGGGCCGGGCACCGATACGCAGCAGCCCCGCCGTCGAGACGGGTACGACCTCCACTCCGGCTGTTCCTGGCGTCGACTGCCCGTCCTGGGCACTGCTCGCCATCAGGAGGAGAATCCCAGGTGCTGGTAGGCGTCGGAGAGCTGTGACGCATTGTGCGACCAGATGCGCGTCGCCAGTACTTCCGCACGCCCGCTCGCTCCCAAGCCGACACGGGCCGACTCATCGTCCACCAGGTGCCTGATCGCCCCGGCGAGTTCCTCCGGATCCTCCGGCTCGACCAGCAGGCCGGTGACGCCGTCCCGAACTATCTCGCGGAGGGCCGGCAGATCACTCGCGACGACGGCGCGGGCACATGCCATCGCTTCCACCGGCTTGAGCGGCGTGACGGCGCTGGTGACGTCGAGGTCCCTGCGGGGAACCACGAAGATGTCCAGGGCCTGGTGATAGGACCGCGCCTGGTGTCTGGGAACACGACCGGTGAAGGTCACCTGCGACGCGATTCCCAGTTCGACGGCAAGGGACCTCAGCGACGGCGCCGCGGCGCCGTCGCCCACGATCAGGCAGTGGAGTCCGGGGTGGCTCGGAACGAGCAGTGCGACTGCCCGGAGGAGCGTAGGCAGGCCCTCGTAGTCGACGAGGCTGCTGACGGTGCCGACGAAGACTCCGTCTTCGGGCAATCCCAGCAGGCGGCGCGCCTCACCCGAGGAAAGGGGCTCCTCCAGGTACTCGTCGCCCACCGCATTGGGGCTCAGCAGGATCCTTTCCTGCTGCACTCCGCTACGCATAATCCCCTGCTTCATAGCCTCACCTAAGGTCACCACGAGGCTGGCATTGCGCATCACCTGTGCTTCACGATCAGTGAAGAGCTTATAGCGTTCGCTGGCTTTCACGTGTGCCGGGCGGGTCGAGGCCCAGGTGTCAGCCAGTTGACCACGCGCCTCGTACACCCAGGGAATGCGCAGGGCGCGCGCCACCTGCTCCACCACGATCCCGTTGACGAAGGGCGTGGTGGCATGCAGGACGGCCGGTCGGAGATGGAGTGCGAGCTGGAGGAGCTCTTCGGCCTGCTGCTGCAGGCGCTCGTCGAAACCCCTGGCCATCGGCACGGGAAGCAGGCGGTGGTAGCTGACGCCGTCCAGCACGTCCACGTCCCCGGCGAGGAGCTTCCCCACCTGGACGGGGTAGCCGATCCGGGTTGCCGCATGCACGGTCCAGCCGGCGGCGACCTGAGCCGTGAGGAGGGAATGGGTGCGCTGCGCGTAGCCGCTCCCGGTATGGGGCAGCGAGTTGGTCAGAAGGTGGAGGACCGTCCTTCCCACCGGCTCGTAGCCTTCCACGTCGCCGAGCGTCGGCGTCCAGCCCTCGAAGACACGCACCTCGCCGGCGAGCCGTTCCGCATGCCGCTTCCATCCTGCCTCCCGGAGGACGTGGACGGCACCGGTCATGTCCCCGTCGTACCAGCACCGGCGCGCCCGCTGCCCTGCCGCTGCAGGACCGGATCCGGCAAGGGTCAGGAGCGCGTCGGCCTCGTCGAGCATGCCTGCCGCGAGTGCGACGTCGGCCAGGCGGCGTGCGGAACCGGCGGGAGTGCCGTCGGCAGCAGCTCTGCGAAGGATCGAACCCACGGTGGCGCTCCGTCCCAGCAGATGAGCGGACAGAGCCTCCACGACCGGCATCCGGATCAAGGGAGCCGCGGATATCCTGCCGGCTGCGCCTGCTACCCGACGGACCATGCCGGTGGGAAGCCTGCGGCTGACCTGGATGGCGAGAAGAACAGGATCGTCGCTGAGATGGGACACGGCGGTCGACGCGGCGAGCCGCACATTGCCGATCAGTCGGGTTGCTCTCACCGGCGGGCTTGTCCCGCTACCTCGGTGAGGAGGTCGATGTACGTGCGGCTCAGGGCCTGGACGTTCGCGTTGTTCTGGACCCAGATCCTCCCCTGCTCACCGACCCGCAGCAGTTCACGGTTCGCGGCGAGGGTGTTCCACAGGTCCGCCACCGCCCTGGCCTCGGAAGCCACGACGTGCCCGGCCTCCGCCTCCTCGAGGATGCTGCGGGCTTCTCCCCTGACGATGCCCGTGACATGGCGGCCTACCGACAACACCTCGTAGGTCTTGGAGGGGATGGTGGTGTCGAAGGACTTCCAGTCGTCCCGCAGCGTGACGATGCAGCTGTCCGCGCGCTCGTAGTAGTCCATGATCTGTGGACCGTGGACCGGAGGGTGGAACTCCACGGGGGCGTCGAGTTGCCTCGCGAGCGCCATGAGCCCGTTCCGCTCCACGCCGTGGCCCACGAGCGTGAGCCGCATCTTCGGCCCGACCAGGGCCGCGGCCCGGATGGGGACGTCGAGCCGCTGGCTCTCACCGTGGTTCCCCAGGTAGAGGACCTCGAGCCGGTCCTGCCGGCCGGCAGGGGGACTCAAGGGGCGGATGGACGCCATGTCGATGCCGTTGGTGACCGTCGCGACGTTCTTGAGGCCGCGCTCGCGGAGGGTATGCGCGAAGCCGTAGGTCACCGTCACCACGAGGTCCGCGCGGTCCTGGATCGCGATGATCGCCCGTTCGGCGAGACTCTTCGCGCTGCCACGCACGATCCGCGCATCCCGGGCGATGTCCGGCCATGCGTCGCGCATGTCGACGACCAGCGGCCGCCGCAGCATGCGGGCGACGACGAATCCCGCACCCAGGATGGGAAGACTCGGCACGGTCACGATGACGACGTCGGGCCGGGGCGCAAGCGCTGCGGCCGGGATGCTCATCGCAGCCGAGAACAGGTGGTTGGCGAGGCGCCCACTCCGGGTGGTCCGGTGCCACAGGAAGGGCACCCGGCGGATGTACTCGCCGAAATCGCCGCGATCGGTCCGGAAGGGGCGGCCCGCCTGTCGCCTGCTGAGGGTTCGCCTGCCGTGCGGGGCATGCGCCACCGGGGTCACGACGTCGATCTCCCAGCCCGCGGCCCTGAAGGAGCGGATGAGCTGCGTCCAGCGTCGCTGCGGCGGGCTGTGTTCGGGAGCGTAGGAGTGCGTGAGGAGCATGACGCGCAACCGACTAACCCCCAAGCGCGGATCGAGACCAGATTATCCCGCTCATCCTAGCGCCACCCGGGACGATAGCGTCATCAAGCGGCCTGATTGGACCGCAGCCTCCTGTAGTACAGAGCGCCGAGCCCCAGGAGCAGGAGGATGACGAGGACCCGCGTCACCGGATGCGTGCCGATCGACTGGCTGGAGGCCTGATCCATGTCCGCCGAGCCGGCCACCGGTTCATCCGTTGCGGAGGCTGTAGGCGTCGCGGAGGGACGGGGGGACGCTGTCGGCGTCGACCTCTCCGTCGTCGGCTCTGCGGTCGGCGTCGTGCTCGGCTCGGTCGACGGCGAGGCAGACGGCGACTCTTCCTCGTCCTGGATATCCTCCACCAGGTCGGTTGCCGGATCCCAGCGGAACGTGGTGTAGGCGAGGGACCCGGGGATCACCAGGACGTTCGTTCCAGGCTCGATGAGGAATCCGGTGGGCGGATGAATGAGCCATCCGGTTCCGGGATCGATCTGGAAGCCCGTGGCTGGATCGACATCACCGGCAAGTTCTTCTGACGGCGACGGATCTGGCGACGGAGTCGGCGTTGGTGCGGGCGCAGGTGCGGGCGCAGGGGCCGGAGCGGGCGCCGGTGCGGGGGCGGGCGCGGGGGGTGGGGCGATCACCACTGGCGGCGGCGTGACCGGAGCGGGGGTAACCGGAGCCGGGGTAACCGGAGCCGGGGTGACCGGAGCCGGCTCCACCACTACAGGGGGTTGATCGACGGCAGCGGCAGGCGCGAGCGGCACGGCGATCAGGACGGACAGCCCGAGCAGGGCGGACCCCAAGGCCCGCCGCGCAGACCTTCCGCGCGTCACGATCCGGCTTCCGGGTTGGCGGCCAGGTAGTCGCCCAGGGTGTCGCCCTGCAGCGCCTCGCCGATCTGGGCGATGGCGGCGTCGTCCTTGACTACGATCGACTGCCCGTCCGCCGATGTCCCGGTCCCCAGGTTCGGCAGCGTGAAGAAGTCGATGTCACCACCTCGTACGCCGCGGAGCGACACGGCCAGCGAGCCGACCGCACCGGCGTCGAGGGATGAGTCCACGGCGACGAACGGCGACACCTGGTCCACCACTCGGTAGACCTTCCCCGGATCGGTCAGTGTGTCGGCGGTGAGCACCTTGCTGATGACCGATTTGACGAACAGTTGCTGGTTCTTCACCCGCTGGTAGTCCCCGTCGCTGAACGCGTAGCGCTCGCGGACGAACTTCAACGCCGACTCGCCCTGCAGCGTGACCGGTCCTGCCGCGAAGTACTCGCCCTCGCTGCCGCGCGACTCGAAGGCCACGGGATTGTTCACCTGCACGCCGCCGAGCGCATCCGTGAGGCCCTTGAACCCTTCGAAGTCGATACTCGCCACGTGGTCGATGCGTGTGCCGAACAAACCCTCGACGGTCTGGACCACGAGCGGTACGCCGCCGAGCGCCATGGCGGCGTTGACCTTGGCCTCACCGTGCCCCGGGATGTCCGTCCAGGTGTCGCGCATGATCGACATGACCTGGATGTCCTGACGGTCCGCGGGGATGTGCATCAGCATCATGGTGTCCGCACGACTGTCGGACGGATCAGTGGATGCCGTATCCCCCAGCTCTTCCGGCGTCGCCCGTGAGTCGCTGCCGAGCAGCAGGATGTTGACCGCGCCCTCGGCCTCGGGCGCCACCGTGGGGCGCGATTCCTCGGCGGGGAAGGCTGTCTCGATCGTCTCGGACCCTGCATTGAAGGATTGCGCCAGGGAGAACAGGTAGCCGCCGGCCACGAGGGCGGCGACGACGACGAGGGCGCCGAAGACCAGCAGGGTGGTGCGCACGGGATGGCGCTGGCGCCTCCGTGTCACGGGCGCGTCGGTGTCGTTCAGTGCCATCGGGGTCCCCAGTCGAAGTGCAGTGGTCGGGTCGGATTCCGGTCAATGATACGGGGCCGACCTGAGAGGACCGCCCGGTCGGGCGGGGACCCTACCCGGCGAGCGCGCGCACATAGGCGGCGAGGCGTTCTGCCGCCGGGGCCGGCGCGAAGCCGGACGCCTTGATCCTGGCCAGGTCGAGCGTGCTTTGCAGGGGCCGCGGCGCAGCCTCCTTGCCGGCGAAGTACTCCGCCGTGCTGACGCCCGTGACGTCGCTCCTGTCCCTGCCGCAGAGCGCGTACACCTCGCCCGCGATGTCCGCCCAGCTCTGCGCCTCGCCGTCGTTCGTGACGTTGTAGGTGCCGTACGGCGCTCCCGTTCCCAGCAGGTGCAGGATGGCTCCGGCGATGTCCTCGGTGAAGGTGAGGCGGCCGATCTGGTCGTGCACCACGCTCGGGGAGATGCCGCGGCCCGCGAGGCCCGCCATCGTCCGGACGAAGTTGCTGCCCTCCCCGATGACCCAGCTGGTGCGGAGGATGTAGTGGCGTGGCACCGTCGCGACGATCGCGTCGCCTGCCGCCTTCGTCTGCCCGTATACACCGAGCGGGCTGAAGGGCTCGTCCTCGTCGTGGAGGTCCCGCGATCCGTCGAACACGTAGTCGCTCGAGACGTGGACGAGGGTCAGGCGGTGGGCGGCGGCCACCCGGGCGAGTGCTGCCACGCCGGAGACGTTGACGGCCCAGGCGGCCGCCCGGCCCGCCGGCGTCTCGGCCGCGTCGACGGCGGTGTACGCGGCCGCGTTGATGATGGTGTCGTAGGCCGCCCAGGGTCGTGCGGCGTCGAGGTCGCCGCCGAGGAGGTCCAGCTCCGCGCGTCCGGCGAATTCGACGGAGGGATGGTCCGCGAGGGCGCTGCGGAGAGCCCGGCCGAGCTGGCCGTCGGCGCCGACGACGAGCGTCCTGCGCGGGGCGAGCGGAGTGACCCCCGCCAGGCGGGGGTGCTTCCGGTCCTTCTCGGACAGTTCCGCCTCGACCAGCGGGATGGGCCAGTCGATGGCAGCCGTCTCGTCGGCGAGGTTGAGGAACACGTACTGGTCCTGTGCGTCGGCCGACCAGTGGTCGTTGACCAGGTAGGTGTAGGCCGTCCCGTCCTCGAGGGTCTGGAACGCGTTGCCGACCCCGCGGGGGATGAAGATCGCCGTGGACGGATCCAGCTCGGCCGTGAAGACCGCACCGAAGGACGGGCCTTCGCGCAGGTCCACCCAGGCGCCGAAGACGCGGCCCGTGGCGACCGAGATGAACTTGTCCCACGGCTCGGCATGGATCCCGCGAGTGGTGCCCGCGGTCTCGTTGAACGAGATGTTGTTCTGCACAGGACCGAAATCGGCGAGGCCGGCGGCGGTCATCTTGGCGCGCTGCCAGTTCTCCTTGAACCAGCCCCGGTTGTCACCGTGCACGGGAAGGTCGAAGAGTACGACGCCGGGGATCGGGGTCTCGCGCGCGGCCAGCGGCATCGAGAAGCTGGGGCCCATCGTCACTGCCCCAGCTCGGTGTACCTGGACTCCGTGACGGCCTTCTGCGGGCGCCACCAGTTCTCGTTGTCCCGGTACCAGGCGATCGTGTCCCGCAGGCCCTGCTCGAAGTGGTCGAACTCCGGGGCCCAGCCGAGTTCCGTCCGCAGCTTCGTCGAGTCGATGGCGTAGCGCAGGTCGTGGCCGGCACGGTCCACCACGTGGTCGTACGCGTCGGCGGGCAGTCCCATCTCCGTGAGGATCAGCTCCACGACGTCCTTGTTGTTCCGCTCGCCGTCGGCTCCGATCAGGTAGGTCTGCCCGATCTCTCCCCGGTCGAGGATCGTCCATACGGCCGAGGAGTGGTCGTTCGCGTGGATCCAGTCGCGCACGTTCAGGCCCTCGCCGTAGAGCTTGGGGCGGACACCGTCGATCACGTTGGTGATCTGGCGCGGGATGAACTTCTCGACGTGCTGGTACGGCCCGTAGTTGTTCGAGCAGTTGCTGATGGTCGCCCGGACGCCGAAGGAACGGACCCACGCACGCACCAGCAGGTCCGAGCCCGCCTTCGTCGACGAGTACGGGCTCGAGGGGTTGTAGGGCGTGCTCTCGGTGAAGCGTGCGGAGTCGTCGAGCTCGAGGTCGCCGTAGACCTCGTCGGTGCTGATGTGGTGGAACCTCGTGCCGAACCTGCGTGCGGCCTCGAGCAGCGTGTAGGTGCCGATGATGTTGGTGTCGAGAAAGGGCCGGGGATCGTGCAGCGAGTTGTCGTTGTGCGACTCCGCCGCATAGTGCACGACGGCGTCCGCACGTTCGGTCAGCGGATCGACCACGGCGGCGTCCGCGATGTCCCCGACCACCAGTTCGAAGCGGTCGGCGGGCAGCCCCTCGAGCGAGGCGTGGTTGCCCGCATAGGTCATCTTGTCCAGCACCGTGACGGACACGTCCGTATGCTCCATCAGGTAGTGGACGAAATTGGATCCGATGAAGCCGGCGCCGCCGGTGACCAGAAGATTCTTCACGCCTTGCACCTTACCTGCCGCGCCCGCGTCAGGACTGGTGGCGTCCGCGCCGGCGCGCGGCCAGCACGCCGATGACGGCGAGCGCGACGGCGAGGACGCCGGCGCCGATCCAGGCGGCAGGTGCCAGAGACGACGTGCGCTCCTCTTCCACCGCGGCCTGCGGGCTGCTCGAAGGCGTCCGGGTGCTGGACCGGCTGGGTCGCGGGGTCGAACTGGCCGAGGCGGTCGCCACGGGCTCGACCGACGTCGCGACGGGTGCGGGAGCGACCGTGGGAGTGGGGCTTGCGGCTGGTGTGGGGGCGGATGCCGTGGCGGAGGGCACGGGAGTCGCCGTCGCCGTCGGAGCACCCGCACCGGGCTCCGGTGCTGCCGTCTCGTCCACCAGTTCGACGACCTGCTCCGTCTCGGCGTCGTAGCGCAGGTTCGTGTAGATCAGGGTGTCGGCGAACAGGAGGTATCCGGTTCCGGGTTCGATCAGGTGACCGGTGGGTGGGTGGACCAGGAACCCGGTGCGGGTGTTGATGGCGAATCCCGTGGCCGGGTCGATGCCGCTCGTCGCCGTCGGATCGTCCACCACCGGGGCGGGCTCGACGAAGGTCGACTCCGGCTGCGGCTGCTCGACGACGGCGGGCTCCTGCTGGCCGACGACGGCAGGGACCACCGCGGGCGGCAGCGGGAGGGCGACGGCGGCCGTCGGCGCGGTGAGGACGGCGGCGGCGAGGAGGAGTGCTCCGGTGGCTCCGGCGAGGGTCCTCGTGGCGGCTGCGGGCAGGGTGCGGCGATGGGTAGCGGTCATTGTTCCTCGGATCAGGCTCTCGCACGCGGCCCGCTGGACGCGGCACCGCAGTGCGGGTGTGGTACCCGCAGCCTGAGACGGACTGCGGCTCCTGAAGCTTACTGGCGGCGCGTCCCCGCTCCCGGTTCCTGCCGCACACCGGCCCTCCGTGTCGTGCATGCGGGCAAGGAGGTCGCCCCCGGCACCTACTAGGGTGGAACCATGCCTGCCCTCCCCCGCGCCGCAATGCTCCTGGTGCCCGCCGCGGCCCTCCTGACAGGGGTGGCGGGCTGCGCTTCCGTGGTGGATGTGGACCCCGCCCAGGACGCCGCGAACGCCCGGTGCGCCGACGTGATGATCGCGCTGCCGCCGACGGTCGCCGAGAACGAACAGCGCGACACGAACAGCCAGGCCACGTCCGCCTGGGGGGATCCCTCCAAGGTGGTCCTGCGGTGCGGGGTGGACGTTCCCGGCCCCACGACCGATCCGTGCGTCACCGTGAACGACGTCGACTGGGTGGTCCGAGAGGGGGATCCGGCCTGGACCGCCACCACCTACGGACGCGACCCCGCCGTCGAGGTCCTCTTCGATCCCGGACGACGTCGCGTCGAGCACCGTCCTCGTCGAGCTCGGCGACGCCGTGGCGCGGGTCGAGCAGACCCGCGCATGTGTCGGCCTGGCCAATGCCACCCCGGCTCCGTCGGGCGGCTGACGCCGTATCCCCGCTCCAGAACGCACCCGCACCACTACAGGAGGCACCGTGAAAGCCGAGCAAATCTCCGACGTCTGCACCTTCCACGGCGAAGGCCCCTACTGGGATCCGCGCCGGAACGAGCTCCTGCTCGTGGACATGCTGGAGGGCGACGTGCTGGTCCGCCACGAGGATGGCAGCATCGACAGGCACGACGTGCATCCGCGCCTGGCGGGTGTCGTCCGCGGCCGTGCGTCAGGCGGCTACGTGATCGGGGTGGAACGGGGTTTCCTGTTCGCCGACGAGTCGTTCTCCACCCTCGAGGAGGGGCCGGTTGCGTTCAGCGATCCGGCCGTCCGCATGAACGACGGCGGCTGCGACCCCGCCGGCCGCTTCCTCTGCGGGTCGATGGGGTGGGAGGGCGGCTTCGGCGCCGGCACCCTGTACTCCCTCGGCACGGACCACTCGGTGTCCACCGTGCTGACGGGCGGCACCGTCTCGAACGGCCTCCACTTCTCCCCGTCGGGCGACACCGCCTTCTACAGCGACACCCCGACAGGACGCATCGACGCCCTCGCGTACGACGTCGACAGCGGCCGCTTCACGGACCGGCGTACCTTCGCCGTCGTCGAGCCAGCGCTCGGCATGCCCGACGGCATGGCCATCGACGCCGAGGGCGGCATCTGGACGGCGCTGTACGGCGGCGCGGCGATCGCGCGGTACGACGCCTCGGGGAGGCTCTCGGAGCACATCCACCTGCCGGTCACCAACGTGACCGCCTGCGCGTTCGGCGGGGCGGACCTGTCGACGCTGTTCATCACGACGACGCAGGAGAACGTCCCGAAGGGGTCCGAACCGCAGGCGGGCGCCCTGTTCGCCGTCGAGCCAGGGGTTCCGGGCGCTCCCCTGCCGATGTTCGAGGGGTAGGGCCCGGCCTTCCACGGACGACCGTCGCCGGGCGTCCGTGGAAGGCGAACCGGCCGGTCAGAGGATCGGCTTGCCTCCGGTCACGGCGATGCGGGCGCCGGACACGTAGCTGGCCTCGTCGGAGGCGAGCAGCACGTAGACCGGAGCCAGTTCGGCGGGCTGCCCGGCCCGCTGCAGGGGTACCTGCTGGCCGAAGCTCTCGACCTGGTCCTCCGGCATCGTGGCAGGGATGAGCGGTGTCCAGATGGGGCCGGGGGCCACCGAGTTCGCGCGGATGCCGCGTTCCGCGAGGAGCTGCGCCATGGACGCCGTCATGTTCGCGATGCCTGCCTTCGTCGCCGAGTAGGGCAGCAGGGTGGGTACGGGATTGTCGGAGTTCACCGAACTGGACCCGATGATGGAGCCCCCCGCCCCCATGTGCGGCAGCACGGCCTTCGTGAGGTGGAAGAAGGCGCTGAGGTTGATGGCCAGGGTCCTGTCCCATTCCTCGTCCGGGATCTCCTCGATGCTCTCGTGGGTCATCTGGAACGCGGCGTTGCTGACGAGGATGTCCACCTTCCCGAACTCCTCCACGGCCTTGTCGATCACGGCCCGGCAGGTCGCCGGGTCTGCGAGATCGCCGGGGAAGAGGACGGCCTGCCGTCCGGCCTCCTCCACCCAGCGGGCCGTCTCCCGGGCGTCGTCGTCCTCGTCCAGGTAGCTGATGAGGACATCCGCCCCCTCGCGTGCGTAGGCGATCGCGACAGCGCGACCGATCCCGCTGTCGCCACCGGTGATCACGGCCTTCTTGCCGAGAAGCCTGCCCGTACCGCGGTAGGACTGCTCGCCGTGATCGGGAGCGGGATTCATGGCGTCGGTGGTTCCGGGCGGCTCCTGCTGCTGTGCTGGCTGGCTCACTGTTCCTCCTGGTGTCTACGGGCAATCCGGCCCGTGGGTTCCTTGCGGTCCCACCGTAAGCACGCTTAGTAATTGAAGGGAAGCGGACGGCGAGTCCGGAAACCCGTTGCACGAGGAGTACACCGACCTCCCATGCGCTATGCAGCCGAATACATCCTGCCGTTGAAGTGGACCGACGAGGGCCCGGTGACCGAGCTGGCCCTGTACCTGCGGGACCTGGTCCGCTGGATCGATGTCACGGTGGTCGACGGTTCCGCGGAGCCGTACTTCGACCGGCACGCCCGTGCCTTCCCACCGCAGGTCCGCCACCTCCGGCCCGATCCCGAGCGGGTCCGGCAGGGCGGCAACGGAAAGGTGCAGGGCGTCCTGACAGGGCTGGCCGAGGCACGGCACGAGCTCGTCGTCCTGGCGGACGACGACGTCCGCTATCGGCGCGCCGACCTGCAGCGTGTCCTCGAACTCCTCGGGGACGCGGACCTCGTGCGGCCGCAGAACTACTTCGCCCACTTGCCGTGGCACGCGCGGTGGGACACCGGGCGGACCCTGCTCAACCGCGCGCTGTCCTCCGACTACCCGGGGACGCTGGCGGTACGGCGCAGCACCCTGCTCGCGACGGGTGGCTACTGCGCCGACGCCCTGTTCGAGAACCTCGAACTCATCCGCACGGTGCGTGCCGCCGGCGGCGTCGAGGCCCGCGCCGACGACCTCTTCGTGGCCCGGCTCCCCTGCTCGTCGCGGCACTTCCTCGCACAGCGCGTCCGGCAGGCCTATGACAGCTTCGCGCAGCCCGCGAGGCTCGCCGTCGAACTCAGCCTGCTGCCGGCCCTCCTGCTGATCCGGCCGTCGGCGCGGCACCTGGTCGCGGCAGGCGTCGGCGTCGTGGCGCTCGCGGAACTGGGCCGGCGACGGCGGGGCGGACGGCAGGTGTTCCGTCCGACCGCAGCCCTGTGGGCGCCGGCCTGGCTCCTCGAGCGGTCGGTGTGCAGCTGGCTCGCCGTCGCCAGCAGGGCCCGCGGTGGCGTGCGGTACGCGGGAGGCAGGATGCGCCTCGCCGCGCACTCGGAGCGCCGGCTCCGGCAGCGGGGCGGAGAGCCCCCCGGAAACTAAGTACACTGATGGCTCAGGCTGGAAACGAGCGAAGAGGAACCGACATGGCAGACACACTGGGAAGTCCGACGTCCGAGCCCGAGGGTGGTTTCGAGCGGGATCCCTCCGACTGGGTCACCGGCGACGAGCCGATGACCGCGGCACAGCGCAGCTACCTCGACACCCTCGCACGCGAGGCGGGCGAGGAGATCCCGGCGGACATCAACAAGGCCGAGGCGTCCGAACACATCGATCGGCTGCAGGGCAAGAGCAAGCGCCTGGGCGACGACTCCTGACCGTCCCGCGGTAGCTGCCCCGGCTACCGCACCGCGGCGAAGTTGAACTCCGTGCAGATGTCCTGACCGAAGACGAAGCGCCGCACCGGCGCAGTCCGCGCTTCGGCCAGGGCATCCGAGCCGGAGAAGCGGATGCCGGGAACGCCGTCGCCCACCAGCACCGGAGCCGTGGTCAGGTAGAGCCGGTCGAGCAGGCCCGCGTCGAGGAACCGCGAGACGGTGTTGCCGCCGCCCTCGACGAGCACCTTCCGGAGTCCCCGTGTGGCGAGGATCTCCAGCACCCGCCGCGGGGCGAAGTCCTCGGCGGGCAGCCGCACCACTTCCACCGAGGCCGGCAGCGTCTTCGGCACCACGGCGTCGTGCGCGATGATCCAGAGGGTGGGGACACCGTCGTCGGCCAGGACGCTCGCGCCGGCATCCACCCGTGCCGCTGCATCGAGCACCACGCGCACGGGGCTGGTGCCGGGTACGTCGTCGACCGAGAGCGAGCAGTCCTCGGCGAGCACCGTGGACGCGCCGACGACGACGGCGTCCGCCAGGGCCCGCAGCCGCTGGAGGTGTCCGTGGTCGCCGCGGTCCTCATGGAAGCCGGAGTCGCCGGACCGAGAGGCGATGAAGCCGTCGAGGCTCTGGCGCAGCTGTCCGACGACGATCTGCCCGGTCGCCGCCGCGAGGTAGCCGTACCGGTGCGCCAACTCCTCCGCCTCACCCGGTGCGGGGGCCGCCGGGACGGTACCGTCGAGGAGCGAGGCCCAGGCGTCGTCCGCCGGTGCCGCGTCGTGGCGCATGCGGGCGCGCTTCGTCGCGAGGTATCCGGCGTTCTCCGACCGCTCCGAGACGGGCAGGCCGCGGCGCTCGACGACGGTGATCCCCAGGTCCTCCAGCGCTTCCTCCTTGGCGGGATTCCCCGAGAGTAGCCGCACGGCGCTGATGCCGAGGTCCTGCAGGATCTCGGCCGCCTGGTCGTAGCGCCGGGCATCCACGGGAAGTCCGAGTGCGGTGTTCGCATCCACGGTGTCCACGCCCTGGTCCTGCAGCGCGTACGCCTTCAGTTTGGCGAGCAGCCCGATCCCGCGTCCCTCGTGCCCGCGTACGTAGACCACGACGCCGCGCCCCTCGTCCGAGATGGCCGCGAGCGCGGCGTCGAGCTGTTCCCCGCAGTCGCAGCGCCATGAACCGAAGGCGTCGCCCGTGAGGCACTCGCTGTGCACCCGGACGAGCGGTGCCCGGTGGGCGGTGCCCCGGGCGTCGTCGTCGATCCCCTGCGCGAGCGCGACGTGCTCCGTCCCCCCGCTGTCGCGGTAACCCACCATGCGGAATGTCCCGTGCCGGGTGGGCAGGACGGTCTCCGCGACCCTCTCGATGGTGGCAGGCACGGAGGCGGACCCGAGCTGGGTGGACTGGATGGACATGGAACAACCTTAGGAGCGCGGCGGGACGACGCGAAAACGTGCGTCGTAGGGCTTAGTCGTAGGGCTTAACGGGTTCTGCGTGCCGTTTATTGCGCCTGCTGCGGACGACGCACGCCGGCAGCGGCGTGCCCGAGCACCTCCCGGACGGCCAGGACGGCGGGCCTCCGGGCGCCGGCCGAGCGCGCGGAGGTGAAGATGGAGCGCCGGGGGCTGTCATCGAGGTCGAGGAGCTGCACCGGCACGCTCCGTCCGGTCCACACGAGGTCCGGCATGAGGGCGACGGCGTTCCCCGACTCGATGAGGCGGATCTGCGCCTGGAGATCCGCCGTCTCGTACCGGACGTCGGGCTCGAAACCGGCCCGCCGGCACGCCTGTTCCGCCCAGTGCCGGGATGCCGCTCCCCGCGGTTCCATGACCCAGGCGGCACCCGAAGCCTCCGGGACGGAGGAGATCCCGGCATAGTCGAGGCCCGCCGGCGGGACCGCGAGCCGGATGGCATCCTCGGTCAGGGGTAGATGGTCGAGCTCCGTGTGCCGCGGCGCCGCGTGGCCCGGATACTGCTCGGCGATCACGAGGTCGAAGTCGCGGGCGAACGTCTCGTACAGCGCGGTCTCCGGTTCCCGCTGCACCATCTCCACGCGCACGTCCGGATAGTCCCGCTTCATGGCCGTCAACGCCTCGGGCATGAGTGCCAGGGCCGCGGACTGGAAGACCGCCACCCGCACGGTGCCGGACACCGTGGTCAGGGAGGCGGCGAGATCGGACTCGGCCCGCTCCAGGGTCTCGAGGAGTTCCGCGGTGTGGCCGACGAGGACCTCCGCCTGCGGGGTCAGGACCACCCTGCGGCCCGACTTCCGCAGCAGCTCCACCCCCCACCTCCTTCTCCAGGAGGGCGAGCTGCTGCGAGACCGATGACGGGCTGTAGCTCAGGGCGGCGGCGACATCTGCGAGCGTCCCGCGGATCGCCAGTTCGCGCAGCAGGCGCAGTCGGCGCAGATCGAGCATGGAGCCCTCCGAGATTTGATTTTCCAATGAATACCGTTCGGTAATCATCGCTTTTCCTAATCCTATCGGTCCGCGGATACTGGGACGTGAAGTAGCTGCTTCATCCTGTGCCCGGCGCAAGCCGTCCAACCGAAAGCCGTTGCCATGACAACCCAGATCCCGCCCCGCGAGGGCCTCGCCGATACCCCGGCACCCCTGGTCCCGTCCGCCGCTCCCCACCCCGAGCGCGACGACGCGAGCCCCCGGTTCTCCGGCGGCGCCGACGGAACCACCGAGATCCCGGCGACGCTGCCGGACGCATCGATCGCGCTCGTCCGGCACTGGCTGACCGAGGCGTCGAAGGTGCCCGTCGACTCCTCCGCCAAGCAGCTCGCCGGCGTCCTGAAGGACCCCGACGGGCTCGCCTTCACCGTCGGCTTCGTCGACGGCGTCATCCGTCCCGAGGACCTCTCGGTCGCGGCCCGCAACCTCGGTGCCCTCGCCCCGAAGGTGCCCGGCTTCCTCCCCCTGGTACATGCGCTCGGCCGTGAAGGTCGGCGCCGCCGTCGCCCCGGTGTTGCCGCAGGTGGTCATCCCTATCGCCCGGCGTGTGCTGCGCGAGATGGTGGGACACCTCATCATCGACGCCTCCGACGCGAAGCTCGGCAGGTCGATCGGCAGGATCAAGCGCGAGGGCGTCCGCCTGAACGTCAACCTGCTCGGCGAAGCCGTGCTCGGCGACCACGAGGCCGAGCGCCGCCTGGCGGGCACCGTCCGGCTCCTCGAGCGCCCGGACGTCGACTACGTCTCCATCAAGGTGTCCTCCACCGTCGCACCGCACCCGGCATGGGCCTTCGAGGAAGCCGTGCAGCACGTCGCCGAGAAGCTCGCTCCGCTCTACGCCCTCGCCGCCCGGTCCGAGAAGCCGAAGTTCATCAACCTCGACATGGAGGAGTACAAGGACCTCGACCTCACGATCGCGGTGTTCATGGAGATCCTGGGGCGCCCCGAGTTCACGGACCTCGAAGCCGGGATCGTGCTGCAGGCGTACCTCCCCGATTCCCTCGCCGCGATGATCCGCCTGCAGGAATGGGCTGCCGCCCGGCGGGCGCGGGGCGGTGCCGGCATCAAGGTCCGCGTGGTCAAGGGCGCCAACCTCCCGATGGAGCAGGTCGAGGCATCCCTCCACGACTGGCCGCTGGCCACCTGGGGATCGAAGCAGGACTCGGACACCCACTACAAGCGCGTCCTCAACTACGCGCTGCAGCCCGGACGCGTCAACAACGTCCGCATCGGCGTCGCCGGCCACAACCTCTTCGACCTCGCCTTCGCCTGGCTGCTCGCCGGCGAACGCGGCGTCCGCTCCGGCATCGAGTTCGAGATGCTCCTCGGCATGGCGCAGGGACAGGCGGAGGCCGTCAAGCGCGACGTCGGCTCGCTGCTCCTCTACACGCCCGTGGTGCACCCGAGCGAGTTCGACGTCGCCATCGCGTACCTGATCCGCCGCCTCGAGGAGGGTGCGAGCCAGGACAACTTCATGTCCGCCGTTTTCGAACTCTCCGAGAACGAGGCCCTCTTCGAGCGCGAGAAGAACCGTTTCCTCGCATCGCTCGGGCAGCTCGACACCTCCATCCCCGCACCGAACCGCCGCCAGGACCGCACCGTCCCGGCAGCCCCGCATCCGGGCACCGGCTTCGAGAACACGCCCGACACGGACCCTTCCCTCCCGGCCAACCGGAATTGGGGACGGGCGATCCTCGAGCGGGTCGCCACCTCCGAACTCGGCCTCGACATCGTCGCCGCCACTACGCTCACGCGGGCCGAGGACCTCGAGGACACCGTCGCCGGTGCCGTGGAGGCCGCCGGGTCCTGGGGTTCCCTGACGGGGGCAGAGCGCGCGGAGATCCTGCACCGCGCCGGCGACGCCCTCGAGGCCCGCCGGGCGGACCTCATGGAGGTCATGGCCGCCGAGACCGGCAAGACCCTCGACCAGTCCGACCCCGAGATCTCCGAGGCCGTGGACTTCGCGCACTACTACGCCGAGCGGGCACGCGACCTCGACGACGTCGACGGCGCCTCGTTCTCGCCGGTACGGCTCACGGTCGTGACACCGCCGTGGAACTTCCCGGTCGCCATCCCCGCCGGTTCCACCCTCGCCGCCCTCGCCGCCGGGTCCTCGGTGATCATCAAGCCCGCATCGCAGGCGCGCCGCTCCGGCTCCGTCATGGTGGACGCGCTCTGGGCCGCAGGCGTCCCGCGCGAGGTCCTGCGCCTGGTCCAGGTCGACGAGCGTGACCTCGGACGCCGGCTCATCTCCGACCCGCGGGTGGATCGTGTCATCCTGACCGGTGGCTACGAGACGGCCGAGCTGTTCCGCTCCTTCCGGGCGGACCTCCCGCTGCTCGCCGAGACCTCGGGCAAGAACGCGATCATCGTCACGCCCAGCGCCGACCTGGACCTCGCCGCGAAGGACGTGGCGCAGTCCGCGTTCGGTCATGCCGGCCAGAAGTGCTCCGCGGCGTCCCTCGTCATCCTCGTGGGCAGCGTCAGCTCGTCGCAGCGCTTCCGCAACCAGCTCCTCGACGCCGTCACGTCGCTGTCCGTCGGCTACCCGTCGGATCCCGCCACACAGATGGGTCCGGTCATCGAACCGGCCGCCGGCAAGCTCCTCGACGGCCTGACGACGCTCGGTGAGGGCGAGTCCTGGCTCGTGCAGCCGCAGCAGCTCGACGAGTCCGGCCGCCTGTGGAGTCCGGGCGTGCGGGACGGCGTGAAGCGCGGATCCACGTACCACCTCACGGAGTACTTCGGTCCGATCCTCGGCATCATGACCGCCGCGACGCTCGAGGAGGCCATCGCCCTGCAGAACGACATCGACTACGGGCTGACGTCCGGCATCCACTCGCTCGACAGCCGGGAGATCGACACCTGGATCAAGGGCGTCCAGGCGGGCAATCTCTACATCAACCGCGGTATCACCGGCGCGATCGTCCAGCGCCAGCCCTTCGGCGGCTGGAAGAAGTCGGTGGTGGGAGCAGGGACCAAGGCCGGCGGCCCGAACTACCTCGTGGGTCTCGGTTCCTGGTCCCCGCGGCAGTCGACCGCCGGGGGTGCTCCCCTGCCCGGAGCCGCTCCCCTGCTCGCCGCGGCGCGCGCCGCCGGCCTGAGCGGGACGGACCTCGCCCGCCTCGAACGCTCCGCGGCGTCGGATGCCGCGAGCTGGAACAGCGAGTTCGGGCGCGTGAAGGACATCTCGGCGCTGTCGGCGGAGCGGAACCTCTTCCGCTACCTCGCCCACCCCGTGACGGTTCGCCTGGCGGAAGGTGCACCCGTGGCCGACCTCGTCCGGGTCCTCCTCGCCGCATGGGCCGCCGATGCACCGGTCGCGGTATCGAGCGCCACCGAACTCCCCGACGCGCTCCGCACCGTGGTCGCGGCGCAGGCCGAAAGTGTCACCACCGAGGACGACGACGCCTGGCTGGCCCGCGCGGCCTCGCTGCCCGTACGGCGCGTCCGGCTCATCGGGCAGGACGCTTCCCCGCTGGCCGCCGCGACGGGTGGCCGGCCCGATCTGGCGATCTACGCGCAGCCCGTCACCGAGTCGGGCCGCGTGGAGCTGCTGCCGTTCCTGCAGGAACAGGCGATCAGCATCACGGCCCACCGGTTCGGCACACCCAATGCGCTGACGGACACCATCATCTAGCGGCCATCGCAACAGGCCGCCGCCGGCCGGGAAGGGAGTCCTTCCTCTGGCACAATCGATCCGGACAGCACCACGCCGCCTCCGGGCGGCCGGAAGGATCGACCCCCGGATGAGCAACCGCAGCACCACCCCGAGGACCCGGGACCCACAGCTTCGAGCGTGGGTCCCGGGTCTTCTCGTGATGGCCGCCGGTGTGGCCCTGTCCCTCGTGCTCGCGAGCATCCAGGCCGTGCTCGGCGCCCTGGTCATCGCCCTGGTGCTCGGGATCCTGCTGGGCAACTCGGGCTTCTACGGAGCGACGCTCCGCACGGGCATCGGCGGTGGGACCAAGCGCCTGCTCCGCGCCGGCGTCGTGCTGCTGGGGCTCCAACTGGCCCTTCCGGACATCCTGGCCCTGGGGCCCCAGGTCATCCTGCTGATCGTCGCGTGCGTCGCCGGCAGCTTCTACACCACGCGGTGGGTGGGACGGCGGCTCGGCCTCAGCCGCGGCGGCGCGCTGCTCATGGCCGCGGGCTTCTCGATCTGCGGCGCGTCCGCCGTCGCGGGGATGCAGGGCATCGTGGACGCGGACGACGACGAGGTGGCCTCCGCCGTCGCGATGGTGACGCTCTACGGATCCCTCATGATCCTCGCCCTGCCGCTGCTCAACGCGGTCCTCGGCCTCGATGCGACCGAGTTCGGGGTGTGGTCCGGGCTCGCCGTCCACGAGGTGGCGCAGGTGGTGGCCGTGGCCAGCACCGCCGGGGCCACGGCGCTCGCGGCCGCCACGGTGGTCAAGCTCGGTCGGGTGCTGATGCTGGCGCCGGTCGCGGCGGTGGCGAGCATCGGCGAACGACGGCGCGCGACCCAGGCCGCAACGGCCGGGAGCGATGGAGTCGACGATGGACCTCGCTCCCTGCGTCCGGCCACGCCCGTCGTACCCCTCTTCGTCCTCGGGTTCCTCGCCATGGTGATCGTGCGGTCGCTCGGCCTCCTGCCGGGACCCGTCCTCGATGCGGGCCGCACGCTGACCACGATCCTGCTGGCCGCCGGGATGTTCGGTCTCGGGGCCGGCATCGACGTCCGGCGCCTGCTCCGGTCGGGCGGACGCTTCGCAGCGGTCGGTGCGGTGTCGACGCTGTTCCTCGCGGGCGTCTCGCTCCTCGGCGTCCTCGTGCTGGTCTAGAGACCGATCCCACGCCCGATGCAGGATCCCGGGCAGTCTGCCGTCGTCAGCGCAGTCCGGTCCCGCGCTCGAGCGCCAGGCCGATCAGTTCGTCGATGAGTTCCGTGTAGCCGAGTCCCGATTTCGCCCACATCTGCGGGTACATGCTGATCGGCGTGAACCCGGGCATGGTGTTGATCTCATTGATGACCAGGCGGCCGTCGGGCGTGTAGAAGAAGTCCACGCGGGACAGCCCCTCGCCGCCGATCGCATCGAAGGCCTCGCCGGCGAGGCGCCGCACGCGGTCGATCACCTCGGGCGGGAGGTCCGCGGGGCAGGACAGCTCGGCGGCGGCACCGTCGACGTACTTCGCCTCGAAGTCGTACCAGGCGTGGTCGCCGGGCTGAATCGCGATCTCGCCCGGGAGGGACGTGCGCGGTGCGTCGAGGCCGCGGCCCTGCAGGACGGCCACCTCGATCTCCCGTCCCTCGATGCCGGCCTCGATGACGACCTTGGGATCGAAGACCCGGGCGGCCTCGATGGCGGCTCGGAGCTCGCCGACGGCTCCGACCCGGCTGATCCCCATGGAGGATCCGGCCCTGGCCGGCTTGACGAACAGCGGGAAGCCGAGGGCTGCGGCCCGCTGGAGGGCGGCTTCGGCGTCGGTGCGCCACTGACGGTCCGTCACCACCTCGTACGGGCCTACCTCGAGGCCGGCCGCCGAGAAGACGACCTTCATGTAGTGCTTGTCCATCCCGACCGCGGACGCCAGCACACCGGCACCGACGTACCGCATGTCGGCCATCTCCAGCATGCCCTGCAGCGTGCCGTCCTCACCGAACGGACCGTGCAGGAGGGGGAGCACGACGTCGACGCCGCCCATGCTGCGGGGCACCGCCCCGGGGGCGGCGACCAGCAGCTCCTGGCCCGCACTGCCGTCGGCTGCGGTACCCATCACCACGGCATGCCCGGTGGCAGGAACCTCCGGCAGGACGTCGGAGCGCAGCGACCACGTGGACGGGTCGGCGGAGACGAGGGACCACTGCCCCGACTTCGCGATGCCCACCGGCACCACGTCGTAGCGCGCGCGGTCGATGGCCTCGAGCACACCGGCGGCGGTCACGCAGCTCACGGAATGCTCGCTCGACCGTCCGCCGAACAGGACGAGCACGCGCGGCTTGCGGGAGGAGACGGGGATCTCGGTGGTCACGGTGCGGAATCACCTTCCGGCTTGAGGTTGCGGGCCAGCAGGCGTGGCCCGAGGTCGTTGACGGACAGGTGTCCCTGGAGGACGGCCACCACGCTGCCGGTGATGGGCATGTCGACACCGAGCTGGGTGGCCAGGTCGAGCACCGCCTGGGCCGACTTGATGCCCTCGGCCGTCTGGTTCATCCGCACGGTCACCTGCTCCAGGGTCAGCCCTTGGCCCAGCAGGTGCCCGGCCGTGTGGTTGCGCGAGAGCGCGGAGGAACAGGTGGCGATGAGGTCGCCCATGCCCGCGAGGCCGGCCATCGTCTCGGGCCTGCCGCCCAGCGCCACGGCGAGGCGCGTGGTCTCGGCCAGTCCGCGCGTGATCACGGAGGCCTTGGTGTTGTCGCCCATGCGGCGACCCTCGCAGATCCCCACGGCCAGGGCGATGACGTTCTTCACGATCCCGCCGATCTCCACCCCGATCACGTCCGTGGACGTGTAGGGCCGGAAGTAGGAGGCCGTGCTCGCGGCGGCGATCCACGTCGCCGTGTCGTGGTCGGGACACGCCACGACGGAGGCCGTCGGCTCCTCGCGGGCTATCTCCATGGCGAGGTTGGGCCCGGACACGACGGCGATCCGTTCCGCCGGCAGTGCGAGCTCCTCGGCGATCACCTCGCTCATGCGGGCGTCGGTGCCCACTTCCAGGCCCTTCATCAGGGACACGACGACGGCGTGGGCCGGGATGAGCGGGCGCCACGCGGGGAGCTGCGCACGCAGGGTCTGCGCGGGGACGGCGAGGACCACGAGGTCGCTTCCGGCCAGGACCGCCTCGGCGTCGGCCGAGGCCGTGACGTTCCCGGGGAGCAGCGTGTCGCCGAGGTACCGGGAATTCCGGTGGCCGTCGGTGATCTCGTCGGCCACCTCCGGGCGGCGGGCCCAGAGCATGACGGCGGTCGCCGCGGACGCGTCGGCCAGTACCTTGGCGAAGGTTGTCCCCCAGCTGCCGGACCCGAGCACCGCGATCTTCGCGGGCGGGGTCGCGCGGACGTCGGTCCGGATCGTCACGGTGTCCCTCCGTCCATGGAGGCACCGGGCTGCCCGTCGCCGTCCTGCGCCTCGAAATCACGCCCGATCCGCTTCTGCTGCTTTTGCGCGGGATCCCAGCGCTCCGTCGGCGGTTCCTCTCCGCGCAGCTCCGCGAGGAGCCCCGTGATCGCATCGAGGATGCGGTCCGTCGCCGCGTCGAGCGTCGTCTTCGTCAACGGGGCGTCCCTGAACTCGGAGAGGTCCACGGGTTCGCCGACCAGCACCCGGGACCGCTTGCGCGGGAGGAGGTAGAAGCGCTTGGCATAGCGGGGGAAGACCTCGTGCGCGCCCCAGTGTGCCATCGGCACCACCGGCGCCCCCGTCTGCAGGGCGAGGCGGGCCGCTCCGGTGCGGCCCTTCATGGGCCACATGTCAGGATCGCGGGTGAGGGTGCCCTCCGGATAGATGATGATCCCCCCACCGTCGGCCAGCGCGTCCCGTGCCGCTTCGAGGGAGCGGTTGGCACCGGCGGAGCTGCGCTCCACGGGCACCTGCTTGATGGACCGCAGGAGGAACCCGACCACGGGCACGTCGAACAGCGACGCCTTCGCGAGGAAGTGCGGCATGATCCCCTGGTTGTACAGGAAGTGGCCCACGACCACCGGGTCGATCTCGGTGACGTGGTTCGGGCAGACGATCATGCCCGTCCCGCGGGGCAGCTTCTCCTGTCCCTGCCATTCCTTGTCCATCAGTGCGTTCATGACCGGCCTCACCCAGGAGGCGAGGAACGTGAACATGGCGCGCGAGCCCCGTGACTCCCCCATGTGCCGGGCCGCCTAGGAGAGTGCCACGGCGGCAGCCGGGGCGTCCTCCGTGATGTCGAAGTCGGCGCCCAGGCCCTCGAGCTTGTCCTGGAAGCGCTCGTAGCCGCGGTTGATCAGCTCGATGCCGGTGACCCGCGAGACCCCCTCGGCCGCGAGGGCCGCGATCAGGTGGCTGAAGCCCCCGCGCAGGTCGGGCACGTCGATGTCGGCGCCGTGGAGCTGGGTGGGCCCGGAGATCACCGCGGAGTGGAGGAAGTTGCGCTGCCCGAAGCGGCACGGCACGCTGCCGAGGCACTCACGGTGCACCTGGATGTTGGCTCCCATGCGGATCAGCGCCTCCGTGAAGCCGAAGCGGTTCTCGTACACCGTCTCGTGCACGATGGAGACACCGGTGGCCTGGGTCAGGGCCACGACGAGGGGCTGCTGCCAGTCCGTCATGAAGCCGGGGTGCACGTCCGTCTCGAGCACCAGCGGCTTCAGCGCGCCGCCCGGGTGGTAGAAGCGGATGCCGTCGTCGTCGACGTCGAAGGCGCCGCCGATCTTCCGGTAGGTGTTGAGGAAGGCGGTGAGGTCGAGCTGGCGCGCGCCCTCCACGTAGATGTCCCCCCGGGTCACCAGCGCGGCCGAAGCCCACGAGGCCGTCTCGTTGCGGTCCGAGATGGCCTTGTGGTTGTAGCCGGTCAGCTCCTTCACGCCCTCGATGCGGATGACGCGATCCGTCTGCACCGTGATGATCGCGCCCATCTTCTGCAGGACGGCGATGAGGTCCATGATCTCGGGCTCCACGGCTGCACCCGACAGCTCGGTGATGCCCTCGGCGCGGATGGCGGTCAGCAGCACCTGCTCGGTGGCACCGACGCTGGGGTACGGCAGCGTGAGCTTCGCGCCGTGCAGGCCCTTCGGGGCGGAGATGGAGATGCCACCGGGACGCTTGTCCACGACGGCTCCGAAGTTCCGGAGGACCTCGAGGTGGTAGTCGATCGGACGGTCGCCGATCTTGCAGCCGCCGAGGTCCGGGATGAAGGCCTCGCCGATGCTGTGCATCAGGGGCCCGCAGAAGAGGATGGGGATGCGGGAGTCGCCGGCGTGGGCGTCGATGTCCTTGGAGCGCGCCATCTTGGCGTCGCTGGGGTCCATGGTGAGATCGCCCGTCACGGGATCCTTGGTCACCGTCACGCCGTGCAGCTGCAGCAGGCTGGTGACGACGTCGACGTCCTTGATCTCCGGGACGTTGCGCAGCACCGACGGCGTGTTGCCCAGCAGGGAGGCGACCATGGCCTTCGGGACCAGGTTCTTCGCACCGCGGACGGATACCTTGCCGGTCAGCGGGATGCCGCCGCGGATGGTCAGAACGCTACCCATGGATACCTATTTTCCTTCTACGTTGAACCCCCGCGGACCCGTAAATGCTCGTTCCAAGCATAGGAGAACCACGGAGCAGACAGAAATACAAGGGTACTTCGTGCACTCCCTGTTTCCAGAAAAGAACCGGCGCAGGTGCGTCGTCATTCCTCCGGGACGGGTTCCGGCGGCGTGATCTGCACGACAGCGGCCGCCCCGGGGGCGGACTGCCCCGGCGCCCGACGCCTACGTACGGGCCGGGAGCGTCGTGGGCTTCCAGGTGGGGCGGCGTGCCTCGAAGGCGGTGATGTGCTCCTCCTGCCGCAGTGTGAGCCCGATGTCGTCCAGGCCCTCCAGCAGCCGCCAGCGCGTGTAGTCGTCGAGCTGGAAGGGTGCGCTCACGGAGCCGCACTGCACCATCCGCGACTCGAGGTCCACCGTGACCGTGGCCCCCGGCTCGTTCTCGAGGACCTTCCAGATGAGCTCGATGTCGTCCTGCGCGACCTGCGCGGCGACGAGGCCCTGCTTGCCCGAGTTGCCCCGGAAGATGTCCGCGAAGCGCGAGGACAGGACGGCCTTGAAGCCGTAGTCCTTCAGGGCCCAGACCGCGTGTTCGCGTGAGGACCCGGTGCCGAAGTCGGGACCGGCGACGAGGACCGAGCCGTGCTTGTACGGCTCGCGGTTGAGGATGAAGTCCTCGTCCTTGCGCCAGCCGGCGAAGAGTGCGTCCTCGAACCCCGAACGCGTGATGCGCTTGAGGTACACGGCAGGGATGATCTGGTCCGTGTCGATGTTGCTCTGGCGCAGCGGGACGCCGATGCCGGTGTGCGTGGTGATCTTCTCCATGGCGCGCTCCTAGGCTGCTGGGACGGTGGACTCGGCGGCGTGCGCACCGGTACCGGGACGCGGTACCAGGTCCGACGGCGAGCTGAGCGTGCCGCGCACCGCGGTCGCGGCGGCGACCACGGGTGAGACGAGGTGGGTGCGTCCGCCCTTGCCCTGGCGTCCCTCGAAGTTCCGGTTCGACGTCGACGCGCAGCGCTCCCCCGGTGCCAGCTGGTCGGGGTTCATGCCGAGGCACATCGAGCAGCCGGCAAAGCGCCACTCGGCGCCGAAGTCCTTGAACACGCGATCCAGTCCCTCGGCCTCGGCCTGCAGGCGCACGCGTGCCGAGCCCGGGACCACCATCATGCGGACGGCGGGGTCCTTCTCCCTGCCGCGGATGATGTCCGCCGCGATGCGGAGGTCCTCGATGCGGCTGTTGGTGCACGAGCCGAGGAAGACGGTGTCCACCCGGATGTCCTTCATCGGTGTGCCCGGCTCCAGCGCCATGTAGTCCAGCGCGCGGCTGCAGGCGGCCTTGTCGTTCTCGTCGGCGAAGTCGTCGGGTGAGGGCACGGCCTGCGAGAGGGAGACGCCCTGGCCGGGGTTGGTCCCCCAGGTCACGAAGGGTTCGAGGTCGTCCGCGTCGAGGAAGACCTCGGCGTCGAAGACGGCGTCGTCGTCGGTGCGCAGGTTGCGCCAGTCGGCGACGGCGGCATCCCAGTCGGCACCCTGCGGCGCATGCGGCCGACCCTGCAGGTAGTCGAAGGTGGTCTCGTCCGGCGCGACCATGCCGGCCCGCGCCCCCGCCTCGATCGACATGTTGCAGATGGTCATGCGGGCTTCCATCGACAGGGACCGGATCGCCGAGCCGCGGTATTCGAGGACATAGCCCTGCCCGCCGCCCGTGCCGATCTTCGCGATAATCGCCAGGATGATGTCCTTGGACGTGACGCCGGGCTTGAGGGTTCCCTCGACCGTGATGCCCATGGTCTTGAAGGGCTTGAGCGAGAGCGTCTGGGTGGCCATCACGTGCTCCACCTCGGACGTGCCGATGCCCATCGCGAGCGCTCCGAAGGCCCCGTGCGTGGAGGTGTGTGAGTCGCCGCAGACCACGGTCAGTCCCGGCTGCGTCAGCCCGAGCTGGGGTCCGACGACGTGCACGATGCCCTGTTCCGCATCGCCGAGCGAATGCAGCCGGACCCCGAATTCCCGGCAGTTCGCGCGCAGCGTCTCGATCTGCGTGCGGCTGGTGAGATCCGCGATGGGCTTGTCGATGTCGAGGGTCGGCGTGTTGTGGTCCTCGGTGGCGATCGTCAGGTCCGGACGGCGCAGGGGCCGGTCGGCCAGGCGGAGGCCCTCGAAGGCCTGCGGCGAGGTCACTTCGTGGATCAGGTGCAGGTCGATGTAGAGCAGGTCGGGCTGCGCTTCCGCGCCGACGACCTCGCCCTTGCGGACGACGTGCGCGTCCCAGACCTTCTCTGCCAGTGTCTTGCCCATACGATCGTCCTTCTCTGTTCCGGTGGACCACGGCGGCGGGGTCTCCGCCATCCCGAGCCTTGGTACATCAACTCAACCAGCCACGCGTCGGCGGGTGCCAGTCCGACGGCTTGCGTCTCAGATTATGAGACGGCAATATCATCCTATGGACAATTCTAGCGGCGTCGGAGTCATCGACAAGGCTGCCCTCGTGCTCGACGCCCTCGAGGCCGGGCCCACGACCCTCGCGCAACTGGTCGCGTCGACCGGGCTGGCCCGACCGACCGTGCACCGGCTCGCCCTCGCCCTCGCCCATCACCGCCTCGTGGGCCGTGACATGCAGGGGCGCTTCGTGCTCGGCAGCCGGCTCGTGGAGCTGGCCTCCGCTGCAGGTGAGGACCGGCTCATCGCGGCAGCAGGGCCCGTCCTCCTCGGCCTGCGCGACGCCACCGGCGAGAGCGCACAGCTCTTCCGGCGGCAGGGCGACTGGCGCGTCTGCGTCGCGTCCGCGGAGCGTCCCGTGGGCCTGCGCGACACCATCCCGGTCGGCACACAGCTGTCCATGAGAGCCGGCTCGGCGGCGCAGTGCCTCCTGGCATGGGAGGACCACGACCGGCTGCTCAAGGGACTGCAGAACGCACGCTTCACCCCGACGGTCCTCGCCGGCGTCCGTCGTCGGGGCTGGGCGCAGAGCCTCGGGGAACGCGAGGCGGGCGTGGCATCGGTGTCGGCACCGGTCCGCGGACCGTCCGGGCGCGTCATCGCCGCGGTCTCGATCTCCGGGCCCATGGAACGCCTCACGCGGCAGCCTGGACGTATCCACGCGGAAGTCGTCTCCGACGCCGCGCGGCAGCTGACCCTCGCGGTCGCCAAGGCTGCGGACTGACATGACGGCACCCGATGCGGCGTTCCGGTACGCCGTCTTCCTCCGCGGGGTGAACGTCGGAGGGGTCACGGTGCGGATGGCCGACCTCCGCGACGAACTCGCCGGCCTTCCCGTCGCGGAGGTGTCCACGGTGCTGGCCAGCGGCAATGTGACCTGCTCCTCCTCACTGGCGCCCGCCGACCTCAAGGAGCGCATCGAGGAGGCGCTCCGGCACCGTTTCGGGTACGAGGCGTGGGTGATCGTCGTCGAGCGCGGCGACCTGGCGGGCATCGCCGCCGCGGTGCCCGAACCGCCGGGACCTCCGGCGGGCGTGCACACCTACGTGACCTTCTTCACCGGTCGCGGCGAACGGGACGGATTCCTCGCCGAAGCCGCGGCACTGGCCGAGCAGCCCACGGTCCTCGCAGGCGGCACGGCGATCAGCTGGTTCTCGCCCAAGGGGCAGTCGACGGAGGTGCCCGTGGCGAAACTCCTCGCTCGGGCCCGGTACGCGTCGACGTCCACGACGCGGAACATCAACACCGTCGCCAAGGTACTGCGCCTCCTCGCCTGAGCACAGGGTGCCGGGTACGGGAGCGCGTTGATAGTGTTCGTGCAGCCTCAGGACCAGCCGAAGGACATACATGCGCCTCATCGCCCAGGATTGCTACCAGCTCGACCACCAGAAGGGTTCGCACGGGTTCGTCGTGGCGGGAGCCGGCCGCGCAGCGGTGATCGACCCGGGGATGTCCTCCGGGTTCGATGGCGTCGTCGCCGAACTACGCGCCGGAGAGGCGACGACGGGGCCGATCACGGACATCGTCCTCACCCACTACGACGCCGACCACGCGCAGGTCGCGCAGCGGCTGCAGGAGACGCTCGGGGCGACGGTATGGATCGGCGCCGCCGATGCCGACATCCTCCGCGGGAGGGTCGAGCCCAAGACGCTCTTCCGGAAGGTCCTGCAGAGGGTGGCGCGTGTCCCCTTCCCCGAGGGCGCCCGGGAGCTGGACGGGTCGGGTGAGATCTTCGCCGGACTCGAGTACTTCCCGACGCCGGGGCACACCCCCGGCCACTACGCGTACCAGTGGCGTGGCGTGCTCTTCACCGGCGACGCCGCGAAGGTGTCGGCGGACGGCAGCGTCAGCGACTTCTACGCGATCGTCATCAATGACAAGCCCGTGGCCGCACGCACCGTCCAGCTGCTCGCCGAGCACATCCGTACGGGCTCCGTCGACTGGATCTGCTCGGGCCACAACGCGGTGGCGCGGACGAGCACGCCGACGCCATGACCCGCCCCCGACGGCCGGTCCCCTGCCGGGCGTCGTACCACCTGTCCCAGGAGGGCCTTCCGGCCGGCGTCGGCCTCCGCAGTGGGACCGATCGGACCGGACAGCCGCTAGCTCCGCCGGAGTACCCCGAGGACTGCCGCTCGGAAAGCGTTGCAGCGCTCCACCTCGCCCTCCACGGGCAGCATCACGATGTCCCGGGCTGCGCGGGCACATGCTGCCAGGAGTCGCCGGCGCACCCGAGTCGCGCGCCGGGCCGCTCCCCACCGCGCCAGCAGCGCGGCGAGGACCCCCACCAGGATGCCGGCCGCCCCACCGCCCAGGATCAGGAGCGTGGGAACCGGGAATCCCTCGACGCGGGGCACATCGATGGCCGGCAGCTGCAGGAACCCGAGGACGGCAAGGACGCCGAGCCACACCAGTCCGGCGACGAGCGCCGCGAAGGCGACCCACTGCAGGACACCGAAGACCGCCCACCACCAGCGTCGACCCGTCTCGAGGTCCGTGCCGGTGACGGCGGCGTCGAGGGCATCCGTGAGCTCCCCCGCCGTTCCGCGGGCCGCGTCCCTGATCGAAGTACGCCAGGGCTCGGGGGCGCCCTGCGCAGATGCATCGCCGAACACGCGCAGTGCGTGGTCCACCCGTGCACGCTGCGCAGGCTGCCCGAGGGGGGCAGCGACGACCGGCGTACCTCCGGGACGACATCCTGCCGCCGGAGGTTGAGGCGGCGCAGGGGATCCGGACGGAGCTTCGCCAGCCAGCGCGTCACGGGCCAGCCCGCGACGGCGTGCGCGTCGCGGCGGTAGGCGGACCGCACCGCGTCGACGACCAAAGGGACACCGGCGGCGACACCGAGTTCGTCCGACAGCGCGGACCTCGCATCCGCTGCGGGTGGCGGCACCGGTTCCGCCGCGGCGAAGGGCAGGAGCTCCGTGGCTGCTCCCGCGGCGTCGGCGGTGAGTCGTCGCGTGGCGGCGGCGCGGCTCTCGGCGTGGGCCCTGATCGCCTCGGCGAGTCGGTCGAGGCCCGTCCCCGTGCGTGCGGACACCGCCAGGACGGCCACGCCGGGAAGTCCCTCTCCCGCGAGGATCCCGGCGAGCGAGGACGTGACGGCGTCGAGGTCCGCCGGCTCCAACCGGTCCGCCTGGTTGAGCGCCACCAGCGTCACGGCCTCGTGGGACGCCAGTCCGCGCAGGAAGCCGTGATGGAGCGCCGCATCGGCGTACTTCTGGGGGTCGACGACCCACAGCAGGACGTCCACCTGGCGGGCGAGTCGTTCCACGACGTCGCGATGCGCCGCGGCGGTGGAGTCGAAGTCCGGGAGGTCCAGGAGGATCAGGCCGACGGCATCACCGGTCGCCTCCGGCTGGGCAGAACCGGAGGAAACGTCCCGTTCGGACGGCGCGGCGCCCCGGCCTCGCCGGCCTCGCCGGCCGAAGATCCTGCGCAGGAGTCCGCGGGGTTCCTCCGCACGTCCCTGTCGCGTGTCCCCGATGCCTCGCGCACCGTGCGCTTCCTCCCTCGGCAGGGCGGACGGCGCGGACGCTCCAGCGTCCAGGGTCCCGCCGTCGTGTCCCGGCAGGTCGATTCCCCGGAGGAGCGGGGCCCCGGCCGGCAGTTCCACGCGCTGCCCGACGCCCAGCCAGTCGAGCAGTTCGCCGCTTCCCGCGGGCTCCCAGACCAGTGCGAGCGGTTCCGACGTCGTCGGGCGCCGTACTGCCACCCGCGCGGCGTCCGTTCCGCTCAGCGCGTTCACGAGGGAGGACTTCCCGCTGCCGGTGGGCCCGAAGACACCGACGACCGTGTGGTTGCCGGACAGCGATCGGCGGGCTCCGGCGCGGTCGAGTGTGGCGTGCAGCCGCTCGAGCCGTTCCGGGGGCAGCCGACCCACTCCGAGCTCGTAGGCCGTCCCCAGCCGGTCGAGGGCGGCCGTGAGCGATGACGCGAGCGGTGCGTGGACCGCCGCGTCCCCGGATCGGCTCATGCGTTATCCTCGATGGTCGTGGGCTGCTGCCCGGCGGGCAGTGCTGTCCGCAGCTGCCGGGCCAGTACCCGCAGCGTCTCCGCCGGGGTCTGCTGCGCCAGCGGGTCGAGACAGCGGTCGAAGCTGATGCGTTCCTGGCGGAACAGTCCGTCGACGCGCTGCGACAGGTTCCTGCGTGCCGTGACCGTCAGGCGCCGCACGGCGTCGTCGCCGAAGACTGCTTCCAGGAGCTTCTGTCCGGCGATTGCCGATGCGCCCGCTATGCCCAGCTCGCCTCCGGTGAGTCCGCCGGTGGAGGCGAACACCACCACCATCAGGGCCACGGCGATCCCGTTGACCCCGAAGGACAGCATGCGCGCTGTGAACCGCTTGTCCGCTCCTTCGGCCTGGACGAGCTGCAGCAGGTCCTGCTGCCAGGCCCGGATCTCGCGTGCCACCGCGGTGGAGAAGTCCTCGGCGCGCCAGGACGGGACGCCGGCGAGCAGCGCGGTCCCGGCCTGCTCCGCCCGCCAGCGTCGCCTCGCTACCTCGTCGGCCCGGGCTGCCTGCTCCACGATGACCGTCTGGAGGCCGCTCCCGATGGCTTCGGCCACGGTCGCGGCAGGAGCCGGCCTGCCCGTGAAGAAGGCACTGACGCGATCGCGCGCGCGTCCGATCCTCGACTCGAGTCCCCGCATGAATTCACCCGTGCCGACGAAGTCCTGCCAGCGCGCCAGGACCTCGCCGCGCAGCAGCCTGCCGTCCTCGGTCGCCGCGAGGACGTCTGCCAGTGCGTCTCGGTACGCGCCGTCCACCGCCGTGCGCAGTACATCCCCGGCGGCCTGTTCCTGGGCGGCTGCAGCGGCGATCGAGTCGATGCGCCCGGCCAGCGCGCGCATCGCACCGCCCACCGTCCGCCGTGCGATGTCCCGCCTCCCCTCGGCGTCGGCGGCCAGGGCCTGGAGCCAGCGGGTGATGGGCTCGACGGCACCTGCGGGCAGCATCCTCGCCGGGCCCACGAGGGGCGTCTCCGGGACGACGAAGATGGGTGCGTGCCCGAGGTTCTCGGCGGACAGGAGGGTCAGCAGATCGCTCCTGACCTCCTCCTCCACCCCCGGCGGGACGCGGTCCAGCACGATCGCCACCAGGACGTCGCGCCTGCCTGCCTCGGCCAGCAGTTTCCAGGGCACGGCGTCCGCGTAGCGGTTGGCGGTGGTGACGAAGAGCCAGAGATCCGCCGCTGCGAGGAGTTGACCGGCGAGCCTGCGGTTCTCGTCGGCGATGGAGTCGACGTCCGGGGCATCGAGCAGGGCGAGCCCGGCGGGCAGGGACCGCGTGGGGCGCAGCAGCAGCGTGTTCGCATCGGCTGCCTGCCCGGCGCGTGCAGGAAGGGTCGAAACCCCGTTCTGATCCTGGTCGGCGCGGTCGTCGTCCGCGATGCGCACGCGGCTCAGGGTCGGCAGCACGCGTGTGTCGTCGAACCACGCGCCGTCCTCGGGATGGTGGAGCAGGAGGGGCTGGCGCGTGGTGGGCCGCACCGCACCCGTCACCGACACGGGCCGCCCGACGAGGGCGTTCACCAGGGTGGACTTCCCCGCACCGGTGGATCCCCCGACGACGGCGATGAGCGGCGCGTCGAGGCTGGCGAGGCGCGGGAGGATGTAGTCGTTCAGCTGGGCCCGGGCTGCGGCAGCCGCTTCGCGGGCCTCCACGGACCCGGGCAGGGCGAGCGGGAACACGAGGTTCTCGAGTGCGCCGCGTACCTCCCGCAACAGGGGGAACAGCCCGCGGGGCTCGCCGGCGGTGGTCGGTGCACTCATGGCTCCATCATGCCAGTCACCCGGCCGGCGTCAGGAAGCCTCGGGCGGTCACCCGGAGACGCACCTCGGAAACGAAGAAGTCCCGGACATCGCGATGATGTCCGGGACTTCCCGTCGCGTCCTTCCGGACCCTTGTGACCCCAGCGGGATTCGAACCCGCGTTACCGCCGTGAGAGGGCAGCGTACTAGGCCGCTATACGATGGGGCCAGTACTTTCCATCTTACTACTGTTTTTCTACTGCTTGTGCCATCCCGTCCGTGAGGACCGGAGTGCGCTGGGGTACCAGGACTCGAACCTAGAATGTTGGTACCAGAAACCAGTGTGTTGCCAATTACACCATACCCCAATGGCACTTTCCGAAGACCCGATGGTGCTGGGTTTCGATCGCGTAACCGCTCCGCGCCGAGAAATAACTTTACCGGACGGAGGGCAGGAACTGCAAAACGGCCGCCAGCCCCGTGATCCGGGGCACCTCCAGGGCGTCCTCCGCCGAGGCCCGGCCCGGGGCCGGGACTCCCCCGGCCGGCACGTCCGCCGCGGCGCCCGTCCCCGAATCGGTCCCGGATCCCCGCCCCGTCCCGGCACGGTCCAGCCATACCCCCACCAGTCCTGCCGATCGCGCACCCACGGCATCGACCAGCCTGTTGTCCCCGACGTAGAGGGTGCGGGCAGGCGCCGTCCCGATCCGTCGCGCGCCCTCGAGGTAGATACCGGGATCGGGCTTCGCCACCCCGACGGTGTCGATGCCCACGAGCACCTCGACGCGGGACAGCCCCGCCCGGTCCAGCTTCACCCGCTGGTAGTCGTGCACGTTGTTGCTCACCGCCCCGTAGGGCATTCCGCGCGCCTCGAGCTCGTCGAGCAGCGGCACGACGTCGTCGTACGCCCGGAAATGCAGCGGCAGGGTGCGCTCGTACTCACGGACCCACTCGTCCGCCACCCGGCCGAGGAAGGGTTCCGGGGGTGAATGCGGATCGCGCGTGGCGCACGCGGTGGACGCGCTGCTCCTCGAACGTCAGCTCCCCGGCGAGGAAGCGGTCGTAGTGCCTGTGCGGGTCGCCGGTGTACAGGGCCTTGTAGCGCGCCCAGTCGTCATCGGTCAGGTGGCTGAGGGCAGGGTCGGGGATCGCCTGGAGCGTCCGGCCCATGGCCTGCTCGAGGTCCACGAGGGTGTCGTCGATGTCGAAGAGCACGCCGTCGATCCCGGGACCGATGTCCCCCGCCGCGGCGGCTGCCGCCGGATCGGACACGGGTCAGCCCACCGTGGCACGCAGCGCACGCACCCGCGCGAGGGAGGACTCGCGACCGAGGATCACCATGGACTCGAAGAGCGGCGGGGAGATCCTGCGTCCCGAGATCGCCGTGCGGACCGGTCCGAACGCGAGCCTCGGCTTGAGTCCGAGCGTGTCGACCAGGGCACCCCGGAGCGCCGCCTGCAGCGCTTCGGCGTCCCAGGTGTCGCACCCTTCGAGTGCCTCCAGGGTGACGTCGAGGACCTCGCCGAGGTTGTCCGGCAGGCCCTTCCGGGCGTCGTCGGCGATGTCCACGGCGTCGTCGGCCTTGAACAGGAACCCCAGCATCTCGGGTGCCTCGCCGAGGAGCGTGATGCGTTCCTGGATGAGCGGGGGCGGCCTCGGCCACGATACGCAGCTCATCCTCGGAGGGCTCGGCGCCGATCAGCCCGGCGGAGGCGAGGTAGGGCAGGAGCCGGGAGCGGAACTCGGCGGGATCGAGCAGCCGCACGTGCGTCCCGTTGATGGCCTCGGCCTTCTTGAGGTCGAAGCGCGCCGGGTTGGCGAGCACGTCGCGCACGTCGAACTTCTCGACGAGCTGCTCCACGGAGAAGATGTCCTCGTCGGCGGACAGGCTCCAGCCCAGCAGCGACAGGTAGTTGAGCAGCCCCTCACGGATGAAGCCTCGCTCCCGGTGCAGGAAGAGGTTGGACTCGGGATCGCGCTTGGACAGCTTCTTGTTGCCCTGGCCCATGACGTAGGGCAGGTGTCCGAACAGCGGCATGTAGCGGGCCACGCCGATATCGATCAGCGCACGGTAGAGCGCCACCTGGCGCGGCGTCGAGGACAGCAGGTCCTCTCCGCGGAGGACGTGCGTGATCCCCATCAGGGCGTCGTCCACCGGGTTCACGAGCGTGTAGAGCGGCGCCCCGTTCGCGCGCACGACGGCGAAATCGGGCACGCTGCCGGCGCGGAACGTGATCTCGCCGCGGACGAGGTCGGTGAAGGTGATGTCCTCGTCCGGCATGCGCAGGCGGAGGACGGCAGGCCGTCCGGCGGACCGGAAGGCGTCCTTCTGCTCCTCGGTCAGGGTGCGGTCGTGGTTGTCGTAGCCGAGCTTTACGTCGCGGCCGGCCGCGCGGTGGCGCTCCTCCACCTCCTCGGGTGTGGAGAAGGACTCGTAGAGGTGCCCGGCGGCGACGAGCCGTTCGATGACGTCCCGGTACAGCTCGCCGCGCTGCGACTGGCGGTAGGGCGCATGCGGTCCGCCGACCTCCACGCCTTCGTCCCAGTCGATGCCCAGCCACCTCATCGCCTCCAGGAGCTGCTGGTAGCTCTCCTCGCTGTCCCGGGCGGCGTCGGTGTCCTCGATACGGAAGACGAGCTTGCCACCGGTGTGGCGCGCGTAGGCCCAGTTGAAGAGCGCGGTCCGGATCAGCCCGACGTGGGGCGTGCCCGTCGGCGACGGGCAGAACCGGACGCGGACGGACGTGGCATCGGTGACGGTGGGGATGTCTGCGGCAGTAGTCATGATGAACCCAGTCTAGGTGGGACCATCAGGCACCGCGCGAGCCGCGGGCCCGTCGTCGGACCGGGAAGGACGGGCAGACGACGGACCAGGAGCCGCGGAGCGGCCAGCAACGGGACCGTCAGCGGCGGGCCGGGTTGGAAAGGCGGCCGATGCCCTCGATCTCGACGTCGTACCGCTGGCCGTCCGCGATCATGCCGACACCGGCAGGCGTCCCGGTCAGGATGACGTCTCCGGGGAGGAGGGTGAACGCCTGCGAGACGTAGGCGACGAGTTCCCGCGCACCCCAGATCATGTCGCTCGTGGAGCCGTCCTGGCGGAGTTCGCCGTCGAGGGACCCGCGGACGGTGAGGTTCTCGGGATCGAGGTCGGTCTCGATCCACGGACCGATCGGGCAGGACGTGTCGAAGCCCTTCGCCCGCGCCCACTGGTCGTCCGTCTTCTGCACGTCACGGGCAGTCAGGTCGTTGGCACAGGTGTAGCCGAAGACGACGTCGTCGACCCGCTCGAGCGGAACGTCCTTGCAGATCCTGCCGATGACGACGGCCAGTTCGGCCTCGTACGAGATCTGGTCGGAGAAGGACGGGAGCATGACCGGATCACCGGGGCCGATGACCGACGTGTTGGGCTTGAGGAACATCAGCGGTGCGGCAGGCGTCTCGCTGCCCATCTCCTGGATGTGGTCGGCGTAGTTCCTGCCGATTCCCACCACCTTGCTGCGGGGGATCACGGGCGCCAGGAGCCGGACGTCCTCCAGCGCATGGCGGACGCCGGTCAGCTGGACGCCGGCGTAAAAGGGGTCGCCCTGGATGACGGCCACCTTCTCGCTTCCCGCCGCACCTTCCACGACGCCGAACAGTGGGTCATCATTTACGACAAAGCGTGCAATTCGCATGCGGCCAAGCCTAGCGTGAGGCATCGGCGCCCGGCACGGCGCCTGCCGCTGTCACCGCCGCCGGACAGGCGACGCTCCAGGACGTCCGCCGGGACGCGTTAAAAGGAGATACCGCGGGCACTCCTTCCCCAGAGTCGAGGGTGCCCGCGGTATCAGTACTGCATTTCAAGCCCTACTGGTACTGCCCGCCTAACGGATGGCGGAGTACAGCCGAGAGTGGATCAGAACGGCCAGGATCCGACGCGGTCGGGCGAGGTGACGGTGCCGGTGCCGGCCTTGGCGGGGGCGGCATTGGCCGCTGCGGCACCGCCGGTGACGAGGAGGGTTGCGAGGAGGAGGGCGGAGGTGAGGCGCTTCATAGCGGTGGTCCTTTGGCTTGATCAACAGTGGTGGTGGAGGGCCGCTTCACTACCACAAGCGGCCCGAGAATTATCGTAAGCCACTCCAGCCACTTTAGTAACATTTTCCGGGTATTTTTTTGAAGTATTTTTCAGCGGATGGCTCTTGGACCCCGCGCACCGAATAATGGGATGAGCAACCGACCACAGGGAAAGCCGAAGGGTGCGCATGTCATACAGGGAAGGCCCGGGCCAGCGGCTGCTCCTCGAGTTCCGCGCACGTGATGCCTGGAACCAACGGGACTACGTGACCGCCCAAGGCCTCGCAACTGAGCTGGCATCTGCTGCCCGTGAGGACGGTGACGATCTCGGCTGGTGGAACGCCTCGTTCCTGGTCGGGGAGTGCCTCCGGAAGCAAGGGCTGATGCAGGAGTCACAATCCATCGCCGATGAACTGGCCGCGCACTCCCTGACGGAGCGGTCGAAGGCGCTCAGTGCACGGGTCTTCACCCTGCGGGCTTTTGCTCTGCAGGGAAGCGGCGATCTCGCCGCAGCAGTTCAAGCTGCGCGTCGTGCTGTCTCGGAAGCACTGGTCGAGCCGAACCAGGACACCATCGTCATCGAGGCTCAGAATGCGCTGATCGCGGCTCTGGCTGAGAGCGGGCAACTCGAGAATGCCTGGAGCGAGTGCCGCACCCTCGCCGACCTCCTCGATAAGGACCCGGACAACAAGTACGCGGGTCAGTCCTACTGGGCGATCGGCAACGTGGCCTTCCTGCTCAGGAACATCAGCGAGGGCGTGTCCTACCATGAGCTCGCAGCGAAGACCCTGTCCCCCACCAACGATCTCGATCTCTGGGCGCGCTTCAATCGCGGTTCGGCGGATTTCCGTCTCGCCGCCGGCGTGCTCGAACCCGAGACACTCGAGTGCATCGAACGGGCGGAGCTCGCGAGCTCGATCGTCGGGGGGACGGAACGCGACCGCCTCGAACTGAAACTGATCCGGGCGCAGTGGCACGTCCTGACCGGGCAGTTCGAGGCTGCCGTCGAGCAGCTCACAGCGATCATCGCCCGCAAGCAGCTCCTGGCATCACACGTCGCCGCACAGGCACACTTCCTTCTGGGTCAGGCGCTGTCCGGCCACGGGAGCAATGCGGACGCCATCTCGAACCTCCAGGTGAGCGAGGACCTCTTCCTGCAATCCGGTGCCGAGGACAGGGCGTCCAGTGCGAGGGCACTGATCCGGGACATCGGAGCAGCACAGAGCTGAGCGAGCACCGCCCGGCCTGATGCCGGGGAATCTCTGACCGCGGGGCAGGACCTGCCATCGACCCTTCTGCCGTAGACTCTTCCTCGGGCCCCGGTCGGGCTGGGCGTCTCCCCCCATTACTCCCATCCTGACCGGGGTTTCCTGCTGCCGGAGGACGGGCGGCAGGCGCGTGCTGGAACGGCGTCCCCCGCACGGCCGGGAAGTGCCGATGCGGAGTGCTACCCTTTCCCCGTCACGTAGCGCCTCGGCCCTGTGCTCCAGGTACACGCGACGCAGGACACGCCGCCCATCCGGCCGGCGTGGACCACGTGATACGACGGCGACGATTCGGGGGTAGCGACATGGCCGGTTGCCGTCGCCACGGCCTGCGCCCGCTTCCGCCCCGCCGGGCAGCGCTCACGGGGAAGCTCCGCCTCCGGACTGTACGCTGGGACAAATGAGCGCTGACCACAAGGACCCCCGGCTGGCCATGCTGGTCGAGAGCATCGTCCGGCTGTCCCGTGGAGAACTCAGCAGCCGCATCGAGCCTTCGAGCGCACGGGACGAGGTCGACGCCGTCATCACCGGCGTGAACCTGCTCGCGGAGGAACTCGAACAGGTCTACGAGCAGTTCGAGAAGCGCGTCGAGAGCCGCACGGCGATGCTCCGCCAGGCACACCTCGACATGATGAAGATGGCGATGTCCGACGCCCTGACCGGTCTCGCCAACCGTGTTGCCCTCATGGACGGCATCGAGGAGGCGCTCACCCAGGCCGCCAACGGCGCCCCGCCACCGGCCCTCCTCCTCCTCGACCTCGACAGCTTCAAGAACGTCAACGACCGGTTCGGCCATGACGCGGGCGACCGTGTCCTCCAGGAAGTGGCCAACCGCCTCAACAGCGTGGTGCGCGAGACCGATCTCGTGGCACGGCTCGGCGGTGACGAGTTCGCGATCCTGCTGCCGGCCGCGACCATGGACATCGCCATGCAGGTCGCCCGGAGGGCCCTGGAGGTCCTCGGCGAGCAGATCCGCCTCGACTCGCTCTACGTCCACTCCCGGGCGAGCATCGGCGTCCGCCTCGGCACCGCCGACCAGACGGCCGAGGAACTGCTGCTGGACGCGGACACCGCCATGTACGCCGCCAAGCGCGAGGGCCGCAGCATCATCAAGGTCTTCGAACCCGTCATGCTGTACTCCCGGCAACTCCGCAGCCAGATGGCGACTGAGCTGCGCGGCGCCATCAGCTCGGACGAACTCGTGCTGCACTACCAGCCCGTCGTCGAACTCGCGACCAACAGGATCCTCGGCGTCGAGGTCCTCGTGCGATGGCAACACCCCCTGCGCGGACTCATCCCGCCGGACACGTTCATCCCCCTGGCCGAGGAGATCGGCGTCATCCACGACCTCGACCGATGGGTGATGTCCGCCTCGCTGCGGCAGCTCGCCCAGTGGCGCAGGGACTTCGTCCTCGACGACGACTTCCAGCTGCGCGTCAACCTGTCGGCCGTCGAACTGAAACAGCTCGACCTCGTGGACCACATCCGGACCCTGCTGCGCGAACTCGACCTGCCCGCCCGCAACCTGGTCGTCGAGATCACCGAGACGGCGATCGTGACCCGGGGCGAAGTGGAGATGTACTCCCTCCTGAGCCTGCAGCAGCTCGGCGTCGGCATCGAGATCGACGACTTCGGTACCGGCTACTCCTCCATCAGCTACCTCCGGGAACTCCCCGTGAGCATGGTGAAGGTGGACCGCTCACTCCTCGTCGAGCTGAACACCCGCGCCGGGCAGCTGGAATTCGTCGCGGCGATCCTCCAGCTCATCCGGGCCGCCGGACTCGAAGCGGTCTTCGAGGGCATCGAGACACGGGAGCAGGCGGACCAGCTGAGAGCCCTGGGCTGCGCGAGCGGCCAGGGCTATTACTTCAGCCGCCCGATGCCCGCAGAGGAGACGGGCGTGCTCCTGTCCACCACGCGCTACCTGCGGGTCGGCGAAGGGGTCGACGGCCCGGAGGCCGCGCCGTCGCGCTGATGCCGGCGCACGCACTCCAGTGGAGCTGACCCACGCTCCCCTGCGCCTGTCGCAGGACGGAACAGAGACGGCGCCCGCCCCACCCCTCCCGGGTGGAACGGACGCCGCCTGCTGCAGGTCCTAGACCAGGCGCGTGAGCCAGCCGTGCGTGTCCTCGACGGTCCCGGTCTGGATGCCCAGCAGCTGGCTGCGGATCGACATGGTCACCTCTCCGGCGGGCGCGCCGGCGGCACCGATGAATTCATCACCGTCGCGCAGCTGTCCGATGGGCGTGATCACGGCTGCCGTGCCGCAGGCGAAGACCTCCGTGATGTCGCCGCTCGCCACGCCGTCGCGCCACTCGTCCAGCGTGATCTTGCGTTCGCTGACGTCCAGCCCGGGGTCGCGCCCGAGCTGGATGATCGAGGATCGGGTGACTCCCTCGAGGATGGTGCCGGACAGGGCGGGAGTGACGAGCGAACCGTCCCGGAAGACGAAGAAGACGTTCATGCCGCCGAGCTCCTCGACGGCGTTGTCGTTGAACTGGTCCAGGAACAGCACCTGCTTGCAGCCGTGCGCCTCGGCTTCGAGTTGAGCGGCGAGCGACGAGGCGTAGTTGCCGCCGGCCTTCGCTGCGCCGGTTCCACCGCGCCCGGCCCGCGCGTAGTTGCGCGACACCCAGATGTCCACCGGCTTCACCTCGCCACCAAAGTAGTTGCCCGCAGGTGATGCGATGACACGGTAGGACACCTCGCGGGCGGGCCGCACCCCGAGGAACGCCTCGGTGGCGATCATGAACGGCCGGAGGTACAGGCTCTCGCCGTCGCCGGAGGGGATCCAGTCGGCGTCCACCGAGACGAGCTGGCGCAGGGACTCGAGGAACAGCTCCTCGGGCAGCTGGGGAAGTGCCAGGCGGGCTGCGGAGCGGTTGAGGCGGGCGGCGTTCGCATCGGCGCGGAACGTCCAGACGGAGCCGTCGGCGTGCCGGTAGGCCTTCATCCCCTCGAAGATCTCCTGGCCGTAGTGCAGGACGGCGGCCGCCGGATCGAGCGCGATGGGGCCGTAGGGCTCGAGGCGTGCGTCGTGCCAGCCGCCGACGCCCGACTCGTCCACGCGGAAGTCGACGATGGCCGTGTGGTCGGTGAAGAAATTGCCGAAGCCCGGATTCGCCAGCACCGCCTCGCGCTCCTCGGCCGACTTCCGCTGCGTCGACAGGTGCTGGGCGAACTGGGTTTCGGTGGCTGTCATGGTTCCTCCGTGCTGGAACGGACTGCACGTGCGGCGTGGCCGCCGTCGCCCGTCGGTGGTCAGTGCTCCGGCACTGGGTTAATGATGTGTAACCACCTTAGGACACGGCAGCGGCAATAGCATCGCCGACGGCCGACGTGCTGCGGGCCCCGGACCGGGCGGCCATGTCCTGCTCCACGGCCTGCTCGATCCGCTCCGCGGGAGCGTCGTGGCCGAGATGCCGGAGCAGAAGGGCCGCGGACAGGATCGCCGCGGTGGGGTCGGCCACCTGCCGGCCGGCGATGTCCGGGGCCGAGCCGTGGACGGGCTCGAACATGGACGGCGCGGTGCGGTCCATGTTGAGGTTCGCGGACGCGGCGAGACCGATCCCTCCCGACACGGCGGCGGCGAGGTCGGTGACGATGTCACCGAAGAGGTTGTCGGTGACGATCACGTCGAAGCGCGACGGATCCGTGACGAGGAAGATCATCGCGGCATCCACGTGCAGGTAGTCGTGGCTCACGTCAGGGAAGTCGGCGGCGACCGCTTCGACGGTGCGCTTCCAGAGGTGGCCCGCGTAGACGAGCACGTTGTGCTTGTGCACGAGCGTGAGCTTCTTCCGGCGTCCCGAGGCACGCTCGAAAGCGTCCCGGACCACGCGCTCGACACCATGGGCGGTGTTGAGCGAGACCTCGGTGGCCACTTCGTGCGGTGTTCCGCCACGCAGCGTGCCGCCATTGCCCGTGTAGGGACCTTCGGTGCCCTCGCGGACGACGACGAAATCGATGGTGCCGGGGGCGGCGAGCGGGCTGGGGACACCCGGGTACAGCCTCGAGGGGCGCAGGTTCACGAAGTGGTCGAGCGAGAAGCGGAGCTTCAGCAAGAATTCCCGTTCGATCAGGCCCGAGGGGATGCGGGCATCGCCCGGGGCGGCCCCGACCGCTCCGAACAGGATGGCGTCATGGCTCCGCAGCCGCTCGAGGGTGGCATCCGGCAGGGTCTCCCCCGTGGCGAGCCAGTGCTCGGCGCCGAGCTCGTACTCGGTCAGCGCGACATCGATGCCGTTCCCGACGGCCGCCAGCAGGACCTTCACCGCTTCGGCGGTCACTTCGGTTCCGATCCCGTCTCCGGGGATGACGGCGAGGTCGATGTGGTGCGCGGCATCAGTCATGCTCCCAGCGTAGGAAAGCGCCCGAACCCGCGACAATCCGTCCGCAGGGTGAGACGGCTCCACCCGTGGTCGGATGTGCGACGGCGGGGGCCCACCTAGAGTTGATCCCCATGGACATCCACCTGCGGCTGGCACGCTGGGTCCGCGCACACCCCGGGACGATCGACGCATGGCTCGCGCTGGGGATCTTCGTCCTCCTCGTCCTGCCGTTCGCGGCGAGCGGCGTGGAGGCGATGGGCCCGACCGTCGTCGTGTCCGTGGCCCTGGTGCTCCCCCTCGCGTGGCGCCGTTCGCACGTGGTGCTCTCTGCCACGGTCGTCGCGGGCGTCTCCGTGCTGCAGCTCGTCACCGGCATCGAACCGGTCCCCGCCCAGGTCGTCGTCCTCATCACGATCTACACCCTGGCCGCCTTCGGTCCACGGTGGGCGAGCCTCGGGGGCCTCGGTCTCGCCATCGCCGGGGCCGCCATCGGCCTCGTCCGGTACGGCGACCTGCTGGGCGTGAGCGGAAGCGATTCCGTGCTGACGACGGTGCCCCTGTTCCTGATCCTGCTGTTCTTCGTGGAGTCCCTCGCGCTCCTCGCCTGGACGATGGGCGACCTTGCCCGGTCCCGGCGGCTCACCTACCGTGCGCTCGAGGACCGGAACCGGCGGCTGGAGGTCGAGCGGCAGCAGGAGCGCGACCTCGCCGCGGCCGACGAGCGCAGCCATATCGCCCGGGAGATGCACGACATCGTGGCGCATTCCCTGTCGGTGATCATCACGCAGGCCGACGGCGCACGATATGCGAGCGCGCAGGCGCCCGAACTCGCCGTCCGGACACTCGGTACCATCGCCGACACCGGGCGGGGATCGCTGCGCGAGATGCGGCGGCTGCTCGGCGTCCTCCGCGGTGACGAGAGCGCGTCCACCCGGCCGCTCCCCACGCTCGACGACATCGACTCCCTCATCCAGTCGGTCCGCAGATCCGGTGTGCGGATCGACTGCCGCCGCATCGGGACGCCGCGCAGGCACCTGCCGCTCGGAGCCGAGCTCACGGCGTACCGGGTGGTGCAGGAATCGCTCACGAACGTGCTCAAGCACGCGGGCTCGGCCACGTCCACGGAGGTGTCGCTCGAGTACGGCCCGCGCGGACTCACCATCACGGTGGACGACGACGGGCGCGGGGCCGCTCCGGATCCTGCCACGGCGGGGGCGGGCCAGGGGATCGTCGGCATGACCGAGCGGGTCCGGCTCTACGACGGCACGGTCTCGGCCGCGCCGCGTACCGGGGGCGGCTACCGCGTGGAGGCGTTCATCCCGTACACGCAGGCCTAGGCTGGGCGTACCGCCCGGCAGCCCACCCAGGACAGCACAGGAGAGCGACACCACCGTGGACAGCACCGCCAGCAGCACCGCCCCGACCGGCATCCCGTCGGCCGCCGACACCCCGCCTCCGATCCGCATCGCGATCGTGGACGACCAGCACCTGGTGCGGAGCGGCTTCGCCATGCTGATCAATTCGCAGCCCGACCTCGAGGTGGTCGCCGAGGCCGCGAACGGGGAGGAGGCGGTGAGGGCCCTCTCGACCACGCGCGCCGACGTCGTCCTGATGGACGTGCGCATGCCGGGCATGGACGGCATCGAGGCCACGCGCCGCATCCTCGCCGAGCACGTCCGCCGCGCACCCGCCGCGTCCGGCGGGGACGAGGGCCCGCGCATCGTGGTCCTGACGACCTTCGACCTCGACGAGTACGCCCTGTCCGCGATCCACGCCGGGGCGAGCGGTTTCCTGCTCAAGGACGCCCCACCCGAGGAACTGCTCGAGGCGGTCCGGACCGTGCACCGGGGGGACGCCGTCATCGCCCCGTCCACCACGCGCCGGCTGCTCGACCACGTGGCGCCGCTCCTGCGCCGGCCCTCGGCCACGCAGGACGCGCATGCCGCCGCGGTGGCGCGGCTGACGGCCCGCGAGCGCGAGGTGTTCGAGCTCATCGCCCAGGGGCTCTCCAACCCGGAGATCGCCCTGAAGCTGTTCCTCTCCGAGGCCACGGTGAAGACGCACGTGGGCCACATCCTCGCCAAGCTCGAGGCACGGGACCGCGTCCAGGCCGTCGTCATGGCCTACGAGACGGGGATCGTCCGCCCCTGACGCCGCCCGGACGGCGAGGTGCCATCACGGGCGGCACCGTCGGCAGGTCGTAGTCCCCGGCCCGTGCCCCTCATCCCCCGGTATGACGAACTGCGCCGCATGCCCGGACCTGGCGCCGATCCGCAGGGCCCGGCGGATCCATAGCGTGGAGGCATGACTACTTCTCTGCATCCCGCCGACCCGACGGCGACCCCCGCGGACGGCTCCCCCGCGCCGGTAGCCGCCGTCTCCGCCAGGGGCGTCTCCAAGAGCTACGGGCGCGGCGAGACCGCCGTCCACGCACTCCGCGACGTCTCACTCGACTTCGACCGGGGACACTTCACGGCCATCATGGGCCCGTCCGGCTCCGGCAAGTCGACCCTCATGCACTGCCTCGCCGGCCTCGACAGCATCGACGCCGGACGGCTCTGGATCGGCGGGACCGACATCACCGGGCTGCCCGACACCGCACTCACCCGGCTGCGCCGTGAGCGCGTCGGCTTCGTGTTCCAGGCCTTCAACCTCGTGCCGACCCTGACGGCGGAGCAGAACATCACCCTGCCGGTGGCCCTCGCCGGTGGCAGCGTGGACACCGCGTGGCTGCAGCAGATCTCGTCCTCGCTGGGACTGGCGGACCGGCTGTCCCATCGCCCCCACGAGCTCTCCGGCGGACAGCAGCAGAGGGTCGCCGTCGCCCGCGCCCTGCTGACGAGACCGGACGTGATCTTCGGCGACGAGCCCACGGGCAATCTCGACTCGACGACGGGCGCGGAGGTCCTGTCCCTCCTGAGGCGGAGCTGCCGTGAGATGGGCCAGAGCATCATCATGGTCACCCACGACCCGGTCGCGGCCTCCTACGCCGACCGGGTGGTCCTCCTCGAGGACGGCGCACTCGTCGGCGAACTCGAGCAGTCCACGCCCGAGGCCATCCTCGGCGCACTCGCGAAACTGGGGGCATAGCGTGCTGCAGGTAGCCCTGGCGCAGGTCCGCGTCCACGCACGGCGCTTTCTCGCCGTCGGCCTCGCCGTGATGCTCGGCGTGGCCTTCCTCTCCGCGACCCTCATGGTCGGTGCGACGACGAGGGCGAGCCTCGGCGAGAGCATCGGCGCCTCCTATGCGAAGGCCGACCTCGTGGTGTCCGGGCAGGAGGGACCGGAGGTGCCCGCCGAGATCGCCGCGGAGCTCGCGTCCGTCCCGGGCGTGGACGTCGTCCACGGGCTCGAGCGCGCCTACACCCGGGTCACGACCGGGTCCGCCACCGGGCTCGCCGTCCTGACCGGGACGGCACCGGACCGGCTCGAGACCACGAGGGTGACGAAGGGCTCCTACCCTTCGGGACCGGGTGACGTGGCACTGGACGAGGCATCGGCGGCGCGTCTGGGCGTCGTCCCCGGTGACACGCTCGCCGTGGAGTCCGGAGCCGCGCCCACCTCCCCGGGCCATGCGCTCACCGTCACGGGACTGACCGCGCCGAGTGTCGATCCCATGCTGTCCGGGGCGGCGCAGGTCCTCGCCCCTTCCGCCGTGGTGCGCGAGGTGAAGGAGGGTGAGGCGACCTACCGCACCGTCCAGCTCGCGCTGTCGCCCGGCGCCGATCCGGGGGCGGTCGCCTCGGCCGTCGCCGCTTCCCTCGCCGCGTCACCGACGGACGGGGCTTCGGACCTGGTGGTGCGGACCGCCGCCGAACAGACCCTCGCGGATGTCGCGGCGCTCTCGGACGGCGGTGACTCGCTCACGGGGATCCTCCTCGCCTTCGCCGCCGTGGCCGTCCTCGTCGCCGGACTCGTCATCTCGAACACGTTCTCGGTCCTGGTGGCGCAGCGAACGCGTGAACTGGCCCTGCTGCGCTGCATCGGCGCCGAGCGGCGTCAGGTCCGGGCATCGGTGCTGGCCGAGGGTGCCGTCGTGGGACTCGTGTCGTCGGTGCTCGGCGTCCTGCTCGCCGTCGGCGTGATGGCCGTCCTCGTGGGGCTCGCCCGCCGGACGGGGTTCGGGTCCTTCGCCGTCCTGGCCGTTCCGCCGTCGGCCGCGGTGATCGGCGTCTGTGTCGGGGTCCTGATGACGCTGATCGCGGCGCTCGTGCCGGCACGGGCGGCCACACGCGTCGCGCCCCTGGCCGCACTCCGCCCGTCGGAGCAGCCGACCACCGGGAGCGCGAGCGGCCGTGTCCGCCTCCTCACCGGCCTGGTGGCGGTGTGCGGCGGGGCGGCGCTCCTCCTCCTCGGCGCCGTATCGGTCGCGATCCTGCCGGCCGTGGCAGGAGGCGCGGTGTCCTTCCTCGGCATCATCCTCCTCGCCCCCTTCTTCGTTCCCGTGAGTGTGGCCGCCGTCGGGAGGATGGCCCGCCCGCTCGGGGTGCCCGGCACCCTCGCGTCCGTCAATGCCGTGCGCAATCCGGCGCGGACCACCGCCTCGTCGGCGGCACTGATGGTCGGCGTCACCCTCGTGACCATGATGATGGTTGGCGCGCAGACCGCCCGGACGTCCTTCGACCGCGAGCTGGACGAGAACTACGCCGTCGACCTGGAGGTCTCGGGGCTCGGTACTGCAGCCTCGGTGCCCGGTACGCGCGTCGACGCGTCCACGCTGCTGCAGGTCGACGGCGTCCGGACCGCCGTCGAACTGACCCCGGTTCTGCTCACGAGCGCCGAGGACGGCGGGTCCCTGGTGTATGCCGCCGATCCGGCAGCGATCGCCGACGTGCTCAGGGCACAGGGTGTCGCACTGACGGACGGCATGGTCCTGGCGCCCCAGGACTGGACCCAGGGCGAAGTGACCGTGGAGGGCGCGAAGGGTCCTGCCACCCTTCCCGTCACCCCGACCGATTCCACCTTCTTCCTGCCGCTCATCACCGCCGCGACCGCGGAGGCGCTCGGCAGCACCCCGGACGGCGCCTTGTCCGCGTACCTGGGAGCCGATGGAGCAGAGGACCCGGCGGACGTGCAGGGGTCCCTGTCCAGCTACGTCGGCTCGACCTTCTGGCTCGGGCTCGACGACGCACGGGACGCCGCGACGGTAGCGGACGTCCAGTCGCGGATCGTCGCAGCCACCGGGGTCTCCGAGTACCAGGTCACCGGCGCAGCGGCCGAGCGTGCGGCCTACAACCAGATCATCGACGTGCTGCTGCTGATCGTGACGGCGCTGCTCGCCGTCGCCGTCCTGATCGCACTGATCGGGGTCGCCAACACGCTGTCCCTGTCCGTGCTGGAACGGCGCCGGGAGAACTCCCTCCTCCGTGCCCTCGGTCTCACCCGGGCCCAGCTGCGCGGGATGCTGGCGGTCGAGGCGGTGCTCGTCGCAGGGGTGGCGGGGCTCCTGGGCACCGGTCTCGGCGTCCTGTACGGCTGGCTCGGAGCACAGTCGGCGCTCGGCGGGATCGCGTCGGTCAGCCCGTCCGTGCCGGTCGGCCAGATCGCAGCGGTCCTCGCCGTGGCAGTCGCCGCGGGGCTGCTGGCCTCCGTGCTCCCCGCCCGTCGGGCAGCACGACTCTCGCCCGTCGCCGGACTCGCGATGGACTGACCCCCGCACGGCGTCCTCGGTTCGCGCTGCGACCGGCATATATTGGGGACATCGCAGCAGTGGGTCGGAAGGACGTCGTGGGGCAGGACGAGACAGCAGGACATGGAGCGCTGGCCGTCATCGCCTCGCCGTCCCTGCAGGACTGCGGCGAACTCGAGGCACACCTCGTGGCGGGTGGCCTCTCGGCGCGGACCGTCACCGCCCCGGCGGACCTGCTGGAGGACGTCCTGGCGACCCACCCGGACGTGCTCCTCGTGGACCTGTCCATCGCGACCGCCTACGCGGGCGCCCTGGGAGGCATCGTCGCGGAGCACCCGCACCTGGCCGGTCTTCCGGTGATCCTCCTGCTCCCCGAGGGCGACGGTGCGACGCTTCCGGCGGGCCTGGCGCCCTACGTGTCGGACGTGGTGTTCCGCCCGGTCAGACCCGCCGAACTGCTCCACAGGCTCACTGCCGCCATCGCACGACGGCGGCACCGTCAGGAGCAGCGTGCATCCTCGGCGCGCCTGCGGGAGGACATGAGGCGCATCTCCGCCCGGATCAGGGCCACGAACGATCCCGTGGTGATGGTGGACCAGTTCCTGCCCGCCGTCGGGCGGGCCCTCGGCGCGCACCACCTCGCGCTCCAGGTCTTCGACGACGATCGTGTCGCCGCCCGGAGCAGCACCTGGAGCAGCGGGAAGGGGACGGCGAAGGCGTCCATCACAGGTCCGTCACGCCTCCAGCAGGATCCTGCGCTCACTCTCGCCCTGAGACTGTGGGAGGACTCCGCCACCGCCGGTTTCCGTACCGGACCCACCGCGGATCCCGACGCCGTCCCCGAGGCCGGGGAGATCCCCACCCCCGGCTGGCTCCTCGACGCCCTCGGACGGGAGCGCACGATCAGCGGAGTCGTCACGGCCCTCGGTGAGGGGGACACGCCCTTCGGGCTGCTCTGGATCGTCCGCGAGGACACCCCTCTCGTCTGGTCCTCCGTGGAGGGCGCCCTGACGCACCACGTCCTCGGCAACCTCGCCCACGGTCTGATCCAGGCGCAGCTCATCTCCCGCCAGCAGCAGGCCGTGCGCAAGCTGCGCGCCCTGAACCAGGCGAAGAGCGACTTCGTCGGAACCGTCAACCACGAACTGAGGACGCCGCTCGCGTCGATCGCCGGATATCTCGAGATGATCATCGACGGCGTGGGCGGGGAACTGCCGCCGGAGGCCAGCACCATGCTGCACGCGGTCGAACGCAACACCGCCAAGCTGAGCGAGTTGATCGAGAACATCTCGGCCCTCTCCTCCCGGGACACCGACGCTTCGGACTACGGGCCCGTGGACATCGTCCACCTCGTGTCCCAGCTCACGAGCCGCGCCGTGCTCCAGGCCGCGGCGGGAGGCATCACCCTCGACTGCACCCTGCCCGACCACGCCGTCACCGTGTCCGGCGACCGCGACCAGCTCTCGGCGGCGATCGCCATCGTCCTGTCGAATGCGATCAAGTTCACGCAGGAGGACGGCAGCGTGGCCGTCGGACTGACCCTCGACCCGGGGCACGGGCACGTGGTCGTCCTGGTCAGGGACACGGGGATCGGCATCCCGCCGGACGACCTGCCGCACCTCTTCGACTCGTTCCACCGGGCCGCCAACTCCAACCAGGTGCTGCCGGGCGCCGGTGTGGGCCTGTCCATCGCCCGGAAGACGTTCGAGGCACACCATGGAACCATCACGATCGAATCGAGCCTGGGCGCGGGAACGGCGGTCGCCATCACGCTACCGCTGCTGAATTCCGCTGCCGTAGGGTAATGAGCCGGACACATCCTGGAAGGAACACCCCATGACGCGCGCCGCGGACGGTATCCCGGTCCACCAACTGGACCTGGAGACGCTTCTGCCCTATCTCGACCTGCACCTCGTCGGCGCCACCAACGGCGTCCGGCTGTTCAGCGCAGCTCGGGTCTCCTGGGCCGGAACGCCCTACGAGGAGGACTTCTCCCGGCTGCGGGACGAGATCCGCGAGGAGCGTGCGTTCCTGAAGAGGCTGATCCGGGCACTGGGGCACCGCCCGGGCGTCGTCAAGATGGCCCTCGCCCGGGCCATGTCCGTCGTGGCGCAGCTGGATCCCCTCAATCCGCACAGACGCAGGGCGAGTACCGGCGCGCAGCTGGAACTCGAGGCCCTGCAGTCACTGCTCAGGGGGAAGGAGTCCCTCTGGTCCACACTCCTCGCGCTCTCGCCCGCGGCCGACGCCGCGCCGGGAGATGCCGTGCTGGACCGCCCCGTTCTGGAGCGTCTGCTCGTCGCGTCGAAGCGCCAGCAGGACACCGTGGCGCGCGTCATGACGGAGACTGCTGCAGCCAGGTTCCTCCGGGCCTGACCCCGGCCCGGCTCAGGCCGGGCCAGGCCGGCTCGGGCCCCGACGCCGGGGCCCCGACGCCTCAGGCCTCGCCCGGCTCCTCGTACTTGGGGAACACGGGGGACGGTGCGGGAAGGTCCGTCCCTGGCTCGATCCGCCGGTCGAGCGCTGCGAAGCGGCGCAGCGCGTCGTCGTGCTCCGTCCCCTGCCCGAGCGCTGTCAGGATCCGCCCCGCGCTGCCGGGCATCACCGGCTGGGCCAGGATCGCCACCACCCGGAGGACCTCCAGCGTCACGTACAGCACCGTGTTCATGCGCGCCGGGTCGGTCTTCCGGAGAACCCATGGCTGCTGGTCGGCGAAGTACGCGTTCGTGTCGCCGAGCACGGTCCACACGGCCTCGAGTGCCCGGGAGAACTCCTGCTTGTCGTAGGCCGCGCGGCTGGTCTCCAGCAGGGCGTGGGCCTGGTCGAGGATCGCAATGTCGGCGGACCCGAACTCCCCCGGCGCCGGCACCGCGCCGTCGCAGTTCTTGGCGACCATCGAGAGCGAGCGCTGGGCCAGGTTGCCGAAGTTGTTGGCGAGATCGGAGTTCATGCGTCCGACGACGGCCTCATGGCTGTAGGAGCCGTCCGCGCCGAACGGCACCTCCCGGAGGAAGAAGCGCACGGAGTCCAGCCCGTACTGGTCCACCCAGTCGGCCGGTGCCACGGTGTTGCCGAGCGACTTCGACATCTTGACCCCGCGGTTGTGCAGGAAGCCGTGGATCATCACGCGCTTCGGCACCTCGATGCCGGCCGACATCAAGAAGGCGGGCCAGTAGATGGCGTGGAAGCGGGAGATGTCCTTGCCGATGACATGGACATCCGCGGGCCAGAACCTGCGGAAGCGCTCGGACTCGGTGTCGGGGAATCCGACACCGGTCAGGTAGTTGGTGAGCGCATCGACCCAGACGTACATGACGTGCCGGGGATCGCCCGGGACCGGGACGCCCCAGTCGAAGGTGGTGCGGCTGATGGAGAGGTCCTCCAGGCCGCGCCGCACGAAAGAGATGACCTCGTTGAACCGAGGCTGCGGCGCACCGAACTCGGGCTGCGCCGCATACAGGTCGAGGAGCCTCTGCTGGTAGGCCGAGAGCCGGAAGAAGTAGCTCTCCTCCTCGGTCCAGGTGACCTCGGTGTCGGTCTCCTTCGCGTAGCGCACGCCGTCCTCGCGGACCTCCGTGTCGTCCTCCGCCCAGAAGGCCTCGTCCCGCACGGAGTACCAGCCGGCGTACTTGTCGAGGTAGATGTCCCCGTTGGCCTCCATCCGCTTCCAGATCTCGGTCGCGGCGGCGTAGTGGTCCTCGTCGGTGGTCCGGATGAACCGGTCGTAGGAGGTCCCGACGACGTCGTTCATCTCCTGGAACGCCAGCGCGTTGCGCGTGGCCAGGTCCCGGACCGGGATGCCCTCCCGGTCCGCCGCCTGCTGCATCTTCAGGCCGTGCTCGTCCGTGCCCGTCAGGTACATGACGTCGAACCCGTCGAGGCGCTTGAAGCGCGCCATGGCGTCGACGGCGATGGTCTCGTAGGCGTGCCCGATGTGCGGCACCCCGTTGGGGTAGGAGATGGCCGTGGTGATGTAGAACGAGGGCTTTGCGTCAGCTGCGGAGGTCACCCTACGAAATTACCCCGGCCCGCACGGATTTGCCCAAGCGCGGCGTCAGGCCACCCCGACGGCGTCGAGCGCCAGCACGGCATGGACGCCCCAGGTCAGGTTGGCGATCTGCGTGATCCGGAGGTCGACGACGGAACTGGAGAGGGCCAGTGCCGCCTTCCGCTCCAGGCCGTACAACAGCTGGAGCCAGGTGAGCATGGCGCCGAGCGCTTCCGCCGTCGCCCGGTTGAGGTCCGCATCGAATCCGAACGTGATGCGGGCCGACGGAGTGAGCGCGTGGATGCTCGCGAGCGGCGCATCCCGGACGAGGTCGACCGTGACGGTCGTCGTCATGCCGCACTCGATGGCCGTGCCGCCCACCTCCCCGTCGCCCTGCGCCGCATGCCCGTCGCCGAGGTGGAGCAGCGCGCCGGGCACCGTGACGGGCAGGAACAGGGTGGAGCCGGCCGTCAGTTCCCGGCAGTCGATGTTGCCGCCACCCGCCGCCCGGGGCGGCGTGGTCGAATGGTCCCCCGCCTCGGCCGGCGGCAGCCCCACCACACCGAGGAACGGGGCGAGGCGGACGACGTGCCCGTACTGGTCGGTCCCGGTCCCGGCGTGCCGGTCGAGGTCCCACAGCAGCCACGCCGGATCCGTCCCCTCGAGGCCCAGGCTGCGCATGAAGGCGTCGTCCCGCTTCCCGGACACGGTCCAGCCCCAGTCCGCGGGCTCGAGCGCTTCGAACCGGACGGCGAGCACGTCACCCGGCTCGGCCCCGGTGACCTCGATGGGTCCGGTGAGCGCACGTCCGCGCCGGTCCGGGAAGCGGTAGGGCGTGACGGCTCCCGGCGACTCCTGCCGCTCGAGGTGCCCCCACGCGTCGAGCGACTCGACGACGACGCGGTCGCCCGGCTCGATCCGCAGGACGGCGGGAGTGTCCCTCGAGAGGACCTGCGTCGCGGTGCAGGCGTCGGCGGGTAACCGGTGCGTGACCATCGGTACCTTCCGCTCAGCCCTGCAGGTCCACTTCGCGGGCCACGGTGGCTCCGATCTCGGCGCGGATCGCGTCGAGGACGTCCTGCGGCACGGAGCTGTCGACGGTGAGCAGGGACAACGCCTGGCCGCCCTCCTTGTTCCGCGCCACCTGCATGCCGGCGATGTTGATGTCCCGCTCACCGAGGAGCCGCCCGAGTGCTCCGATCACGCCGGGGCGGTCGGTGTAGAGCAGCACCAGCAGGTGGTCGCTGATGGGGATCTCCAGGTCGTAGCCGTTGACCCCGACGAGCTTCTCGACCTGCTTCGGTCCGGTCAGCGTCCCGGCCACCGAGATCTGGCTGCCGTCGGAGAGGGCGCCGCGCAGCCGGAGGACGTTGCGGTACTCCTCCGATTCGGGCGTGGTGACGAGTCGGGAGGTGATGCCGCGCTGCTCCGCGAGGACGGGCGCGTTCACGTAGGAGACCTGCTCCGACACGACGTCGGTGAACACGCCCTTGAGCGCGGCCAGCTCGAGGGCCTTGACGTCGAGGGATGCGATCTCGCCGGCCACCTCGATGTCGATGGAGGTCAGGGAGGCGTGGGTCAGCGCCGTGAAGATACGGCCGAGCTTCTCCATGAGCGGGATGCCGGGACGCACGGCCGGATCGATCACGCCACCCGCGACGTTCACGGCGTCGGGCACGAGCTCACCGGCGAGGGCCAGGCGGACCGACCTGGCGACGGAGATCCCGGCCTTCTCCTGGGCCTCCTCGGTGGATGCCCCGAGGTGGGGGGTCACCACGACGCTGTCGTGCGCGAAGAACGGGAGGTCGGTGCTGGGCTCACGGACGAAGACGTCGACGCCGGCTCCGGCGATCAGGCCCTGCTCGAGAGCGGTGTGCAGTGCTTCCTCGTCGACGAGGCCGCCGCGTGCCACGTTGACCACGTAGGCGGTGTCCTTCATGATCGCGAAGGCGTCCGCGCCGAGCATCCCGACGGTCTCGGGCGTCTTGGGCATGTGGATCGTCACGAAGTCCGACTCGCGGAGCAGTTCGTCGAGGGACACGAGGCGGACCCCGAGCTGTGCCGCCCGCGCAGAGGTGACGTAGGGGTCGTACGCGAGGATCTGGGTGCCGAAGCCCTGGAGGCGCGCGGCCACGAGGGCGCCGATGCGGCCGAGCCCGATGATGCCGATGTTCTTCTCGTACAGCTCGGTGCCCGAGTACTTCGACCGCTTCCACTCCCCCGCCTTCAGGGCGGAACTGGCCTGCGGGATGTTCCGGGCCAGGCTGAGGATGTGCCCTACGGTGAGCTCGGCGGCGGAGATGATGTTCGACGTCGGGGCGTTGACGACCATGACGCCGGCGTGCGTGGCCGCCTTGATGTCGACGTTGTCGAGGCCCACTCCCGCGCGGGCGATGACCTTCAGCTTCGGTGCCGCGCGGATGGCCTCCTCGTCCATCCGGGTCGCCGAGCGGACGAGGACGGCGTCGACGTCGGCGAGCGCTGCGAGCAGCTGGGAGCGGTCCGCTCCGTCGGTGCTGCGGATCTCGAAGTCCGGGCCGAGTGCTTCGACGGTGGCGGGTGAGAGTTCCTCGGCGAGGAGGACGACGGGCTTGGGGGTCACGGGAGGTTCCTTCTGCGGATTTCGGCGGTTCAGGCGGGACGGACCCGGCCCGGTTCAGGGGCCGGACATACGTCCGGCAGGACACCTGCTCGTCGCTGAGCGTTGACCATGTGTCCTGCCGGCTGGGGGCGGGCGCTAGCGCGCTACGGAACCCTCGGTGTAGTCGTCGTTCGTCTTGATCCACGAGAAGAGCTTGCGCAGCTCCCGGCCCGTGCTCTCGATCGGGTGGTCCTCGCCCTTCTTGCGCAGCTCGGTGAACTCGGGCGCTCCGGCGTCCTGGTCGTCGATGAAGCGCTGGGCGAAGGCACCGTTCTGGATGTCCGCGAGGACGGCCTTCATGTTCTCCTTCACCTCGGGGGTGATGACGCGCGGGCCGGAGACGTAGTCGCCGTACTCCGCCGTGTCGGAGACGCTCCAGCGCTGCTTGGCGATGCCGCCCTCGACCATGAGGTCGACGATCAGCTTGAGCTCGTGCAGCACCTCGAAGTACGCGACCTCGGGCTTGTAGCCGGCCTCGGTCAGCGTCTCGAACCCGTACTGGATGAGCTGCGAGGCACCACCGCAGAGGACCGCCTGCTCACCGAACAGGTCGGTCTCGGTCTCCTCCGTGAAGGTGGTCTCGATGACGCCCGCACGCGTGCCGCCGATCGCCTTCGCGTAGGAGAGGGCGAGGTCGCGTGCCTTGCCGGACGCGTCCTGCTCGACGGCGATCAGGTCGGGGACGCCGCGGCCGGCCTCGAACTCGCGGCGGACGATGTGTCCGGGTCCCTTGGGCGCCACGAGGGCGACGTCGACGTCGGACGGGGGCTGGATGTAGCCGTAGCGGATGTTGAAGCCGTGCCCGAAGAACAATGCGTCGCCGGCCTGCAGGTTCGGCGCGATGTCGTCCTTGTACACGTGGCGCTGCACCTGGTCGGGCGTGAGCACCATGATGAGGTCGGCCTCCGCGGTCGCGTCGGCGACCGAGAGCACCCGGAGCCCCTCGGCCTCGGCCTTGGCGCGCGACGCGGATCCTTCCTTCAGTCCGACGCGCACGTCGACGCCGGAGTCACGCAGGCTCAGCGCGTGGGCGTGGCCCTGGCTGCCGTAGCCGATGACGGCCACGGTGCGGCCCTGGATGATGGAAAGGTCTGCATCGTCGTCATAGAACAACTCGGTCACGGGTATTTCTCCTTGAGATGGGTGCTGCTGGAAAGTTGTGGAAGGGATCGTCAGGCGCTGCGCAGGGCGCGGTCGCTCATCGACTTGGCGCCGCGGCCGATCGCCAGGGTGCCCGACTGCACGATCTCGCGGATGCCGAAGGGCTCGAGGACGGACAGGAGCGCCGAGAGCTTCTCGGGCGTCCCGGTCGCCTCGATGATCAGCGAGTCGATCGCCACGTCGACGACGGACGCGCGGAACAGGTCCGCGGCCTGGGTCACCTGCAGTCGCGTGGCGGCGTCGGCCCGGACCTTGATCAGGACGTGGTCGCGCTGCACCGACTGCTCGGAGGTCAGTTCGACGATCTTGATGACGTTGATGAGCTTGTTCAGCTGCTTGGTGACCTGCTCGAGGAGGTCTCCCTCGGCTTCCACCACAACGGTGATGCGGGACATGCCCGCGACCTCGGTCGGTCCGACCGCAAGCGAGTTGATGTTGAACGCGCGCCGCGCGAACAGGCTGGCCACGCGGGTCAGGACGCCGGGTACGTCCTCGACGAGCACGGAAAGGGTGTGTCGTGCCATGTCAGTCCTCCTGCTCCCAGGTCGGGGTCATGTTGCGGGCGATCTGGATGAGGTCGTTGCTGACGCCCGCGGGGACCATCGGCCACACCATGGAATCGCGGCTCACCACGAAGTCGATGACGACGGGGCGGTCGTTGATCGCCAGCGCCTGCTCGATGGTGGCGTCGATGTCCTCGTCGCGCTCGCAGCGCAGGCCCACGCAGCCGTAGGCGTCCGCGAGCTTCACGAAGTCAGGGACGCGGACGGTGTCGTGCCCCGTGTTCAGGTCGGTGTTCGAGTACCGGCCCTCGTAGAAGAGGGTCTGCCACTGCCGCACCATGCCGAGCGAGGAGTTGTTGATGACCGCGACCTTGATCGGGATGTTGTTGATGACGCAGGTGGCCAGTTCCTGGTTGGTCATCTGGAAGCAGCCGTCCCCGTCGATCGCCCAGACCACGCGGTCCGGGTTGCCGACCTTGGCGCCCATCGCGGCCGGCACGGAGTAGCCCATGGTGCCGAGTCCGCCGGAGTTGAGCCAGGCGTGCGGGCGCTCGTACTGGATGAACTGCGCCGCCCACATCTGGTGCTGTCCCACACCGGAGACGAAGACGCCCTCGGGACCCGTGAGTTCACCGATGCGCTTGATGACCTGCTGCGGCGCGGAGAGGCCGTCGTCGGGCTGGGTGAAGCCGACGGGGTAGGTCTCGCGCAGGTGTCCGAGCGTCTTCCACCAGGCGGAGATGTCGGGGCGCCCCTGCGCCTCGAAGGATTCGCGCACGGCCGCCGTCAGCTCGGGGATGATCTCCTTGACCGACCCGACGATCGGCACGTCCGCCGTACGGTTCTTGGAGATCTCCGCCGGGTCGATGTCCGCGTGGATGACCTTCGCGTGCGGCGCGAAGCTGGAGAGCACACCCGTGACGCGGTCGTCGAAGCGCGCGCCGAGGGTGATCAGGAGGTCCGCCTGCTGCAGGGCGGTCACGGCCGAGACGGACCCGTGCATGCCGGGCATGCCCACGTGCTGGTCGTGGGAGTCCGGGAAGACGCCGCGGGCCATCAGTGTGGTGACCACCGGCGCGCCGACGAGTTCGGCGAGCTCCTTCAGTTCGGCCGCGGCATGGGCCTTGACGACGCCGCCGCCCACGTAGAAGACCGGGCGCTGCGAGGCGCTGATCAGGCGTGCGGCCTCGCGCACCTGCTTGGAGTGTCCGCGGACCACGGGCCGGTAGCCGGGGATGTCCACCTTCGGCGGCCAGGAGAAGGTCATCTTCGACTGCTGGGCGTCCTTGGCGACGTCGACCAGCACCGGGCCGGGGCGTCCCGTGGTGGCGATGTGGAACGCCTCGGCGAGCACGCGCGGGATGTCCTGGGCGTCCGTGACGAGGTAGGAGTGCTTGGTGATCGGCATGGTGATGCCGACGATGTCCGCTTCCTGGAAGGCGTCCGAGCCGATGAAGGCGCTGGAGACCTGGCCCGTGATGGCGACCATGGGTACGGAGTCCATGTGGGCGTCCGCGATGGCGGTCACGAGGTTGGTGGCCCCGGGGCCCGAGGTCGCGATGCAGACTCCCGGCCGGCCCGTCACCATGGCGTAGCCCTGCGCCGCGTGCCCCGCGCCCTGCTCGTGCCGCACCAGGATGTGGCGGAGCTTCGTGGAGGCCATCAGCGGGTCGTACGTCGGGAGGATCGCGCCGCCGGGAAGGCCGAAGACGTCGTCGACACCAAGTTCCTCGAGCGATCGGACGATCGCCGCGGAGCCGAGCATCTCGACGGGGCCCACGACACGGTTGGGTCCGCGGACCGCACTCGCCGGGACGGCGGTCGGAGTCTCACGCGCGGGTGCTGCGGGAGGTGCTGGCCTTGCTGCCAGCAACGCTGGGCTGATGGGCGATCCCTTGGACATCTTCGACTTCCTTTGGAGCGTTCGCTGCACTGCTGCAGTTCTGACTGCGGACGGAGTTCCGCGCGCTTCTTCCTCGCTGACAGGGTGTGTCGACAAAAAAACCCCTCAGCCTTGTCGGGCTCTGCGAGGGGTTGCGCGTGACTGTAGTCGTCTACCGGACGGGCTTCAGGCCACGCGCTGGGTAAGGACGACGACTACGGGTTGGAGCTGCATACCTGTAGTTTCCCGGCCCCCGCGAAAGGGTGTCAAACGCTCCCCTCCCTGTCTCACATGCTGGACAGGGCGTCCAGTTAGTGGACATTAACGAGCGCGGAGCCCGGGACGGAGATCGCCTCCGGCCCGGACCCTGCCGGCGTCGTCTAGCCCGTGTACGCGCCCATGGACGCGGAGTGCACGAGTTTCGCGTACTTCGCCAGGACACCCTTCGTGTAGCGGGCCGGGAGCGGCTCCCATCCCACCCTGCGCTGCTCGAGTTCTGCTTCGTCGACGAGGAGATCGAAGCTCTTGGCCGCGATGTCGACGCGGATGCGGTCGCCGTCGCGCACGAAGGCGATGGGGCCGCCGTCGACCGCCTCGGGCGCCACGTGCCCGATGCACAGTCCCGTGGTGCCTCCGGAGAACCGGCCGTCGGTCAGGAGGAGGACGTCCCTGCCGAGACCGGCACCCTTGATGGCGCCGGTGATGGCGAGCATCTCGCGCATGCCGGGGCCGCCCTTGGGTCCCTCGTAGCGGATGACGAGGACGTCGCCGGGCTTGATCTCGCCGGCATCGAGCGCGTCGAGGGCGCCCTGCTCACGCTCGAACACGCGGGCGGAGCCCTCGAAGACGTCGGCATCGAAGCCGGCACTCTTCACGACGGCACCCTCGGGGGCGAGCGAGCCGTGCAGGATGGTGATGCCGCCGGTCCTGTGCAGCGGGTTGTCGAGCGCGCGAAGGATCTTGCCGTCGAGGTCCGGCGGATCGATCTCCGCGAGGTTCTCCGCGAGCGTCTTGCCGGTCACCGTCAGGCAGTCGCCGTGCAGCAGGCCTGCATCCAGGAGCGCCTTCATGATGACCGGCACGCCGCCCACCTTGTCGACGTCGAACATGACGTAGCGCCCGAAGGGCTTGAGGTCGCCCAGGTGCGGGATCCGGTCGCCGATGCGGGTGAAGTCGTCGAGCGTGAGGTCCACCTCGGCCTCGCGGGCGATCGCCAGGAGGTGGAGGACGGCGTTCGTCGAGCCGCCGAACGCCATGGTGACCGCGATGGCGTTCTCGAAGGCCTTCTTCGTCATGATGTCGCGGGCCGTGATGCCGAGGCGCAGCAGGTTCACGACCGCCTCGCCGGACTTCCGCGCGTACATGTCGCGGCGGCGGTCCGCCGAGGGCGGCGCTGCCGAGCCGGGCAGGGACATCCCGAGGGCCTCACCGATGCAGGCCATGGTGTTCGCCGTGTACATCCCGCCGCAGGCACCCTCACCGGGGCAGACGGCGCGTTCGATGCTGTCGAGGTCCTTCAGGCTCATCTTGCCCGCAGCGCAGGCGCCGACCGCCTCGAAGGCGTCGATGAGGGTGACTTCCTTCTCGGTGCCGTCCTCGAGCTTCGCGAATCCCGGCATGATCGTCCCCGCGTACAGGAACACGGAGGCGAGGTCGAGGCGGGCCGCCGCCATGAGCATGCCCGGCAGCGACTTGTCGCAGCCGGCGAGGAGGACGGAGCCGTCGATGCGTTCGGCCTGCATCACCGTCTCGACGGAATCCGCGATGACCTCACGGGAGACGAGCGAGAAATGCATCCCCTCGTGGCCCATCGAGATGCCGTCGGACACCGAGATCGTGCCGAACTGCATGGGGAATCCGCCGCCGTCGTGCACGCCCTCCTTAGCCCCCTCCGCGAGGCGGTTGAGGGACAGGTTGCAGGGCGTGATCTCGTTCCAGGAGCTGGCGACGCCGATCTGGGGTTTGGCGAAATCCTCGTCGCCCATGCCCACGGCACGCAACATCCCGCGGGACGGTGCGGCGTGGATGCCGTCCGTGACGACGCGGCTTCTTGGCTTGATGTCTGGAGTTGTTTCCACGGTCATGGTCAAAGCCTAAGCCCGTGTTGCAGGCGGGTTTCGCCATGTGACCCCGCTGTTACAGCCTCCCGCGGAGGCCGCGGGAGAGGCTGCCCGGTCCGGCGCGACTCCTCGTGCTGCCCGATTCCCCTCCGGTACAGTGTGGATCCCGTGGGCGGGAAACGGCCCGGCCGCACCACGGACTCCCCGCGGGGACCGAACCGACAGCCCCTACCGCAACGGCGTGATATGACTCCCGATGAGACCCCTGCACCCAGCCGACCACTCGACGGCGGACAAGGGCTGAAGAACGCCCTGCGCCGGGTCTTCGACGGGCAGATCCCGAACTACGGCGACTACAACCTGGTCTTCGCGGCCCAGCAGTCCCGCGACGCGGGCTCGGCAGCCGTCGGCTACGTGGTCGGCTACCGCTGGAAGCCTGCGGAACTGATGATCGCACCGGTGGACCTGACGGCGATCACCGGTGCCGGTGTGCCCGTGGAGGTCAACATGACGAACCTCGCCCACGCCCTGCAGTGGGACGACGCCTCCTACGAGGTGGGCACGAGCACGGGCCGGATCTTCCGCTTCGGCGTGCTGGCCGATCCCGTCCTCGACATCGGTCCGGGCACCCCGCTGCGGCTGGCGCAGGACGAGGACCTGATCGATTTCACCTCGTTCATGGACGCCTTCATCGCGATGGCGTGATCCGCCTATCGCCCCCAGGTCCCGCGCCGCACGAGGTTGACCGGCTCCTGTCCGCTGCCGAGCAGTTCCACCTGGCGCCTCAGCAGCGCGAGGATCCGCGGCGGGAAGGCTCCGGTGTTGCCTCCGACGTGCGGTGTGATGATCACTCCGGGAGCGCTCCACAGCGGATGGCCCTCGGGCAGGGGTTCGGGATCCACCACGTCGAGCGCGGCCTTCAGGCGCCCGGCCACGGCCTCGCTCGTCAGCGCCTCCGTGTCCACCACCGCACCGCGCGCGACGTTGATCACCAGTGCCCCGTCCGGCAGGGCTGCGAGCACCTCGCGCCCCACGAGTCCCCGCGTCGCATCGGTGAGCGGCGTGATCACGATCATGACGTCGTGGTGCGGAGCCAGGTCCACCAGTTCGTCGCTGCCGTGGACATGCCCCAGGTCGTCCTCGCGCGCGCGGTACTGCCGACCCTCGTGACCACCGCCTCGAAGGTGGCGAGCCGCTTGCGGATCTCCTCGCCGATCCCGCCGACACCCACCAGGAGCACGCGGCGGTCCGCGAGGCCCGGATAGCGGGCACTGTGCCACCGTCCCTCGGCCTGCTGGCGCACGGCGTCGTCGATCCCCCGCAGCGAGGCCAGGGCGAGACCGACGGCGAGTTCGGCGGTCGCCGCCGCATGGACGCCGGCGGCCGTCGCGATCGCGACGTCGGGCCCCACGAGGTCCGCGACGCCGTCGTACCCCGTGGACTGGGTGTGCACGAGCCGGAGGTTCGGAGCGGCATCGAGGGCGCCGTCCAGATGGGCGCGGCCCGTGTAGGGCAGGACGGCGGCGTCGAGGGCCGCCAGATCGAAGTCCTCGGGCGGTGTCGCGAAGTCCCAGAGCACGATCTCGACGGACGGCGAGGCGTCGGTCAGTGCGTCCCGCAGCTCGGCGGACGGGACGCTCAGGGTGCGGACGGTCTGGACAGGGGCGGCCGGTGCGGAATTCGTCATGGCGCCAGCCTAGTGTCGGCGGACGCCCGCCCGTCCCGTCCTCGGTCGGTGGACACCCCTTCCACCCCGGCCTAGGGTCGGACCATGTCAGCCGCAGCTCCACGGCGATCCGCCCGGGCAGCATCCCGCGCTCGCGTCCGCGCCATCTCCCCCGGCCGGCGCCGTCCTGCTGATCCTGCTCGCCGTCCCCGGCTGCTCGGATCGGGCCGAGGAGGAACCGGTGTATGCCGGGGCGTCCACCACCGCGGGCACGGCGGCGCCGCCTCCGGCCCTGCCCGTCCTGGCCTACGCGGGGGACGCCGTGACGGGCCTCGACCTGCCCTGGTCCGTCGTGGTGCTCGACGACGCCCTCCTCGTCGCCGAACGGGAGACCGGGGAAATCGAACGCTACGACGGGACGGCCGGCGAAGTCATCGGCGTCATCCCCGAGGCAGCCTCGGCGGGGGGTGAGGGCGGCCTCCTCGGTCTCGCCGTCGCGCCCGGCCCGGACCCCGACGCGATCTACGCGTACTACACGTCGGCCGGCGACAACCGCGTGGTTCGGCTGCCGTGGATCGACGGACGCCTCGGGGCGCCGGAGCCGTTGCTGACGGGCATCCCTGCCGGCGACATCCACAACGGAGGCCGGCTGGCCTTCGGCCCGGACGGCCACCTGTACATCGGTACGGGGGATGCGGGCGCGCGCGGGAACGCCCGGGACGCATCGAGCCTGGGCGGCAAGATCCTCCGCATCACGGCCGACGGCGCGGTACCCGCCGACAACCCGACGCCCGGTTCCCCGGTCTACAGTGTCGGCCACCGCAACGTGCAGGGACTCGCGTGGGACTCGGCGGGCAGGCTCTGGGCCACGGAGTTCGGGCCGGAGGTCGACGACGAGCTGAACCTCATCGAACCCGGTTCCGACTACGGCTGGCCGGACGTCACGGGGGCGCCGCAGGACTCCCGGTTCGTCGATGCGCAGGTGGTCTGGCCGTCGACGGCGTCGTCCTCGCCGAGCGGCATGGCGATCGTCGACGACGTGGCGTACATCGGCGGCCTGCGGGGGCAGCGGCTGTGGCAGGTCCCCCTGGTCGACGGGACGGCGGGCGAGCCGGTGAGCCACTTCGAGGGATCCTACGGCCGGCTGCGGGACGTGGTGGCCGGCAGCGACGGCTCGCTGCTGGTCGCGACGAACGAGCCCGGCAGCGCGAGGATCCTGCGCATCCGGACGGGCTGAGGCCCGGACCGAACGGCTCGGTTTCATGTTTCCGCCGAAGTGCTGGTAGAGTTTCATGCTGTTGCGGATGACCTGAACGGGTGAAATCGGGAGGGGAAACGCCACGCACCTCTAGCTCAATTGGCAGAGCAATTGACTCTTAATCAATGGGTTCCGGGTTCAAGTCCCGGGGGGTGCACAACAGGACCCCGTGTTCCAGGTCTCGCCGCCTGGGATGCGGGGTTTTGTCTTGCCCAGCACGAACGCGCCCCATCCTCCTCGGACGATGGGGCGCGTCCGGCGTCGACAGGACGGGCCGGATCAGTACAGCGGTTCGTCGGGTCCTGCGAGGACCACGGCGTTGTTCCGCACTCCACGGATCCACCGCTTGAGGGCGATAGTGCCCCTTCTCAGAAACTTCATCGTTCTCGACCAACCTCTCCCGGTACCGACAGTAAGCCCCCTGTCTTTTATAGCGGAAGAACCTCGGCGCCCGCTGGGAAGGCGCTCCTCGACCTCAGGGCCGGCGTGTGCATGGCGGCTACCGCGCCAGGACACGCCCTCACGGCTGGTTCTGCCAGCCGTCCTCCCCGATGGCGCGGGGAAGCGCGAGCAACAGCAGCAGGGCCGTCTTGTGGTCGAGTTCGTTGCCGCCCGTCGAGGACAGGCGGAACTGGGCGAGGGTGGCGAATTCCTTCATGGCTGAGACCAATCGTGCGAGGAGAAAGAGGAGACCGGCACCGGCTGCGACAGCCGTTGGAGGAACTGTACAGCGATCGGCGCGCAGTACCCCTAAGCCCCGTCGGAGTTTCTCAGGGCCGGAGGTCGCGCTGCGGTCCCCCGTCGCGCGACGCCGGTCGTCGACCCGCGGGGCGGCGTCCGTGCCACCCGTCAAGGGCTTGGTCCGGCTCCACCGCGCGTTGCACCGTCTTTCCGGGTACGCGCACGATGGCTGGTATCCCACTCCCGGAGGACCACCATGCTCAGGAACGCGGCGGATCGCCCGCCCACCATCGAATTCCATCCCTGGCCGCGCCCGATCCCGGCGCAGTACCTCGCGTTCCTGCAGCTCGCGGCGCTGCTCGCGCTGGTGATGATCCTCCTCCTGACGGTCCTGCCTTCCCTGTCCGTCCTGCACTTCCTCGTCAGCGTGCTGGTCCTCGTCTCGTTCTTCCGTCGTGCCCGCAGGCAGTACTCCCGCCGCGAGGACGCGAACGACTGACTCGCCCGGCCCCGCCCCGCGCAGGCCTACGATGGACGCGTGAACGAAATCCTGTCCTTCGCAGGCAGTTACTGGTGGCTCGTCTTCCCGCTGTCCGGCGTGTTCGCGGTCTGGGGGCGGCACTGGTCGGAGGCGAGCGAGCGACGGCACCAGCGCAGGATGGAGCTGTACCGCCTGAAGCATCCGGGCGTCCTCCACGGCGCGCACGTGCAGGCCGGGCAACCCGAACCGGCGCGCCGTCCCGAGCGCGACGTGCAGCACGTCGAGCGCATGCACGACGAGGTCGACAGGAGATGGCTGTCCTACGAGCTCGATGCGGCGAAACTCATCGACTACCCGATGATGACCGATGTCCGTGAACCGCTCACGGTGGCGTTCCTCCGGGCGAAGCGCGAAGCGGACGCCCTGCGTCCCGAGAACCCTTCGGCGGTCTCGGCGGAGGACCTCGCCGCCTACCGCTCCGCCGTCACGTCCTACGATGTAGCCTTCCAGATCGCCGAGACCGAGGCCCGGCGCGTCCGCGCGAGCGGCTTCGGCGTGGAGGAACGCCAGCGGCTGCAGACCGCCCGGAAGCTGGTGACCGTGGCCGTCGACGACGCCGCCACGGCCGCGGAACGCCAGACCGCCTACCGCCGTGCCCGCCGGGAGCTCGACGGACTGATCGTGCTGCCCGACGCCACGATCACCTCGCTCGAGGAGAAGGTGGCCGGGGCGATCGGTCCGCGCCCGGAGCCCTCGCCGTCGTGAGGGCAGCGGCGCCCTTCCTTCCCCGGCCCGCGCCGGACGATAATTCCAGCACCAGGACAGGGCGTGGCGGAAGCCACCCGGCAGGAGGCGGACACCATGGCAGCGACGATCAACACCTACCTCAACTTCAAGGACACCGCCGCCCAGGCGATGGACTTCTACCGGTCCGTCTTCGGCGGTGAGCTGCAGCGCAGCACGTTCGCCGAGTACCAGGTGAGCGAGGATCCGGCGGAGCAGGACAAGATCATGCACTCCATGCTGACGACGCCGTCGGGTCAGGTCCTGATGGCCGCGGATACACCGAACAGCATGGAGTACAGCGCTCCGGCCGGACACTCGCTGTCGGTCAGCGGCGACGACGAGGCGGAGCTCCGCGGCTACTGGGAGGCTCTCGCCGGAAGCGGCAGCGAGATCGTGCCGCTGGCGCAGTCGCCCTGGGGCGACAGCTTCGGTATGTGCATCGACGGGTTCGGTGTCACGTGGATGGTCAACATCGCCGGTGCTCCCGCTGCCGCCGGTTCCCCGGAGGACGGAAGCGCCGCCCGCTCCGATGCGGTGGGCGAACCGAGCGGCCTCTGAGGTCAGGAGGTCGCGCCCACCCCGAAGCGCAGTGTGGGCTCGTCCGGGGTGGAGAGCGTGAGGACGGCCTCCTCGATCCGCTCGTGATCCTCGATGTCGCGCTCCACCGCGCGGAGCGCGACGGCGACGTCGTGCTCCGCGCGGTCCCCCACCAGGTCCACGGCAGCGACGAGGTACAGGCGTTCCGGCCCGACGTACTCGAGGTGCAGATAGGTCACGCGGTCGATGCTGGTGTGTGCTCCCAGCCGCTGCGCGACCGACTCGAGCAGGACCGGTGACACGGCCTGGCCGACGAGGAAGCGGCGGTTGCGGTCGATCAGGATCACGGCGATCACGCCGAGCAGCACGCCGACCAGGATGGAGCCGACCGCATCCGGCACGGGAGAGCCGGTGAGTTGGTGCAGCAGGATCCCGAGGAACGCGATGACGAGCCCGATCAGCGCCGCCGAGTCCTCGGCGAAGACGGCGCGCAGGGTGGGGTCGGACGTCGTGGACACGCTCTCCAGCGTGGTGGTGCCCCGCTCCTGCCCCGCCTTCCTGGCCTGGCGGAAGGCCTGGGTGAAGGAGATCCCCTCGAGGACGAAGGCGAGCGCGAGGACGACGTACGCGACGCCGTAGTCCGCTGCCGGCTCGGGCTCGATCAGTTGCTGGACCCCGTGCGTGATGGACACGACGGCGCCGGCCGTGAATAGTCCGAACGCCGCGAACATGGACCAGACATAGGCCTCGCGCCCGTAGCCCAGAGGATGGGAGGCGTCGCGTCGGCGCCTGGACTTGCGTTCGGCGATCAGGAGGAAGATCTGGTTGCCGGTGTCCGCCCACGAGTGCGCTGCCTCCGCGGTCATCGAGGCCGAACCGGTGACGACTGCGGCGACGGTCTTCGCAGCCGCGACGAGGAAGTTGGCCACGAAGGCGATGACGACGGTCAGCGGGCCCTCGCCGCCCGCCGACTCCTTCCGCCGCCCGTTCTCGCCGTTCCGCGTCCCCTGCCCTGCGTGGGATGCCTGGTTCTTCATGCCGTCCTTCCGGGACGCCCGGTGCCGGCGGTCCTCCTGCAGGAGTGCCGCCGGCGGTCGGGTGCTACTTGGATGCTTCCTTGTTCACATCCGTCGGCGAGTCGAACTCGCGGTCGGGAAGGTTCCTCAGTGTCTCGAGGACCGCGTCGTCTGCGCCCTTGTCCTCTGCGTGCTTGACGAGGTCCTCCTTCGAGGCGGGATAGTCCATGCCGCCCAGTGCCTTCTGGATGTCGATCGGACTCGGATCTGCCATGGTGCGCTCCTTCGTATCGGTTCGTTCGATTCCCTTGCACGTGCTCCCGGTGCGGGAGCACCGTCACTGACCCAGGATCACGTGGGCAGCGTCTATGGCACGGTCGGTCACCGTGGTGGGTGCCTCGAGGTGCACGGCCCCCGAGGGGATGATGCCTGCTCCGCCGTAGCGCTCCATGACGCGCCACTGGGCGGCGACGTCCTCACCCGCGTGCCCGGGCGGGAGCTGGTCCCAGAAGTCGAACCCCCCGCACTCGACGAGTGCCGCGCGGTCGAACAGCACGCAGCCTCCCACCCAGGCGACACGGTAGAGGCGCCACTCCCCCGGGGGGATCGCGAGCTCGGCAGCGGCGTGTGCCAGGTTGGCGGCGTTGTGGAGCGGCCAGCGGGCGAAGCCCTCCGAGCCCGGGCGGATGCGCTCGGGCGACACCTCGTTGCCCGGCCACAGGGACAGCCCGGTGCGCTCGTGCGGCCTGGGGTCCGGGAGGTAGGACAGGCCCTGGACCGCGGATCCGACGAATCCGCATCCGGCCGCCCGGAGGGCCCGGTACATGCGGTCCAGTGAACCGGGCTCGAGCCAGACGTCGTTGTCGAGGAACAGGACGAACGGAGCGCTGGCCAGGTCCAGCAGGTAGTGCCGGTGCTCCGCCAGCCCCCTGCGCGGCAGGTGGCGTTCGAGCTGCACCCCCCGCCCCTGCGCCTCGAGCACCCGCACCATCGCGCGCACGGCGGGCTGGAGGACCTCCGCCTCTCCCTCGGTCTGGTCGCTCACGATCACGCGGAACGGCACACCCTCCTGCGCGGCGAGCCCGGACAGCGTGACGGCCAGCTCCGCGGGCCGGCCGAAGGAGGGGATGAGCACGTCGACGACGGGATCGTCCGCGGGAGCATCGATGGCCTACTCCCCCGACCAGCGCGCGCTCACGGCACGTCCCCCGCGAGCGGGGTGGACCGGATCTTCCGCACCACGGCGGCGGTGGAGCGTTCCGGCACGTAGTCGAGGATGCTGACGCGCCCGCCGCAGGCCTCCACGGCCGGGGTCTCCTCGAGCATCTGGGCCGTGTAGTCGCCGCCCTTCGCGTACACGTCGGGCTTCAGCAGCTCGATCAGGGGGACCAGCGTGTCTGTGCCGAACACGGTGACGTAGTCGACGCAGCTCAGGGACGCGATGATGCCCGCCCGGTCGGCGATGGGGTTGATCGGCCGGTCGGGACCCTTGAGCCGACGGACGCCCTCGTCGTCGTTGAGCGCGACCACGAGGACGTCGCCGAGTTGCTTCGCCTGGTTGAGGTAGCGCGTGTGGCCGCGGTGCAGCACGTCGAAGCAGCCGTTGGTCAGGACGATCCGGCGACCGGCGGCGCGGTCCTCCGCCACCTTCCTGAGCAGGTCCGTGGTGGCCAGCGCGGTGTCGGCGAACTGCTGCAGGTGTCCGGTGAGGTCCGCGGTGGTGCACACGGAGGTACCGGGGCGGTGGACGACGACGTCGGCAGCGGCCTGGGCCAGGTCGAGGCTGGTGGTGAGCGGCAGGCCCGCCGCGCGGGCGGCGGTGAGGCTGGCGACGAAGGTGTCACCCGCGCCCGACGCCTGCTTCTCGGTCGCGGGTTCGGCCCAGGTCCGGTGCTCCTCGCCGTCCTGTCCGAGCAGCACCGTGCCGTCGCGGTCGAGGGTCACGACGACGGCTGCGGCGTTCGTCGCCGCGAGGAGTTCCCTGCGCCGCTCGGTCACCGTCGCGGCCCTGTCGGACCGCGGGTCGAGGCGCGTCGCCAGGACCTGCGCCGCCTCCTGGGCGTTGGGCGTGACGATGTCCGGTCCGAGCACGGCCCAGGCCGCGGTGTCGTGGGCGTCCACGACCACGAGCGTCCCCGGGTCGATGCTCGACGCGTGGGCGAGCGCCGCGCGCACCTCCTCGCCCAGGGCGCCGGATCCGTAGTCGCAGACGACGACGGCGTCCGCACCGGCGACGGCGGCGGGGATCCGCGCGGCGAAGGCGGTGACGGCCGCCGCGGACAGCTGTTCGGGGGTGTCGTCGATCCTGAGCATGACCTGGTCCCCGCCGAGGATCCGGTACTTCGTGGTGGTGCCGACGCGGGCGTCCTGCACGAGGTCGGTGGTGTCCACTCCGGCGTCGTCCAGGATCGTGCGGAGGCGTCGCCCGGCGTCGTCCGTGCCGATCAGGCCGCACATCCGCACCCTCGCACCGAGCGCGGCGAGGTTCATGGCCGTGTTGGCGGCACCGCCGGCGGCGTAGTCCCGCCGGGTGATGTCCACGACGGGGCCGGGGGCCTCACGGCAGAAGCGCTCGATCGTGCCGCTCCACCAGCCGTCGAGCATCGCGTCCCCGACCACGGTGACGTGCGGGGCTCGGTCGGCGATCGCGGCGGGCACCCACGCGGCGAGCCCGCGGACGTCGGAGAGGTCCGCCCCGTCGCGGCCACCCTCGGGGGCTCCACCCTCGGGGTGGTCCTGCAGTTCGTCACCCATCAGGCGCCGCCCTGCGGCGGAGCGCTGATGTGGACCACCTTCACGAGGGCGAATTCGTCGAGCAGTTCCGGTCCGTAGCCGAAGCCGGCCCCACTGATGCCGCGGGGCTGGGCCGACCCGCCGGGAGCGCCGCCGAACACTGCATTCACCTTGACGGTGCCGACCGCCAGCCCGGCGATCGCCCGCTGCGCATGCGCGATGCTGCCGGTGAGCACCGATGCGGCGAGCCCGTAGGGTCCCGCCGCCGCCAGCCGCAGACCCTCGTCGAAGCTGTCCACGACCGTCACGGGCGCGACGGGCCCGAAGGTCTCCTCCGCCATGATCGTCATGGTCTCCGTGCACCCGGCGAGCACGGTCGCTGGGTAGTGCGATCCGGGGCCGGCGGGCACGACTCCGCCCTCGAGGCGTTCCGCGCCGAGGCCGACGGCCTCACCGACCTGGGCGTCGACGGACTCGCGCATGCGCCGGTCCACGAGCGGCGGGAAGGTCCCGCTCCCGTTGCGCTGCCGGGCCTCCATCGTGAGGGCCGCCAGGAAGGGTTCCGCGACGGCCCGATGGACGTAGATGCGCTCCACCGAGGTGCAGATCTGGCCGGCGTTGGCGAAGGCTCCGAGCGCCGCCTGGCCCGCCGCCCAGACCGGGTCGACGTCGGCGTCCACGATCAGCGGGTCGTTGCCGCCGTTCTCGCGGATCACGTGCGCGCCCGTGAGGACCGCGGCGCGGGCGATCCGGGAGCCGGTGGCGCTCGAGCCGACGTGGGCGAAGACGTCCACATCCGTCTCCATCGTGATCATCTGGCCCACCTCGGCGCCACCGGTCAGGGTCGTCAGGACTCCGTCCGGGAAGGCCGGCTGCAGCAGCCGTCCGAGCAGCTCGCCCACGTGCGGGCACCGTTCGCTGGGCTTGTGGAGAACCGTGTTGCCCGTCACGAGGGCGGCGCCGATGAGTCCGGCGGCAACCGCCACCGGGTCGTTCAAGGGAGTCAGGAGCGCCGCGACGCCGCGCGGTTCGGCGACGGTGTAGTCCGTGGCCGTCACCGCGCCCCGCAGGCTGAGCCCACGGTGCACGGGCCCGAGTTCCGCGTACTGCTCGAGGGTGGAGATGCCGGCCTCGATGCCGCCGAGCGCGTCCTCCAGCGGCTTGCCCGTCTCCCGGGTGTTCAGTTCGGCCAGTTCCTGCGCGCCGTCCCGCAGCGCGGCGGCCGCCCGGCGCAGGGCCGCACCGCGATCGGCGGGGCTCGTGGCCGCCCATTCGGGCTGGACGGAGCGGGCCAGCGAGACGGCGAGGGACACCTGCTCCCGGACCGCGCAGGGCAGGGTCCCCACCTCGCTGCCGTCCCGGGGATCGAGGATGGTGAGGAACGTGTCGTCCTGCACATCAAGCACGCTGTGTGCCTGGGAGTTGATGGACATTGCGCTCCTTGATGTCGTGTACCGCCGCAGCTCGTTCCACCACGCGGCTAGTAATCCCGTACCCCGCTCCTGCGTGTTCACACACGCCGTCGGCCGATTTCTGCGCCCGGCACATCATCAGCACGCTTAGCATAATGTGGCGTGAGAAGCAGCGGCGGGCCGCGCTTGTCGGGACCGGCCGTTGGACAGCGGGAGCAGCGCTGTGTAGAGGTGGGGGGACGACCGGCACGCGCCCGCGCTGCCACGCAAGCCGACGGCCACGGGCCGGCAGGGACAGGAACGGGGAAGGATCCGATGCAGCAGGACACGACGGCGGATTTCGGCGGACGGCAGGACACGGCGAGGTCGGTGGGCCCCGTGCTCGCCCCGTTCGGGGACATCCGGCGGATCGCCGTGCTGCGCGGCGGCGGCCTCGGCGACCTGATGTTCGCAATGCCGGCCATCGCCGCGCTCGGGAACCGCTATCCGGAGGCCGAGATCACGCTGCTCGGCATGCCCGGCCACGCCGCGCTGCTCGAGGGCAGGCCGGGGCCGGTGTCCGCTGTCCTGGAGCTTCCCGTCTCCCCCGGGGTCCGGCCCGGGAACGAGGATCCGGACGCGGTCGAGCGGTTCTTCGACAGGGTCCGCGGCTCCTTCGACCTGGCGGTCCAGCTCCACGGCGGCGGGCGCAACTCCAATCCGTTCCTGCTGCGCCTCGAGGCATGCCACACCGTCGGCACTCGGACGCCCGACGCCGTCGGACTGGAACGCACGATCCCGTACGTGTACTACCAGCACGAGGTGTTCCGCGCCCTCGAGGTCGTCGGGCTGGCCGGGGCGGTGCCGATCGATCTGGAACCGAGGATCGAGGTGATGCCGGAGGAGGTCGAGCGGGCAGCCCGGCTGACCGGCAACGGGGCCGTGGTCGCCCTGCACCCGGGTGCCACCGACCCGCGCAGGAGATGGCCGTCGTCGGCCTTCGCCGAGGTCGCGGTACGCGCGGCCGCGGACGGCTGCGAGGTGCTGGTGGTCGGGGACGCGACGGATGTCCCGACGGCGGAGGAGATCGTGCGCCTGGCGCTCGACCGCAAGCCGGCGGCGAACGTCCGCTCGCTCGCCGGACAGCTGACGCTGGGTGAGTTGACCGGGGTGCTGGACCGCAGCGCGGTCATGGTCGGCAATGACAGCGGGCCGCGGCACCTGGCGCAGGCGGTCGGTACGCCGACCGTGGGCGTGTACTGGATCGGCAACGTCATCAACGCGGGGGCGATGGGACGCACCCTGCACCGCGTGCACTTCTCCTGGGTGGCGCAGTGCCCGGTGTGCGGGGTGGATGTCACGCAGGTGGGCTGGACGGCCGAACGCTGCGAGCACGATGACTCGTTCGTCGCGGCGGTCCAGCCCGACGCCGTCTATGCGGACGTGGCAGAACTCAGGGCCACGAGCCTTCTTCTGCGTGGGCGATGACCATCTCCCGGATCTCGCAGCTCTTGGGCTGCGAGAGCGCGAAGAGGATCGCCTCGGCGACGCGCTCCGGGTCGTTCAGCCGTGAATCGTCCTGCGGCTTGTACTGCTCGTCGCGGTCGTCGAAGAAACGGGTCTTCATGCCGCCGGGGATGATCGTCGTGACGCCGATCTGGCCGGCGGTCTCGGCGGCCAGGGCCTGCGAGAAGCCCATCACGCCGAACTTGGAGGCGCAGTAGGCCGTCGCGTCGCCCACGGCCTTGATGCCGAGCGTCGAGGCGATCGTGACCACGCGGCCGTGCGACTCCTTCAGGTAGGGCAGGGCGGCACGGGCCGTGGAGGCCGTGCCCATCAGGTTCACGCCGATCACCTTCTCCCACTGGTCGGCCGGGACCGTGTCGAGCGCACCGCACCGGTCGATGCCGGCCGCGGTGACGACGGCGTCCAGGCCGTTCATCGTCTCGGCGGCCTCCCGGACCGCCGCCTCGACGGCCGCGCGGTCCGCGACGTCGACCTCGAAGGCCTTGACGCCCGTGACGCGGCTGATGTCGCGGTCGAGCACCACCGGGGTGCCGCCGGCGGCGATGACGCCCTGGACGATGGCCGCGCCGAGGCCCGAGCCCCCGCCCGTCACCAGGACCCGTCCCGGGTTGAAGCCGTTGGTCCCCGGAGTGGTGGTTGCGTTCTCAGTCATGCTGTTCCTTTCGTCGCGTGCGCCCGGCGCAGTCAGGCCGGGCGCGGATCTGCAGCCCGTCAGCCGACGCGTGCCAGCGCGGCTGCAAGTTTCGTGGTGGAGCGTGCCGGGATGTACGGGACGGTGACCGTCCTGCCGCCCCAGCTGCTCACGAGGGCGGCCTCGGGGAGGTCCTCCGCCGCGTAGTCGCCGCCCTTGACCCAGATGTCCGGCTGGAGGCGCGAGATGGCGTTCTCCGGTGTGGACTCGCCGAAGACGAGCACGGCGTCGACGCACTCGAGCGCGGCGAGCAGCTCGGCTCGGTCCTCCTGCTTGATGATCGGCCGGTGCTCGCCCTTCAGCCCCCGCACCGACTCGTCGGAGTTGAGGCAGACGATCAGGCAGTCCCCGAGCCGTCGGGCCGCCGCCAGGGTGCGGGCGTGGCCGGCATGCAGGAGATCGAAGCACCCGCCGGTCGCCACCACCGTGCCACCCGACTCCCGCGTCCGGCGGGCGACCAGAAGCGCGTCGAGGCCGTCGACGGGCAACTGCTCGGGTACTTCCTCGCGGTTGCGTCCCATCGCGCCGACGCCCCCCGAGCCGAGGAAGTGTGCCGCCGCTTCGGTCGCCTGCTGCGCGGCGACGTCGATCGCGGCTCCGCCCGCCAGCCCGACGGCGAGCGCGGAGGCGAAGCGGTCACCGGCCCCGCACGGGTCGGCTGCGGTGACGCGCGGCGCGGGCACCACCTGGGGCAGCAGTCCGGCCGCCGCCACGAGGGCGCCGTGCTCCCCCATCGTGACGAGGACCGCCCGGCTCGCCCACGTCCGGAGCAGGACGTCGGCGGCCGCGGCCGCGGCCTGCGTGCCGGAGCCCTGGACCTCGGCGAAGCGGAGTGCCTCCCGATGTTCGGCGTCACCGCTGCGACCCCGGGACCGGCTGCGCGCCGGCGGGTGCAGGTCCCACACGACGGGTACCGAGGCGGCCAGCGCCTCGAGGCGGGCGCGCAGTTCGTCGTTGGCGAGCAGCCCGCGGCCGTAGTCCGCCGCGACGATCGCGTCGGCGCCGTCGAGCACCGAGAGCATGTCCGCGGTGCAGCCCGGGACGGGGGGCTTCGCGCAGCCCTCGTCGAAGCGCACCACGGGCTGGCCCGAGGCGCGCACGCGTGTCTTCACCGGCGTGGGCGCCCCCGAGGGACCGGCGACGACGGTCACGCCGTCGAGTTCGGCGCGCAGCAGTCCTGCCGCGTCGTCCTCGCCGAGGACGGTGACCAGGACGGCGTCGTGCCCGTCCGCCTGCAGCATGCGGGCCACGAGGCCCGCTCCTCCCGCACGGCGCTGGACGGCGTCGACGTCGACGACGGGGACGGGCGCGTCGGGTGAGAGCCGGCCGGCGCCGCCCGAGAGGTCCGTGTCGAGCAGGACGTCCCCGACCACCACGATCCTCATCGCTGGGCCTCCCGGTAGCGGCGCACCTCGGCGTCGAAGGCCCGGCAGATGGCGTGCAGCGCGATCAGGTGGCCCTCCTGCGCGTTGGCCGACGCCGCGTCGATCGCCACGTAGTCGTCCACGCACTCGGTCAACGGATTCGGGCCCACCCCCGTGAGGGCCCAGGTCGTGATGCCGGCCGACCGTGCTGCCTCCACCGCGTGCAGCAGGTTGGGGCTCTTGCCGCTCGTGCTCAGGAGCATCAGGATGTCGCCGGGCCGGCCGTGGGCGCTCACCTGGCGGGCGAACATCCGGTCGAACCCGTAGTCGTTGGCGATGGCCGTGACGGCCGAGCTCTCCGCGTGCAGGGAGATCGCCGAGAACGGCTCGCGTTCGCCGTCGAACCTGCCGACCAGTTCGGCGGTGAGGTGCTGGGCCTCGGCCGCCGAGCCGCCGTTGCCGGCCGCGAGGAGGCGCTGTCCGGCCAGGAGTCGGCCGGCCATCTCCACCCCCCAGCCGGCGAGCGTTCCCGCGTTCCGGACGAGGGACTCGACGGCCGGGGTGACCGCCCGCAGGTGGTCCAGGACGAGGCGCCGGGAGTCGACCTGGACCTGGTCGAGCGTCCCCGCGGGCGTCGTCGCGGCGGGAGCGTCCGCAGCCCGGGCCGGTGCGGCCGAGCCGGTACGCGTGCCGGTGAATACGTCGGAGAAATGCGTGGTCACAGTGCCCTGCCTCCCGTGCTTTCGAGTCGACGCGCGGCACTCCGCCGCGCTGGAGTCTGCTGGACGGATGCCGCGGCGCCCAGGGCCGTCTGGTAGGCCTTCTCGGTGTCGGCGGCGATCCGGCTCCACGAGTAGCGGGCCTTGACGCGGCGGTAGCCGTTGTCGCCCAGTTCGCGCGCCCACCCGGGATCGCCCACGATGTCGGCGATTGCGGCGGCGATGGCCGCGGAGTCCTGCGGGGGGACGTGGAGACCGGTCTTGCCGTCCACCACGGTGTCCACGAGGCCCCCGACGGCCGCCGCGATCACCGGGACGCCGCATGCCATCGCCTCGAGCGGGACGATACCGAACGGCTCGTACCACGGCGCACACACGACGGCGTCCGCGCTCCGGAGGACCGCGGGCATCTCGGCGCGGGACACCTGGCCCCGGAGCACCACCCTGTCACCGACGCCGAGTTCGACGGCCAGCGCGCGGAGCCGCTGCGCCTCGGGGTCGTCCTCGAGTCCGGCCGAGTTGCCCGCCCCGCCGACGATGACGAGTTCGACGTCGTCGCGGCCCATCGCGGCGAGTTCGCGCAGCGAGCGGATGGCGAGGTCCATGCCCTTGCGTGGGACGAGCCTGCCCACGCTGACGATCCTGTGCGGCCGCCCGCGGTCCTCGACGGGTCCGTGCGGGGTGAACAGTTCGAGGTCCACGCCGCAGGGGGCGATCGACACGCGGCTGCCGGGAACGCCCATCGCCTTGAGCTCGAAGACCTCGTCCGAGCAGGTCGCGACGATCCGGTCGGCGCTGCGGCCCACCATGGTCTCGAGCATGAGCCGCTCGGACGGGCTGGTGTCCTCGGCCCCCTGGTGGCGGCGCTTGACCGTGCCGAGCGCATGGAAGGTCTGGACGACCTGCACCGGCCGGCCGGCGGCCCGCGACTGTCCGGCGGCGTTCAGGGCGGCCAGCCCCGACATCCAGAAGTGTCCGTGCACGATGTCCGGCGGTTCGGAGCCCCAGTCCGCCACGATGCCGTCGGCGAGCGCGCCCATGTAGGGCAGGAGCATGTCCTTCGGGACGCTCCGTACCGGGCCCGCCGTGATGTGCACGACCTCGAGCCTCGGATCGGTCCGGACCCGATCCGGCAGTGTCGGGTCGTCGCGGCGCGTGTACACCGTGACCTCGTGTCCGCGGCGGGCGAGAGCGAGGGACAGTTCGGCCACGTGCACGTTCTGTCCGCCGGCGTCCACGCCTCCCAACGCCGCGAGTGGACTTGCATGCTCAGACACCATCGATATCCTCACTGCGCTTTCCTTTCTGTTACCGCCAGAGCCGGGTGCCGCGCCGGTTCCTGCACCAGGACGTCGTCCCAGTCGGCGAGGAACCGGGCGAGCCCGTACCGTGCGAGTGCCGCTTCCCGTGCAGCCAGTCCCCGTGTGCGGGCTTCGTCCGGGTCCGCGACGAGGCGTGCCGCCATGCGCACGAGGTCGTCGATGCTGGTCGAGATCGCCCCGGCCTCGGGCGGCACGGCGCGTGCCGCCTCCGTCGTCGCCAGCGCCAGCACGGGCAGCCCGACGTGCATGGCCTCCAGGAGGGAGAGTCCGAGGGACGTCCACCGCAGCGGGTGCACGTAGGCCCGCGACCGCCCGAGCCGGGCGTGCAGGTCCGCCATGGCCAGGTCCCCGCCGATCCGCAGTTCCGCGGGTCCGAGGTCGAGGTCGGCGGCGAGCCGGTCCGTGCCCATGCCGAAGACCTCGAGCGGAGCCACGCCCGCGAACCGCGGGAGCAGGTCCGTGCCGGTGATCCTGCCGCGCCGGACGGGTTCGTTGATGACGGCGGCGAGCTGTTCGAGTTCACCCGTGTACAGGTAGCCAGGGTCGACGATGCCGTGCTCGATGACCCTGGTCCGCGCGATCCCGTTGTCCCAGAAGAGTTCGTTGAAGTGCGTGACGTGGAGGATCGGGATGTCCGTCTGGTCCGCCAGCGGATGCACCGTGCCGACGATGTCGCGGCGCGGCGTGTTGTGCTCGAGGAAGACCGCGGGGGAGGTCCCGGCCGGGCGTCCGTCCGAGGAGCCGCTCGCATTCGGCGATCTCCTCGACCCTCTGCAGCACCACGACGTCGATGTCGGCGTCCCGCAGGTCGTTCGGAGCGACCTCGACGACGGAGTCGGGCCAGTCGCGGCCCGCGCGGCCGAGCCCCCACGCTCCGCCGTCGGGCGTGGTGGGCAGCACATAGGTGTGCGCGCCCCTCACGAAGGCGTCGGTCCATCCTCCGTGGACGTGCCATAGCAGGATCCTCATCGGTTTCCCCTCGTTGTCCTGCGGCCGTCGGTGCGGCCGATGCTGCGGCGCGAGCCGAGCGACGATATTCCGGAGCTGAGCCGGAGGACGGCGTCGACGACGTCCTCCGGCGAGACGTTGGACAGGCAGGGGTGGCCCTGGACGGGACAGATGCGGGCGCGGCTGAGGGCGCAGGCCGCCTGCTGGTCACCGAGCAGTTCGACGGGCACGCGGTACGGCGCCCATCGGATCGCGGGCACGACGGGCGAGAACAGGCACACCACCGGCGTCCCGACGGCGGCGGCGAGGCGAGGCGAGGTGGGCTGGGCCGGTGTTGCCGGTGATCACGACGGTCGCTCCGGCGAGCACGGAGCCCAGCGTGGCCAGGTCCGTCCGGCCGCCGAGGTCCAGTGCTTCGGGGCCGGCGACGGTCGAGGTCAGGTCCGTCTCGTTCGGGCCGCCGGTCACGACCACCCGGAACCCGGCGGCGGTCAGGAGTTCGACGGCGGCCGCGTGGTGCAGCGGCGGCCAGGCCCGGGCGGGCACGGACGCCCCGGGATGGACGACGACGTAGGGTCCGCGGCCCACGAGGTCCCTGGCATCGACAAGGTCGGTGACCTGGAGCCGGCCGTCGTCGCCGGGAGGCAGGGCGTACCCCGCGGCCTCGGCTATGCCGAGGGCGCGCTCGGCCTCCGGCTGGTCCTCCGGGAAGTCCTCCCCCGGCTTGAGCCGGACGTCGAGGAGCGATCCCGCGTAGTCGACGGATGCTCCGGCGATGCGCCGCACCCCGGCGAGGCGGAGCAGCAGCGCGAGCGGCAGGGGCGACTGGTGGAACGAGGTCAGGATCACGGCCTCGTCCACACCGAGCGCCACGACCCGGTCGTGGAGCTCACCGATGAGGTCGGGCGTCGGTTCGGGGGCGGGGTCCACGATCCAGGGCGCGGACCACGTGACGACGTCGACGACGCCGGGCAGCAGCCGCGCGGCTGCCGCGCCCTGCGGTCCGCACAGCATGACGACGTCGTTGGGCGAGTCGCCGTGGTCGCCGGCGGCGATGGCGCGGACGGCCGGTCCGGCGAGGAGCACGTCGCCGGCGCTGTCGAGGCGGGCGACGAGGACGCGGCGCCTCACGGGGTCCCGGCCCAGAGGGAGGCGACGGCCCCCGGCGAGGTCGTTCGCGACGGCCGGGGCCGCGCGGATCTCGTCCTCGAGCGTGATGTCCGTCGGTACCAGCACCGCGCGTGCGTCGGCGGCCGCTGCCGCACCCATGTCTGCTCCGATGTCCCCGATGACGGCCACCTCGGAGGGGTCGAGCCCGAGGCGCTCGCTCGCCGACACGATCATGCCGGGGCCCGGCTTGCGGCAGGCGCACCCGTCGCCCGCCCCGTGGGGGCAGACCTCCCACACGTCGAACGGCCCGAGAAGTTCCTCCACGCGGGCGTTCACGGCGTCCACCTGCCCGCGCGTCACGAAGCCGCGCGCTATGCCGGACTGGTTCGTGACGACGCCCACCGGGACTCCCCGCGACCGGAGGCCGTCGAGGACCTCCCGGGCCCCCGGCATGGGTCGCACGAGGGACGGGTCCCCGTTGTACGGGACGTCCACGACGATGGTCCCGTCGCGGTCGAACAGGACCGCCCGGGGGGCTGTCCGCGTTCGTTCGGCCGAAGTATGCATACAGGCTTAGTTCCCGGGACGGAGCAGTACTAAACACTTCGCACCGAACTTCTTCTCCCCGCGGGGTCACCGCCCCGCCGGGCATGCCCCGGACGGAGCGACGACGACGGTCACCCGCCGGCCTCTGGCAGGATGATTCGCATGACCTCCGAGGGCACCCGTGCCACGAACGCCGAGCACGCATCGCAGCAGCACCCACCAGCAACCCCCGCGGCGTCCGCCTCCGCAGTGCCCGCCACGACACCGCCGCCCGACGGCCGCCCCGAGATCCTAGCCCTGCGGGCACTGAAGCTCGGCGACTTCCTCGTCGCGGTGCCGGCCCTCCGCGGACTGCGCCGCGCCTTTCCCGAGCACCGCATCCTCTACGCTGCGCAGGAGTGGCTCCGCCCCGTCGTGGCGCTCACCGACGCCGTCGACGACCTGCTGCCCACACACGGTCTCGACGACCCGCTGCCGATCGAGCACGGCCGGATCGACCTGGCCGTCAACCTGCACGGCAACGGCGCGGAGAGCAGGGGGCGCCTCGAGGAGATCGGCGCACGGCGCCTCATGGGACACCGTTCGCCGGGCTGGGACGGTCCCGAGTGGGACAACGACGCCCTCGAACGCGAGCGCTGGGCCTCGCTCGTCAGCTGGCACGGAGTCCCTGCCGATCCGCTGGACTGCCGCCTCCGGGTGCCCGACGGCGAGAGTCCCGCCCCGGACGCCGTCGTCGTCCATGTCGGCGCCGCCTATGGCAGCCGCCTGTGGCCCGTGGAGCGGTTCGCCGCCGTGGCGCGTTCCCTGGCCTCGGCCGGTCACCGGGTGGTGTTCACGGGAAGCGGGAAGGAACGTCCCCGTGCCCTCGCGGTCGCCGACGCCGCAGGGCTGTCGGAGGAATCCGTCGCGGCCGGGGAGCTCCCGCTCGACCGCTTCGCGCGACTGATCGCGGGTGCGTCCCTCGTGATCTCGGCGGACACGGGGGCCGCCCACCTCGCGTCGGCCTACGCGAGGCCGTCGATCATCCTCTTCGGGCCGGCACCGGTGTCGTCGTGGGGGCCACCGCCCGGACCCCACACCGTCCTGACGGATGAATCGCTCCGCGTCGGCGAGACGTTCTCCCCAACCCCGGACCCGGCCCTGATGGCCGTCACCGTGGAGCAGGTGCTGGCCGCCGCGGCCGACCACGGCATCTCCTAGGCCGTCTCCTCGGGGCGTCTCCCGGAAGCGCCTCCTAGGCGATACCGGACCGCGAGGGCCGCTGCTCCTGGACTGCGGGCGCGGCGAGGAGCCTCTTCTGCAGCTTGACCAAGATCCGTGCGAGGTTCCGCGAGACCTGCATCTGGGACATCCCGAGTTCGTCCCCGATGCCCTGCTGCGTCTGCTCCATGAAGTAGCGGCGGTAAAGGAGCTCCTTCTCGCTGCTCTCGAGCTCGTTGACCGCGCTGCGCAGGGAGATCATGTCGTCACTGCGCTCCATGCCGTTGGAGTCGCTCGCGAGCGTGTCGGCCCAGCTGCGCCCCTCGAAGGGCGCATCGAGCGAGTCGGGGCGCAGGCTGGAATGGGACGCCTGCGCCTCGAGGATCTTGTCCTCGGGCCAGCCCAGCTCCAGCCCGAGTTCACGCGCCGTCGCCTCGCGGCCGAGCCGCTGGGCCATGGCGGAAGCTGCCCGGGCGATCTCCGTCCGGAGGTCCTGGACCTCGCGCGGTGGCCGGACCACCCAGCAGGAGTCCCGCAGGTAGCGCTTGATCTCCCCGTTGATCGTCGGTACGGCGAACGAGGCGAACGGCACGCCCCGCGCCGGGTTGAAGCGCTGCACCGCCTTGATGAGTCCGAGGTAGGCCACCTGCCGGATGTCGGACACCTCCGGACCGGAGGCCGCGAAGGATCGCGCCACCGATTCCGCGATGTCCATGTGCCGCAGGGCGATGTCGTCCTGCAGGGCCGCTGCGAGGGGCCGCTCCGGGTAGGTGGCGGTCCCGGCGCCGCCGGCGGTCGCGTGCCCCCCGGGGTCCCGTCGGGGGGCTCCGTCGGACACCTCGTCCTCGGCGGTCGTCTGCATGCTGTTCTCCGTCTGGCGTTGGGCACTCACGGTTCCCAACAAAACATCAGCCTGCTTAGTACGCAACCCGTGATCGTGAAATCAACGATTCCGGACGACGCCTTCCCTTTTCCTCGGAGGAGGAGTAGTAGCAGCAGCACGCCTCATGTCTCCGGGGCATGCAAAGAGCCCCTCGCCGACCGGCAAGGGGCTTCGATCAAGGGCCTGCGTGGCCCGGCCGTCCTCCGGGGGTCCGCTCAGCCGGGGACGGTCGCAGCGGGGCCGGGAGCGCCGGACTCCCCGAGGGCCACCTCCTCCTGCCCGGCGGCACCCGGTGCCACCCAGTTCCATCGCGGAGCACCGAGCTGCCGGATGACGGTCTGGAGGTGGTTCCGCAGTTCGTCGGAGACGAGGCCGCCGCCCGCGACCAGGGTGCGCTCGATATCGTCCGCGGCATCCAGCACCTTCCGTCCCGCGGGCGAGATGGACACCAGATGGGAGCGGCGATCGAGGTCATTGCGCACGCGGCTCACATGTCCCCGGGATTCCAGGCGGGAGAGGGTCTTGCCCATGGTCTGCGCCTGCACGCGCACGATCTGCGCGAGGCTCGCCTGCGTCATCGCGCCCTGGTCCGCGAGGACACCCAGGGCGATCACGCCGGCGTGGGTCACCCCGATGTCGACCAGGCGCTCGTTCCAGGCGTGCTCGACGAGGCGGGCCGCCGTGGTCAGCAGGCGACCGGTGGGCCATTGCTCCAGATCGGGCATAAAACAGTGCACTTCCTCTCGCGTACAGGACCGGCTGCCGCCGTCGGCGTCGGATCTTCCACCTATGATATCTAGGCGGGTTGGTCCATTCCTCCCGGCCGGGCCGGACGGGCCGAGCCGGGGAGCGTATCCCGCTCCGGCCGAGTAACGAACCTGAAGGAGTATTCATGGCGCAACGACTGGCCCCGGGTGATAGTGCCCCCGACTTTACGCTCAACGACGCCGAAGGCAACGAGGTGACGCTGTCCTCGCAACGGGGCAGCAGCGTCGTCGTGTACTTCTACCCCGCTGCTGCCACGCCCGGCTGCACCACCCAGGCCTGCGACTTCCGCGACAACCTCGCATCACTCGGTGCGGCCGGGTACCGCGTGCTCGGCATCTCGCCGGATCCGGTCGCCAAGCTGGCGTCGTTCGCGGAGCAGGAGTCCCTCACCTTCCCCCTCCTCTCCGACACGGACCACGCGGTCGCGGACGCCTACGGCGCCTGGGGCGAGAAGAAGAACTACGGCAAGACGTACGACGGGCTCATCCGCTCCACCGTCGTCGTCGACCCCGACGGGAAGGTGGCCCTGGCGCAGTACAACGTCAAGGCCACCGGCCACGTGGCGAAGCTCAGGCGGGACCTCGGCATCGACGGGTAGGGCTCGGGAGCGCGCCCGCTTTCGCGTTAGAGTGAAAGGACGGGCCGCTCCCGACGGAGCAGCCCGAGCGCGAGTGGCGGAATTGGCAGACGCGCTGGATTTAGGTTCCAGTGTCTTCGGACGTAGGGGTTCAAGTCCCCTCTTGCGCACAGAGCAGCACCGGTCTCCGGACCGACCTCCAGGGCCCCGCCGGGCCGAGCGCCCGGCGGGGCCCTTCCATGTCCGACGACGGCGGCGCGCGCACCTTTCCTGCAGATGCCACCCATCCACCCCCATGCGTCGCCCGAAGTACCTCCGAGACATCGACACGATGTGTTTCATCAACCAGTTCCAGACCACGGGCACCCGCCGGGTCTCGTCAAACGGAGGACATCTCATGGAAATCACCAAGCGCAGGAACCTCTCGATCCTCGGGATCGCAGCAGTCTCGATGTTCGGTCTCGCGGCCTGTGGCGGCGGCGACGAATCTGCCGCCGAGGCCACTCCCAGCAGTGAGGCCAGCGAGACCAGCATGGCCGCCGAGTCCGCCTCCCCCGAAGCGAGCATGGCCCCCTCGGCCTCGGCCGACGCCATGATGGACCCCGCCGCGAACCTCGTCGGCCCCGGGTGCGCCGGCTACGCCGAGACGGTCCCCGACGGCGCAGGATCGGTCGCCGGCATGGCCCTCGACCCCGTAGCGACCGCCGCCTCGAACAACCCCATCCTCACCCAGCTCACCGCCGCCGTCTCCGGCGGCATCAACCCCGACGTCGACCTCGTCGACACCCTCAACGGCGGAGAATTCACCGTCTTCGCACCCGTCGACGAAGCCTTCGGCGCCCTGCCCCCCGAGACCGTCGAAGGACTCAAGACCGACACCGAGGGCCTGAGCAGCATCCTCACCTACCACGTCGTACCCGGCAGATCCAGCCCGCCGAGGCTCACCCAGACCACCGTCCAGGGCGCCGACCTCGAAGTCACCGGCTCCGGCCAGGACCTCAAGGTCAACGACGCCAACGTCGTCTGCGGCGGCGTCCAGACCGCCAACGCCGTCGTCTACCTCATCGACACCGTCCTCACGCCCCCCGCCGGCTAGGACACCCGGCCTCCCTGGTGTCGTCCTCTAACGTGATCCAGGGACCACGGACGGACCCCTCACCCTCGTGGTGGGGGGTCCGTCCTGTATTCCCCCGCGACTGCTCCTGGGTGGAACGGCCAGGAGCATCACCTACACTTGGGCTTCCAGACACCCGGCTGCCGAAGGACCGGGAGACCCCTGCCTGTTCGGAGATCGAAGCCTGTGAAGACCCCTGCCGCGCGCCGCACCCGCCACCGACGGGTCGGCGGTGGCGCGCTGGCGGCGTCCGTGGCGGCGGCCCTGCTCCTCACCTCCTGCACCGCGGGCGAGGTCGCTCCCCCGCAACCGTCCGCGACGACCGCGACACCGGCCGCGGAGGCCTCGACCTTCACCTTCGGGACCTCCGCGGACCCGAGGACGCTCGACCCCGCACTCGCCAACGACACCGAGTCCTATCGCGTGACGCAGCAGGTCCTGGAGGGTCTCGTCGGCGTCGACCCCCTCACCTCCGGGCCGGCACCCCTGCTGGCCGAGGCCTGGGAGGAGAAGGACAGCGGTCGGGCCTACGAGTTCACCCTCCGGAACGACGTCGTCTTCCACGACGGCGAGCCCTTCGACGCGAGGGCCGTCTGCGCCAATTTCGACCGCTGGTACAACCTGCCGGCGGGCGCCCGCTCCGGCACCTCCCGCCTACCGTTCGAGAACGTGTTCAAGGCCTTCTCCGACCAGCCCGACATCAGCCTGTACAGGGGCTGCACGGCGACGACGGACCACACGGTCGAACTCCGCCTCGCGAGCCGGATCACCGGGCTCGTCCCCGCACTGGCCTCCCCGGCCTTCGCCATGTCCTCACCCGCCGCCCTCGAAGCCGATGCGGCCGACGAGCTGATCGGGTCCGAGGACGGGACCGCCGTGTCCCGCTACGGCCGCGCGCCCGTCGGGACCGGCCCGTTCCGCCTCGTCTCCTGGGAACCGGGTGCCGTCGAACTCGCCTTCTTCGACGGGTACTGGGGCGAACGCGGCGAAGTGGACCGTGTGTTGTTCACCACCATCGCCAACCCCGACTCGCGTGCGCGTGCGCTGACCTCGGGACGCATCGACGGGTACGACTTCGTCTCCGTCGACAGCGCCGTCGACCTCGCCCGCAACGGCCTGCAGTTCCTCCAGCGCGACCCCTACTCCGTGCTGTACCTCGGGTTGAACCAGGCGTTCCCCGGCGTCGACGACGTCCTCTTCCGGCAGGCCGTCGCGCACGCCATCGACAAGGACTCGCTGATCGACGGACGGTTCCTCGAGGGGACGAAGCCGGCGCGCCACTTCATCCCCGAGAAGCTCGGGGTGAGCACCGAGGCGGTCGAGGACTACGGCTACGACGTCGATCGCGCCCAGGACCTGCTGGAGCGCTCCGGCTACGACGGGCGTGAGTTGCCGTTCTACTACCCGCGCAACGTCTCGCGGGCCTACCTGCCGTCCCCCGAGAAGGCCTACGCGGAGCTCAGCCGCCAGCTGACCGCGGCCGGGTTCAACATCAGACCCGTGCCGATCGAGTGGAGCGAGGGTTACGTGGACGCCGTCCAGACTTCCGGTGACCGGGCCTTCCACCTCCTCGGCTGGAGCGGGAGCTACCAGGACCCGGACAACTTCGTCGGCGCCCTCTTCGGCAGCTACAGCGACGAGTTCGCCTACGAGGATCCCCAGCTGTTCAGCAAGATCAACCGTGCGCGCGGACTGCCCGACGGCGAGGACCGGACGGCGGCCTACGCGGACATCGGTGCGCAGGTCTCGGCGCGGATCCCAGCCGTTCCGCTCGCCTTCCCGATCTCCGCGCTCGCGATGAGCGCCCGCGTCACGACCTACCCCGTCAGCCCCGTGATGAACGAGGTCTTCAACCGGATCGACCTGGCGGACGTCGAGCCCCGGCCCGCTCCCTCCGGATGACACACCCGACGTGCCATCAGGAACGCCGCCGGGCGGCTTTCCTGATTTAGATAAGGTCACTGCCAGACGCTAGGCTTTCCCTGCTAGGACCTCGCGACTGGAGACAACGTTGACCACACACAACCAGGGCACACCCGCCACGACGACCGATGTCGTACTGATCGGCGGCGGGATCATGAGCGCGACCCTCGGCGCCTTCCTGCGCCAGCTCCAGCCCGAGTGGGACATCTCCCTGTTCGAGCGCCTCGACGCCGCCGGCCTCGAGAGCTCCGACCCCTGGAACAACGCGGGAACCGGCCACTCGGCGCTGTGCGAACTGAACTACTCCCCCGCCGGCAAGGATGGTTCCGTGGACCCGGCCAAGGCCGTGGCCATCAACGAGCAGTTCCAGGTCTCGCGCCAGTTCTGGTCGCACATGGTGTCCGAGGGGCACCTGGGAGATCCGCGGAACTTCATCAACGCCGTCCCCCACATGAGCTTCGTCTGGGGCCAGGCCAACGCGGCCTACCTGCGGAAGCGCTACGAGGCGCTGAGCCCGCAGCCGCTGTTCAGCACCATGGAGCACAGCGAGGACCACGACACCATCGCCGGCTGGACGCCGCTCCTGATGAAGGGCCGCAACCCCTCGCAGCCCGTCGCCGCGTCGCGCGTCGAGGGCGGTACCGACGTCGACTTCGGCAGCCTCACGCGCCAGCTCACCGGCTACCTCGAGGGCACCGGAGTCGACCTGCACTACGGTTTCGACGTGCTCGACGTCGCGCGGGCGACCGACGGCCGGTGGGACGTCAAGGTCCGGAACAGGGCCACACGCGAGACCAGCACCGTCACCACGAAGTTCGTCTTCATCGGTGCCGGCGGCGGCGCCCTGCACCTCCTGCAGCGCAGCGGCATCCCGGAGGGCAAGGGATTCGCCGGCTTCCCGGTGTCGGGCCAGTTCCTGCGCTGCACGGACCAGGAGCTCGTCGCGCAGCACAACGCCAAGGTGTACGGGCAGGCGTCGGTGGGCGCTCCCCCCATGTCCGTCCCCCACCTGGACACGCGCTTCGTCAAGGGCGAGCGCTCCCTGCTCTTCGGCCCCTACGCCGGTTTCTCCACGAAGTTCCTGAAGCGCGGCTCCTACCTGGACCTCCCCACCTCCATCCGGACCTCCAACCTGGTGCCGATGCTCGCCGTGGCCAAGGACAACATGTCGCTCACCAAGTACCTCGTCACCGAGGTCCTGAAGAACCGTGACGCCAAGAACGAGTCGCTCACCGAGTTCCTCCCGACGGCCGAGGGTGGCAGCTGGGAACTGATCTCCGCGGGCCAGCGGGTGCAGGTCATCAAGAAGGCCCCGAAGAAGGGCGGCGTCCTCCAGTTCGGCACCGAGGTCATCACGTCGTCGGACGGTTCCGTGGGTGCGCTGCTCGGCGCCTCCCCGGGTGCCTCGACCGCGGCCCCCATCATGGTCGAGCTGCTCAAGCGGTGCTTCCCCACGAGGATGTCGGACTGGGAGCCCAGGCTGAAGGAGATGCTGCCCGGGTACGGCGTCCGGCTCAACGAGAACCCGTCCCTCGCCGCCGAAGTGCAGTCGCTCACCGATCGGGTCCTCAAACTCAAGTAGCCACGACGGGGCCGGCCAGCCAGGCGACCGTCAGCATCGAAGGCAGGTCTCTTGTTCCGTCTGGCACAGCTGTCCCTGGGCAACCGGGCGCTCATCGCGCTCATCACCGTCCTCGCTTCGGTCTTCGGCGTCATCACGCTCGGATCGCTCAAGCAGGAGCTCATCCCGTCGCTCGAGTTCCCGCAGATCACGGTGCTGTCCTCGGTACCGGGCGCCTCGCCCGAGTACCTCGACCAGCAGGTCGGTGAGCCGCTCGAATCCGCGCTCAGCGGGGTCGAGGGCCTCGAGTCGTCCTCGTCCACGTCGCGCACGGGCGTCTCGACCGTCAGCCTCGTCTTCGTGTACGGGGACGGACCTGGACCGCGCGAGGGCGCAGGTGGACCGGGCGATCTCCACGGTGCGCCCCACCCTGCCCGAGGACGTCGAGCCACAGGCGCTCGCCGGCAGTATCAGCGATCTGCCCATCGTGTTCATGGCGGTGTCCTCCGACCAGTCACTGAGCGAATTGAACGGGGACCTCACCCGTCTCACCGTCCCGCGCCTGCAGAAGATCGAGGGCGTCCGGACCGCCGACGTCTCCGGCGGGACCACGCAGCATGTCGCGATCCTGCCGCGGGACGGTGCCCTCGCGGCAGCGGGACTGACCGTCGGCGACCTCAGCAGCACGCTCGAGGACAACGGCGCCCTGTTCCCCGTGGGAACCCTCGAGGAGGACCCCCGCTCCCTGACCATCCAGGCCGGGAGCCGGATCGGTTCCCCTCGAGGACATCCGCGCCCTGCCGGTACTGCCCTCGTCGGGCAGTGCACCGCCAGGTCGGACGACCACGATCGGCGACCTCGCGGACGTAGGCCTCGCCGACGACGAGCCGACGTCGATCACGCGGACCAACTCGGTGGAGACGCTCGCGCTCGCGGTGACCAAAGTGCCCGACGGCGACACCGTGCAGATCTCCCAGCAGATCGTGGACCTGATCCCCGACCTCGAGGCAGAACTCGGCAACGCGGCCGACATCACGGTCGTGTTCGATCAGGCGCCCTTCATCGAGCGCAGCATCGACGATCTCACCACGGAGGGCATCCTGGGACTCGGCTTCGCCGTGGTCATCATCCTCGTCTTCCTGCTGTCGGTCCGTTCGACGCTCGTGACGGCCATCTCGATCCCCCTCTCGTTGCTCATCACCTTCATCGGGCTCTACGCGGCGGGCTATTCCCTCAACCTGCTGACGCTCGGCGCCCTGACGATCGCCATCGGTCGCGTGGTGGACGACTCCATCGTCGTCATCGAGAACATCAAGCGGCACCTCGGCTACGGCGAGGAGAAGCGGGCCGCGATCCTCACGGCGGTCTGTGAGGTGGCCGGAGCCATCACCGCCTCGACCCTCACCACGGTCGCCGTCTTCGCGCCGATCGGGTTCGTGGGCGGCCTCGCGGGCGAACTCTTCCGGCCCTTCGCCGTCACGACCGGCATCGCCCTCCTGGCATCCCTGGCCGTCGCGCTGACCATCATCCCGGTGCTCGCCTACTGGTTCCTGCCCCGCACGGCGTCCCCCGGCCGGCACGGGGCCCGCCACCAGGCCGCCGATGCCCCCGCGGTCGCCGGCGACCCGGCTGGTGCGCATGCGCCCGACCGCCCGTCGCTGCTGCAGCGCGGCTACTTGCCGATCCTCGCCGGCACCCAGCGCCATCCCGTCATCACCCTCGTGAGCGGTGTGATCGTGCTCGGAGCGACGGCCGCCATGGTCCCGTTCCTCCCGACGAACCTCCTCGGCGGGTCCGGCCAGAACAGCTTCTCCATCACCCAGACCCTCCCGCCGGGGTCGAGCCTCGCGACGACCACGGAGGCGGCCGGCCGCACCGAGGAGATCCTGGCGGACACGCCGGAGGTGCGGGACGTCCAGTTGACCGTCGGGAACGCGCAGGGCGGGTTCGCGGCCCGGTTCTCCGGCGGCGCCTCCGTGGCGTCGTTCACGGTGATCACCGACGAGGAGGCCGACCAGGAGGACCTGCAGGAGTCGGTGCGCCGGGAGCTCGAGGCGCTCGAGGGTGTCGGGACGTTCTCGCTCTCGAGCCAGCAGGGCGGTTTCGGTACGTCGAGCACCATCGACGTCGACATCACGGCCCCGGCCAGTGCGGATCTCGAGACCGCCAACAGTGCCGTCCTCGAGGGTATGCAGGGGCTCGAGGGCGCAGGTGAGGTCTCGAGCAACCTGTCGGCCGCGCAGCCGCAGGTGCAGATCGACGTCGACCGGACGGCTGCCGTGGCGGCGGGACTGAGTGAGGGGCAGATCGCCGGACTCCTCGGCGGGAGCATCAGCCCGGTGCCCGCCGGGTCGGTGCGGTTCGACGCCGACGACTTCCCGGTCCTGATCGGCGAGGGGACACCCGTCACGAGCCTCGGCCAGTTGCGCGACCTGCAGATCCCCACCGCCCGGGGGCCGATCCCGCTGACGGCGGTCGCGTCGGTCGAGGAGGTCCAGGTACCGCTCTCCGTCACGAGTTCCAACGGGGAGCGCACGGCGAGGGTCTCGGTGACGCCGTCCGGCGACGACCTCGGAACCCTCACGGCGGAGGTCACCGAGCGTCTTGCGGCCATCGACCTCCCTGCCGGCGCGACCGCCACCATCGGCGGTGCCTCGAGCCAGCAGGCGGAATCGTTCGACCAGCTGTTCCTGGCGCTGTGGGCCGCCGTCGCGATCGTGTACGTCATCATGGTGGCGACCTTCAAGAGCCTCGTGCAGCCCCTGATCCTCCTCGTGTCCATCCCCTTCGCTGCCACGGGCGCGATCGCCCTGCTGCTGATCACGCGGATCCCGCTCGGACTGCCGTCCCTCATCGGCATGCTGATGCTCGTCGGCATCGTCGTCACGAACGCCATCGTGCTGATCGATCTCATCAACCAGTACCGGCGGCCGCAGGACGGGTCGCGCGGCCTGCTGGTCGCGGATGCCATCCGGGAAGGCGCACGACAGCGCCTCCGCCCGATCCTCATGACCGCTCTGGCCACGATCTTCGCACTGACGCCGATGGCGCTCGGACTCACGGGCGAGGGCGGCTTCATCTCGCAGCCCCTGGCCGTCGTCGTGATCGGCGGGCTCGTCTCGTCGACCACCCTGACGCTCGTCCTGGTGCCGGTCCTGTACCGGCTGGTCGAGGGGCGCCGCGAGGAGCGGGCCCTGCGCCGGGCGGCGACGCCCGCCGGGTGATGCACCTGCCGCAGGACCGCCGCCGAGCGTATACTAGATGCATAAGCATCTAGTTGCCGGTTCGCCGGCAGGAGGCGGGAAGCAGGCATGGCTGACCAGGAGGACGCCGCGGTGGAGCAGCGGGAGCCGGAGGCGTCCGCCGACGCCGGGAGCGGCCCCTCCGTGCGGCAGGCCTCGGAGAGCTGGGAGTCGCTCTTCCGTGCCCAGGTCGGCGTCATGCGCCGCCTCCGGCAGGATCCGGTCTTCAGGGAACTGCCGATCGGCGAGTACGACGTCCTGTTCAACCTCAGCCGCTGCCCCACCGGCTGGACGCGCCTGAACGAGCTGAACCACCACCTGCTCATCAGCCAGCCCAGCCTCAGCCGCATGGTGGACCGCCTCGAGGCCAAGGGTCTCGTGCGGCGCCGGCCCGCCGAGACCGACCAGCGCGGTGTCGAGCTCGCCCTGACGGAGGAGGGCCGGGCCCTCCAGCGGCGCATCGGCTCCGCGCACGTCCACCGCATCCAGGAGGTGCTCGCGCCCGTCCTCGATCCTGCCGAGATGGCGCAGCTGAAGGCGCTGACCGACAAGATCAACGCCGCGCTGGCCTGATCCCGCCGGCCGCTACCCCCGGAGTGCGGTCAGCGGAGGAAGTCCCTGTCGCCCGTCCGTTCCGTCGGGAGTTCGTCGGCCGTGGCGGTCACCGTCAGGCGGGACAGCTGCAGCGAGCCGCCGACCGTGGAGAGGAACGCGGTGTCGGTCGCGTCCCTGCCCGTCGCGATGCGGAGCATCGAGGCGCGAGGGGCCAGACCGGTCGCATCCAGGAGATGCCAGCCGCCGTCGGTCCAGGCCTCGACGACGGCGTGGAAATCCATGGGGCTGAGTCCGGGCGCGTAGACGGACGCCAGCCGCGCAGGGATGTCGCGGGCCCTCAGGAGGGCGATCACCAGGTGGGCGTAGTCCCGGCACACCCCCCTCCGTGCCAGGAGGGTGTCCGCGGCGCCGTCGGTGAAACGGGACGACCCGGGGACATAGGACAGCTCCCCGGCGACCCAGTCGCGGATGCCCTGGACGAGCTCGGCGCCCCGCAGGCGGGGGAAGAGGGCGTACGCCGTCGGCAGGATCCTGTCCGATTCGCAGTACCGGCTGGGACGCACGTACCGCACCAGGTCGACGTCGTCCCCGGCTGCCCGCTCCGAGGTTCCCGTCACGGTGGCCCGGTAGGTCACCTCGAGCGACGACGCGTCCGGCGTCGTGAGCAGGTGCAGCCGGGTGCCGTCACCGTCCTGCCGTTCGCGGACCTCCGCCGGCTGCCCGTCGACCAGGACGGACAGGTGCTCGTCGACCTCGCGGTAGTGCCCGGGGTGCGCGACGGCGATCGACAGGACCACCTCGGTGCCGGCGATCGTCGTGGCACTGAGGTCGGCGGAGACAGTGCGTTGCATGGTTCGTTGCTCCCGGTAGGCGGCGTGATCGCCTCCAACTCTAAGCTGTTGGAGGCGGCGACCCTCGACGCCGGCCGGCATCATCCGGCCGGGCAGGACGCACCAGCACGGAAGGCTCCCCATGAGCAGTTTCACCGCGGACGCGATCGGCGATCTGACGGACAGGCGTGTCATCATCACCGGCGCCAACAGCGGGCTGGGACTGCAGACCGCCGTCGCCCTGGCCCGCAAGGGCGCCGACGTGGTCCTCGCCTGCCGCAACGAACAGCGCGGGCGGGACGCCGAGCAGAAGGTCCGGGCCCTGTCCGGCAGCGAGCGCGTCGGGATGCGCCTCCTCGACCTCGCGAGCCTCGACTCCGTGCGGGCCTTCGCGGCCGATGTCACCGGTCCCGTCCATGTCCTCGTCAACAACGCGGGGGTCATGGCCACGCCGAAGTCGACGACGGCCGACGGCTTCGAACTGCAGTTCGGTACCAACCACCTGGGCCACTTCGCCCTGACCGGCCTCCTGCTGCCGAATCTTCGGAAGGCGGATTCGGCGCGCGTGGTCACGCTGTCGAGCCTTGCCCACAAGCGGGGACGCATCGATTTCGACGACCTCCAGTCCGAGCACAGGTACCGCAGGTGGGGCGCCTACGGACAGAGCAAGATCGCGAACCTGTACTTCATGGTCGAGCTCGACCGGCGTGCGCGGGCCGCCGGCTGGGACCTGACCTCCGTGGCCGCCCACCCGGGCCTCGCCGATACCAACCTGACGGCGGGCATGCAGGCGCCCGCCGTGCTCGACGTCCTCGCGGGCTTCTCCCGGCTGATGAGCCAGTCCGACGCCGCGGGAGCCCTTCCGACCCTGTACGCGGCAACCGCCGACGACGTCCGCGGCGGCGACTACTACGGACCCTCCGGCCCCGGCGAGACGCGCGGCGCCCCCCGCCTCGTCGCCCCCGTGGCGCGGGTGCTGGACCAGGACATCGCCGTGCGGCTCTGGAATCGCAGCGTCGAGCTGACCGGGGTCGATTTCGCGGCCCTGCAGCCCACCATCTGATCAGCAGCTAGGGCTCGGCGGCGACCTGCACGGACCGGATCATCTCGCGGATGGTGGCGAACTCCGGCGTGGCGTAGTAGGCCTCGGCCTCTCCGAGAGTGCCGAAGGAGACCGTCTGCGGACCGGTGTTCGCCGGGGCCTTCGGCGCCAGCGCCTCGAGGTCGCCGAAGCTGAACCGGCCGAGTGCTCCGCTCCCCTGGACGGTGTTGGACAGGGAGCATGCAAGGCCGTCCGCGCCACCCACCTGGTCGGTGATGCCGTAGGCGCCGAAGAAGCGGAAGCCGGTGATCAGCCGGACCACGAAGCGTGGCTCGATGCCGGTGTCCGCCGGCGGTTCCCCGGTCAGCGCGAGCGGCTCGCTGCCGATCACGTAGTAGGAGGTGCGGTCGGCATCGGGACAGGGCGGTTCCGGCGTCAGGATGCCCGAGTGCAGTTCGGCCGCCGTCGTTCCCTCCGGGGTGCGGACGGCGTAGTGCAGCGAGTCCGGGGCGTAGGCGCCCGGTGCGGGTTCCAGCGGCTGCACCACCCATGCCTCCGGCAGCTCGAAACTCACGAGCCGGCCGGGGTCGGTGAAGACCTTCCAGCCCTCGCGCGCCTCGCGCAGGGGCGCCGGGGGCGCGGTCGCGGTGACCGAGGGAGCGTCCGGCGACGGCGCAGCGGTGCCGCCTTCCAGGCTCCCGGTGCACGACGTGAGCAGCAGCGCTGTGAGTACCCCGCCGGCGACGGCCCGGAGCACACGCCGGCCCGACAGCGGTGCCGCACTACCGTCGTCCATGGCGTCCCTCCTGGCGGGATCCGGTGCCGCAAGTCTAGGCTCCACGAGCCGCGCCGAGCGATCGCACCGCCGCGACCGACGCGATGACCGCGCGTGCCGCCTCCGCGAGGTCCGTCGGCGGGGTGTCCTGCGTCCATGACAGCCGGACGGCGGAGTGGGCGGTCCCTTCGTCGATCCCGAGTGCCAGCAGCACGGCCGACGGCTCGGACGAACCGGCGGCGCAGGCCGAACCGCTGGAGCAGATGACCCCGCGGCGTTCGAGTTCCAGCAGGACCGCCTCGCCGCTGACCCCCGGGAAGCAGAACGAGGCGAGGTTCGGGAGCCGGGTGTCGGGGTGACCCGTGACGAAGGCGCCGGGCACCGCGGCGAGGACGGCGGCGACGAGCGCGTCCTGCGCCGACCGTGAGGTGGTGGCTGCGGCCGGCAGGGCACGCTGCGCGAGGCCGAGCGCGCACGCCAGCCCGACCGCTCCGGCGACGTTCTCCGTGCCCGAGCGGCGGCCGCGCTCCTGGCCACCGCCATGCAGGACGGGTTCGCAGGGTGTCCCCGCGCGCAGGTACAGCAGGCCGATGCCTTTCGGGGTGCCCAGCTTGTGGCCGGAGATGCTGAGCGCGGTGACGCCCAGGGAGTCGACGTCGAGGGGGAGCCACCCGCCGCCTGCACGGCGTCGGTGTGGAAGGGGACGCCGGCGTTCCGGCAGACCGCAGCCAGCGCCGGGATGTCCTGGACCGTGCCGATCTCGTTGTTCGCATACATGACGGTGCACAGCGTCGTCCCTGCTTCGAGTGCGGCCGCCAGGTCCTCCGCGGCGACCCGTCCTGTTCCGGAGACGGGCAGGGTCGTGATCCGGAAGCCGTGGAAGTCCCGGAGGTAGGACAGCGCGTCCAGCACTGCCGGGTGCTCGATCGCGCTGGTGACGATGTGGCGTCCGCGAGGCGCGGCCAGGGCGATGCCCTTGAGCGCGAGGTTGTCGGCCTCGGTGCCGCCCGAGGTGAAGATGATCTCGGCGGGGCGGCATCCGAGCAGACCCGCGATCCTCCCACGGGCCGCGGCGAACGCGTCCGCGGCTGCCTCGCCGTAGGCGTGATGACTGGACGGATTGCCGAAGGTCGACGTGAGCAGGGGCCACATCTGCTCGAGGACCTCCCGGCGTGCCGGCGCCGTGGCCGCGGCGTCAAGGTACAGCATGGCCGCCGACCGGTGGCTGGTGGACCGGCGGGACGAAGTCCAGGCCGAGGTCGAGCGATCGGACGCTGTGGGTGAGCGCCCCTGCGGAGATGATGTCCACGCCGGTAGCGGCGATGGCCGCCACGGTGTCGAGCCGTACGTTGCCGCTCGCCTCGACGAGCGCACGGCCGGCCACCCGCCGCACTCCCTCCGCGAGGTCCTCGAGGGTGAAGTTGTCCAGCAGGATCGTGTCGACATCCGCGGCGAGGACCGGTTCGAGCTGGTCCAGCCCGTCCACCTCGACCTCGACGTGCACGGTGTGGGGCAGCCGGGACCTCACCGTCCGCAGTGCGGCCGCGAGTGCGTCGGGCCCGTCGGCGGCGAGCAGCGCCAGGTGGTTGTCCTTGACCATCACGGCATCGGACAGGGCGGCGCGATGGTTCGATCCGCCCCCGCAGCGGACGGCCCAGCGCTCCAGCACCCGCAGCCCCGGGGTGGTCTTCCGGGTGTCGACGATCCGGGCATGCGTACCACCGGCAGCGTCGACGAAGGCCCGCGTCATGGTCGCGATCCCGCTCAGGCGCTGCACGATGTTGAGGGCCGTGCGCTCCGCGGTGAGGATGCCGGCTGCGGGCCCGCTGAGGTACGCGATCGTGTCACCGGTCCCGAAGGGCGTGCCGTCGGTCCTCGGGAAGGCGACGTCGATGCGCGGATCGGTCAGCCTCATCGCCGCCTCGATCGCGGAGGTACCGCAGAGGATGCCGGGCTCGCGGGCGGTCACGGCGGCCGTCGCCCGCAGATCGGGGTCGATGAGGGACTGGCAGGTGATGTCACCCCACGGCGCGTCCTCGGCGAGGGCCGCCGCGACGATGGTGTCGACCAGGTGCTGCGGTGGCCGCGCCGGAGCTGCGGCGGTGTCCAGCGGGCTGCCGGCTGTCTGCGTCATGGCTGTGCTCCTTCGGGGATTCGGATGTAGGACCGGCTCGGGGCGGGCCGGTGGAGTGCGGAGTCGGGCTGGTCGGAGCGGTAGTGCGCTCCGCAGGACCCGGGCCGGTCCGCGGCGGCGTGCACGAGCAGTCGAGCGCACAGCAGCAGGTTCGCCGTCTCCGGATCGGTGCCGGCCCGATAGGACGCCAGTTGCTTCGCGGCGACGTCCAGGCCGCTGCCCGTCCGCAGGAGACCGGCGTGGTCGGCCATCACCGCCTGCAGCTCGCGACGCGTGACGGGCTGGGTGCCGGCCTCCTCCGCGTCGAGGTCGAGGACCTCGGCGTCGAAGACCGGCGCCGTACCGCCCCCGGCTGAGATCGCCGCCGCGCACCGCGTAGCGAACACCACGGCCTCGAGGAGGCTGTTGGAGGCCAGCCGGTTGGCGCCGTGCACCCCCGTCCGTGCCACCTCGCCCACGGCGAAGAGGCCCTGGACGGAGGTTCGCCCGTCCACATCCGTCCGCACGCCGCCCATCCAGTAGTGGGCGGCCGGGACCACCGGGACGACGGCGGCGGACCAGTCGTACCCGTGCCGTGCCGTGAGCGCGGTGAGCGAGGGGAACCGCCGGGCGAGGAAGTCTGCACCGAGGGCCGTCGCGTCCAGGTAGACGCAGCGCGCCCTGCGGCTGGCGGCGGCGTCCTCGGGACGGACACCCGGGGCCGCGACGGGGTCCTGGGCGAGGTGGCGCGCGATGCTGCGCGAGACCACGTCGCGCGGCGCGAGGTCGCCGTCGGGATGGTAGTCCGGCATGAACCGGTGGCCGTGCGCATCGACGAGGCGCGCACCCTCGCCGCGCACGGCCTCCGAGATCAGCGGGTTCCCCGGTACGTCGAGCGCCGTGGGGTGGAACTGGAAGAACTCGAGATCGGAGACCACCGCTCCGGCCCGCCATGCCAGTGCGACGCCGTCCCCGGTGGCGATCGCCGGGTTCGTCGTGTGTTCGTAGAGCTGTCCGGCTCCGCCGGTCGCCAGCACGACGGCGGAGGCCGCGATCGGGCGCGGGGCGGCGTCCTGCAGCACCTCGACGCCGACGGCACGCGGCGGTCCCCCGACGTCGTCGAGCAGTACCCGCGCCACGAAGGCGTCCTCGAGGATGCGGATCGCCGGGTCCCGGCGCACCGCTGCCGTAAGGGCGTCGATGAGCCCTGCACCGGTCGCGTCGCCGCCGAGGTGGAGGATCCGCGCCGCGAGTGCGCCGCCCGCGGCCGAGCGCCGGCGACGACGCATCGTCCGGCGCCGCGTCGAAGACCACCCCGGCCCGCTGCAGGGCGCCGATGCCCTCGGCCGCGCCCCGGCAGAGGACGTCGACCGCGGCCGGGTCCGCCAGCCCGGCACCGGCTGCGAGCGTGTCGGCGATGTGCGCCTGCACCGAGTCGCGACCGCCGCCTGCCGGTGCGGACGGGCGGCCGGAGGCTTCCCGCCCGCCCGGGAGGACCGCGGCGATACCGCCCTGCGCGTAGCCGGTGTTGCCGGAGCCGAGCGCGGCCTTGGAGACCAGCACGACGTCGGACCGGGGTCGAACCGCCGCACGGCCAGTGCTGCCTGCAGGCCGGCGATGCCGGAGCCCACGATCACCACGCGGAGTGGCTCCCGGGTGGCGTCCGGTTCCTCCCGCACGCGTCCGGAGGTCACGGCCGGACCGCTAGCATCCGGTTCAGGGCCACGCGTGCCGGCTCGGCGACGCTCTCCGGCACAGTGATGCGGTTCGGCACGCGTCCTTCGACGAGTCCTTCCAGGACCCAGGCAAGGTAGCCGGGGTGGATGCGGTACATCGTCGAGCAGGGGCAGATGACGGGATCGAGGCAGAAGATCGTGTGCTGCGGGTACTGCGCGGCCAGCCGGTTCACCATGTTGATCTCCGTCCCGACGGCGAAGGTGCTGCCCGGTTCGGCGGCATCGATCGCCTTCCGGATGTAGTCGGTCGAGCCCGCCTCGTCCGCGGCATCGACGACGGGCATCGGGCACTCGGGATGCACGATCACGCGCACCCCGGGGAATTCCGCCCTCGCCTTCTCGATCTGAGCCACGGTGAAGCGCTTGTGGACCGAGCAGAATCCGTGCCACAGGATGACTTGGGAGTCCCGGAGCGTCTGCTCGTCCGTGCCGCCCCACGCCCTGCGGGGATTCCACAGGGGCATCCGCTCGAGCGGGACGCCCATCGCCTTGGCCGTGTTGCGGCCGAGGTGCTGGTCGGGGAAGAACAGCACGCGCCGGCCCCGCTCGAACGCCCATTCGAGCACCGCGGCGGCGTTCGACGACGTGCAGACGATCCCGCCGTGCTCGCCGCAGAATCCCTTCAGCGCGGCGGAGGAGTTCATGTAGGTCACGGGGATCACGGGTCGGCGGCCGTCGGCATCGGGTTCCGAGCCGAGGAGCGCGGTCAGCTGCTCCCAGCACTCCGTCACGGAGTCGATGTCGGCCATGTCCGCCATGGAGCATCCCGCGGCGAGGTTGGGCAGGATCACGGCCTGTTCCGGCGTCGACAGCATGTCGGCGGTCTCCGCCATGAAATGGACGCCGCAGAAGACGATGGCTTCAGCGGCGCTGCGCTCGGTGGCTGCGCGGGCGAGCTGGTAGCTGTCACCGACGAAGTCCGCGTACTTCACCACCTCGTCACGCTGGTAGAAGTGGCCGAGGACGACGACGGACTCCCCCAGCGTCTGCCTGGCGGCGAGGATCCTGCGATCGAGGTCGTCGGCGGAGGCGGTCCGGTACTCCTCCGGCAGTTCGCCCTGCCGCGGGGTCGTGAGGGGGACCTCGTCGTGCATGGAAGCACCGGGGCCGTAGTCGGGCAGGGGGAGCGCGTCGAAGACCCACGGGTCGCGCGCCAGTTCGGGTGTGCAGGTGGTCGCGGGCGCAGGGGATCCTGCCTCGCCTCGCGAGATGAGCTGGATGGCAGTGGGAACGGACATGTGCTTCTCCCTCGAAGGGCCGAGGCCCGGCTGGGCTGCGGACCGGGGTCGTGGACGGGATGGGTTGCAGGCTCGTGGTGCGGACCGGGCCGGGGCGCCGATCCGCCTAGGACGGAGGTCGTCCGGCGTGCGGTCCGGTGTACCGGTACAGGCGCGGCGGCCGGTTGCGCCCGCCCTGGAGCACCTCGTCCGTGGCGGCGATGTCCTTCGCGGAGCGGAGCTGTCGCCGGAAGTTCGCCGGATCGAGGTGCCTGCCGAGCACCGCCTCATAGACGCCGCGCAACTGCGCCAGGGTGAACCGTCCACCCAGGAAGTGGTAGGCGACCGACCCGTACTCGATCTTGCCGCGGAGCCGCTCGAGGGGCGTAGGCGACGATCTCGTCGTGGTCGAACGCGAGCCCGACGACGTCGGAGGCCCGGAACCACTGCACGTTCTCGGATTCCCGCGCCAGGTCGGCCTGGTCCGGACGCACGAGCGCCCAGTAGACGATGGACACCAGACGCTGCGTCGCCGAACGATCGAGCCCGCCGAAGGCGTAGAGCTGCTCGAGGTAGGTCGGCTCGAGCCCCGTGGTCTCCCTCAGGTTCCGCGCCGCGGCGCCCTGCAGGGACTCGCGGCCGCCGAGCGGGCCGCCCGGCAACGCCCAGCGGCCGAGGTGCGGCTGGCGGATACGGCGGACGAGCGGGAGCCAGATCTCGGAACGGCCCGATGCCGCATCCGTCCGGAGCGCGAAGATGACGGTCGAGATGGCGAGGGAGGGCGCCTGGGCCTGGCGTTCCGAGACGTTGGCGGAGCTGTACATGAGCGGCCTTCCGCCTGGTGATCGTCGATCCCTCGTTAGGGTCGGACTGACTATAACTCATGGCAGGACGAAGGCGGACACCTCACGCCGGGGATCTCCCGCCGGAGGACGTCCGGAGGCGGGTTGCCACCGTCCCCGAAAGTGTCTAAAGTCACAGTCGTCGGCCCACCGGGGCCGCGCGGCGGAGATGTGTTCAAGGACGCACATATCTCTGCCGCCCTTACGATGGGGTCATGGACCACCACTCCGTGCACGACGTCGAGGGTATCGATCCCCGCCTGGCCATCACCCGTAGCGACGCGGACACCCCCCGAGCGTTGCCCCCGATCCTGCTGCTGCACGGATTCGGCTCGTCGTCGCGGCAGAACTGGGTGGAGACCGGCTGGGTCCGCTTCCTCAACGACGCCGGCCGCTCGGTGGTCATGGTGGACCTCCCGGGACACGGCGACAGCGCCGCACCGGACGACGCCGGCGCCTATGCGCCCAGCCGCATGCGCGCGGACATCCTGCAGGCGCTCTTCGACGAGCGCGTCACCCCCCTCCGCGAGGACGATCCCGCCTCCGGCGTCGATCTGCTCGGTTACTCCCTGGGATCCCGCCTCGCCTGGGAGTTCGGCGCCACGCAGCCCGAGCTCGTGCGCAGGATGGTGCTCGGAGGACCCGGCAGCGGCGACCCCCTCGCCGGCTTCGACCTCGAGGGAGCCGAGCGCCACCTCGCCGGGGGGCCCACCCCGCAGGACGCGACGACCGCGGACCTCCTCCGGATGGCCCGGGCGGGAGCCGACAACGACCTGCCCTCGCTCCTGGCCATGGTGTCGGCCATCAAGGCGGAACCCTTCGACCCTCGAGGCGCCGTACCGAAGATGCCCCTGCTCCTCGTCGCCGGGGACCAGGACGACTACGCCGGCGGTATCGGCGACCTCGCGGCCTGGGCGCCGCTCGCCGAGACGGCGACACTGCCCGGCAGGAGCCACTCGAATGCCATCACCTCCCGGCTCTTCAAGGATGCAGCCCTCGCCTTCCTGTCCTGACGGCCGGTCCGGGCTCCCGCGGCGCGCGCGTCGCCACCCGTACAGGATCGCGCCCGGTATACTCGGAACTGATCAGCAGCCTTATGGTGGGGCTCGGTGATGATCCACGATTCCGATCTGCTGCGGGAGGGCACCCATGGATGTGCTCCTTGCTGACCGGTACCAGACCGTGGAACTCCTCGGCGTCGGAGGAGCAGCGTCGGTCTACCGGGCCGTCGACAGGAACCTCGGACGCGACGTCGCCGTCAAGATCTTCAACCCGACGACGGCGGACGACGACAACTACCGACGCCAGCACACGGAGACGATGCTGCTGTCGACGCTCAACCACCCGGGCCTCGTGACGCTGCATGACGCAGGCATCCACGAGGACGACACGGGACGGACCACCGGCTTCCTGGTGATGGAGCTCGTGGACGGCGAGGACCTCCGGCACCTGCTCAAGCGTGGCGCCCTTCCTGCGGAGGACGTGGCCCAGCTCGGCGCGGACCTCGCCGACGCCCTGGCCTACATCCATTCCGAGGGCGTGGTCCATCGGGACGTCAAGCCGGCGAACATCCTCATGTTCCACAGCGGTGACAACGCGACCCGCCTGTACGCCAAACTGACGGACTTCGGTATCGCCCGGATGGTGGAGGCCACCATGGCGACCGCTGCGGGAGCGACGATCGGCACGGCCAACTACCTCAGTCCGGAGCAGGCCGAGGGCGGTCCGCTGGACGAGCGCAGTGACATCTACTCGCTGGGGCTCGTGCTCCTCGAGTGCCTGACGGGAGTGAAGGCCTTCCCCGGACCCGTGGTCGAGGCTGCGCTCGCGCGGCTGCTACGGGATCCCGAGGTGCCGGATTCGCTGGGACCGGACTGGAGCGCCCTGCTGCGGAGGATGACGTCGAGGAACCCCTCGACGAGGCCGTACGCGCACGACGTCGCACTGCAGCTGAGGAACTACGCCGACGAGCATTTCAGCGCCCAGGGGCCGAAGGCGGGAGCGGCCGGGACCGCCCGACCCGCGTCCGGCTCCCCCGATGCGGAGAGCGTCACCGGCGGCGTCTTCACGGGTAACGTCCGGATCCCCGAACCACCCGCTCGGGCACCCAGCATCCGGTGACGCCCTGGCGACTTAGGATCCGTCGCCGTCGTCCTCCTCGGGCTCGAAGTTGCTCGCCTCGTCCGTCGACCCCGCGGCCACCCCGTCGTCACTGACCGGGATCGTCCCTTCGGGACCCAGTCCGCCGGTCGCATCCTCGGTGTCGTTCTGTTCGCTGCCTTCGGTGCTCATGCGTCCTCCTGCGTCTCGGATGTCCTTCGATCCTATGCTCGGCCCGGGCGGTTGCACAGCTCGCCGGTGCAGCGTGCCTCAGGCCCTGCTGTCGCTCCGCAGGGCGACGGCCGATGCGGCTCCGAGCAGCAGCAGGACGCCGGCTGCCGCTGCCGGGACCACCGAGGCGCCTGCCGGCCCGGAGGCCTCGGCGAGCGCACCCGCCAGCGCCGAACCGGTCGCCGTGCCGGTGACGATCCCGGACGCGAGGAGCGTCATGACCGTGCCCAGCCTGTGCGCCGGCGCCACCGCCGAGCCGATCGAGAAGATCGTCACCATCGTGGGACCCACGAAGATCCCGAGGAGGAAGAGCACTCCCAGCATCGTCGGGATCGAGTCGGGCAGGGCGAGCGCGGCGGCGGCCAGTGCCATGGCGGCAGCAGCCACCATCCACCGGCGTGTAGAGCCGAAGCGCTCGGGCCAGTAGGCGACCGACAGTGCGGCCACGGCCGAGCTCAGCCCCATGACCGCGTACAGGAGCCCGGCGGATTCGGTGGCCCCGAACTGGCCCGCGAACGCGGTGAGGAAGGTCTGCGTGGAGCCGAAGAACGTTCCCATGGCGATCATGCCGGCCACGGGCAGCAGGACGAGCGCGGGGCGGTACTCCGCGGACTCCCGGTGCTGATCGCCGTCGTGCCCGTTCGCGTCGGCACCGGGACCGCGGCCAGCATCGCTGAAGGCGACCGTCGGGTGGACGGCGAACGCACTGACGAGGGTGATGGTCAGCACCGCGGCCAGGGCGAGCGGGAGCCACGGGGCGATCAGACTGGCGAGCAGCCCCACCAGGGCGGGCCCGAGGACGAAGGTGAGCTCGTCCGCCGTCCCCTCGTAGGAGAGGGCGGTGTCCAGGGCCGAGCGTGGGCTGCGACGGGTCATCGCCATCCAGCGGACCCTGGCCAGCGGGCCGATCTGGGGACACGTGAATCCCATGAGGAGTGACGCCGCGAGGACGAGCGCGAGGGTGCTGCCCGTGATGCTTCCGCCGGTCAGCGTCACGACGAGCACGCCGGCGATGGCCAGGGTGTTCAGGACCGCCGAGACCAGGAGCACGATGCGTTGGCCGTGCTTGTCCGCGAGGAGGCCGAGCAGCGGCGCGCCGAGCGCAGAGCCGAGCCCGACCGCTCCGGCCGCGAAACCTCCCGCGGCGTACGAGCCGCTGGCGGTCGTCACGAGCGTGAGGGCGCCGACCGTCAGCATCGCGAGGGGCAGCCGCGCGAAGAGGCCGATCAGGAGGAAGGAGGTGCCCGCGAGGTCCGGGAGGACACCGAACCTGCCGAGCCGGGACCGCCGGGAGCGGACGGGAGCCGGGAGGTGGGACGGGGAGGAATCCGGCGACGCCGGTGAAGGATTCTTGAACATGCGCTTTCCGGGTGCATCAAGTGCGCATCGTCCCCCCTCCCGATGCGCCCGACCCGGTAACACATCGAGTTTACACGCTGGCGGGCTGCTCCACATAGCGGAGGATCGAGCCCTGGCGGCCCTTGACGACCTGCAGCTGTGCGCTCACCCGCTGCTTGAGTTCGGGCACGTGGCTGACCAGTCCGACGACGCGCCCGCCGCTCCGCAGTCCCTCGAGCGCGTCCATGACCTGCTCGAGCGCCTGGTCGTCGAGTGAGCCGAATCCCTCGTCCACGAACAGGGTCTCGATGTCGAGCCCGCCCGCTTCCTGCTGGACGACGTCGGCGAGACCGAGCGCCAAAGCGAGCGAAGCCATGAACGACTCCCCGCCGGAGAGCGTCGAGGTGTCCCTGCGGTTCCCCGTCCAGCCGTCGATCACGTTCAGTCCGAGTCCCGAGCGCTTGTTGCCGGCCGTGGCGTCGCTGTGGACCAGCGCGTACCGGCCGTCGGACATCTGCAGCAGCCGCTCCGTCGCGGCGGCCGCGACCTGCTCGAGGCGTGAGGCGAGGACGTAGGTGGCCAGCGACATCTTGTACAGGTTCTCCCCTCCCCCTCGGGCCGTGTCGGCGACGGCGGCCACCAGCCGCGCCTGCTCGCGCAGCGGTGCGATCTGCCGCTCGAGGTCGTCGAACTGCCGGGAGTAGGTCTCGAGCTGTGCGACCGAGTGCCCGAGCACCTCGGCACTGATTCCGGCCCGCTGTGCGCGCACCCGGAGTTCGTCGGCACCGGCGGCGGCGACGCGCTCGTCCTCGTCGGAGGGCGGCTCCACTCCCTCCTGCTCCTCTCGAAGGCTCTCCCGGACGGCGCTGTCCTCCCAGGCGCCGGAGAGCCGGTGTCCGCGTGCCTCGTGCTCCTTCACCGCCTCGGCCACCCGGCTGCGTCGGTCCTCCGGGAGGAGCGCCGCGCGGGCCTCCTCCGACGAGCCGAACGGCGTGCCGTGCAGCGCGTCCTCGACGCGCTGCACGGCGTCTTGCCGGCGGCCGACGGCCGAGGTGAGCGCATCCAGGGCATCCCGCACTGCTTCCAGATCGTCGAACGCGCGCTGCACCTCGTCGATGCGGGCCGTCAGCGACGGTGCGTCACCCTGGAGTCCGGCGAGTCGTCGCGCCAGCACGTCCACCTGGTCGAGCAGCGACGCCCGTCGTGAGGCGGCGGCGACCCGTTCCTCCCGCAGGGAGTCGCGCTCGGCACGGATCCGTTCCTCGTCCTCGGTGGCGCGCCGCATGCGCTCCTCGATCGCCGCACACTCGGCGTGGGCCTCCTCGGCGGCCTGAACCTTGGTCCGCGCTGCGAGGGTGGACGCAGCAGCGTCCTCGGGTGAGAGCTCACCGCCCCGGGCGGCGAGTTCGGCCACGTCGAGGCGCGCGCGGTCCCGGATCTCGCGGAGGTCCTGCAGCTCCTTCTCAGCCTCGGCCTGGAGGCGTCGTGCAGCCTGTTCCTCCTCCAGGGTGATCCTCTCGCCACCCGGCGACGCCACGGGTGCCGGATGCTCCATGCTGCCGCACACCGGGCACGGCTCGCCGTCCGCGAGCTGATCGGCGAGTTCCTCGGCAGCCTGTTCCAGCCGCAGCTGCAGCTTCGTGAGCCAGTCCTCCTTGAGCGCCAGGAAGCGCTCCGACGCGGCGCCGTGCTCGGCGTCCGCCGTACCGAGGCGCAGCTCGGCCGCTTGGTACAGCCGGACCGTCTCCTCGGCGGCGACGGCAGCGGCGAGGTCCGCGCGCAGGTGGACCAGGCCGTCGGCGGCCAGCCGCAGGGGCGCAACGCTTCCGGCGTCGGCCGCTCGCTGATGCTGCAGCGCGCTGATCGCCTCGCCGGTCACGGCGAGCCGTTCGTCGAGCCGCCGGACCTCGGCCGTCCGGTCGTCGAGCTCGGACCGCACGTCCAGTAACCGTTGCTCGTCGGGCAGCGCGGCCCGCAGGACCCCCAGCGCGGAGGAGGACGCCGTGCAGCCGCTGGTGAGGGCGCTCCGCGGGATCCCGTCCTGGCCGGCGGGATCGACGTCGAGGTAGTCCCGGGCGGCGCCGTTGTCCCTCAGCCGCCGGAGGACCTCGCCGTGCCGGGCTCGTGCGCCCTCCACCTCCACGCCTGCCTCGGACTCGAGCTCGAGGAGCGGGGCGAGCCTGCGGGCCTGGTCGTGCAGCTGTGCCCGCTCCATCAGGTCCGAGATCTCCTCGGATCGTGCATCGTGGTCCGCCTGCTGCCTCCGCACGTCGCCCAGCGCGGTCCAGCGGGACCGGCGCTGCCTCAGCGCCACCAGCGCGCCGTCCGCGAGCGCACTCCGCTCCGCGAGCTCGGTGCTCGCCAGGTCTGCCGCGTCCCGGCGGTCGTGGAGGGCTGCGGCGAGGGCCTGCAGCGCCGCGGACCAGCCACCGGAGCTGTCCGGGTCGATTCCGGTGTCGGCCGGGCTGAGGTCATGGCGCTCGGCCTCGTCGACCGCACGCAGGAACACGTGCCGCTGTTTGCCCTCCTGGTCCGCGAGGTCCCGCGCGGTGCGATGGCTCTCCTCGGTGAAGAGCCTCTCGAGATCCTCGAACCGCGTGGTCGAGAACAGCCTCTGCAGCAGTTCCCGTCGGGGCTTCGCATCGGCCCGGAGGAAGGCCGCGAATTCGCCCTGCGGAAGCATCACGACCTTGGTGAACTGTTCCTTGTCCATGCCGAGGAGGGACTGCAGCTCCAGCCCGGCCTCGTCGTTGCGCGCCGACTTCTGCACCCACTCGGCGTCCACCCGTTCGCTGAGGAGGGTGCGGGCCTGTTCGGTGGTCGTCCCGTTCCCGCGTCGTGCCGGCCTGTCCCACGCTGGTGACCGCACCACGCGGAAACGACGGTCCGCGACCGAGAACTCGAGGGACACCTCCGGAGCCACCGATTCCGCGGCGTGGTCGCTGCGGAGCCTTTTCGCCGCCTGACGGGCGCCGGGGACCGAACCGTAGAGTGCGAAGCACACGGCGTCGAGGACACTCGACTTCCCGGCGCCGGTGGGGCCGTTCAGGAGGAACAGGCCCTGGCTGGACAGCGCATCGAAATCGACGCTCTGCCGGTCGGCGAAGGGGCCGAAGGCCTGGATCTCGAGGTGGTGCAGTCTCATGCGGGCGTCCTAGCGTTCGTGGGCGAGGCTCAGCGCGGCGTCGACGGTCGAGCGGATGAGCGCATGCTCCTTGGGAGAGGCCTTGCGGCCGCGGACATGGTCGAGGAAGCCGCAGCAGATCTCGGCGTCGTCCCGCGCCTCGGCGATCCGCTGGCTGTACGTCCGCGCGTCCTGCCGGTCCCCGCCCTCCGGGGCGAAGGACAGCACGAGGGTGTCGGGGAACCGTGTCCTCAGGCGCTCCATGGCACGCGCGGGCCGCTCGCGGTCGGTGAGGGTGACGGAGCAGTAGGCGGATTCCGCCCAGGCGAGGTCGCCGCGTCCCAGCAGTTCGTCGAGGGTGCCGGTGAGCACGGCGAGGCCGCGCGGCGCCGGCCACTCGACGGGCCGGACGGCGCTGATGCCGTCCGCGCCGACGTCCAGGAGCCAGGCGCCCTTGTGCTGGTTGGCCTCGGAGAACGAGTACGCGAGGGGCGACCCCGAGTAGCGCACGGTCTCGGACAGCTTCTGCCGGCCGTGCAGGTGGCCCAGCGCGCTGTAGTCGAAGCCCTCGAACAGCGCCAGGGGAACGGATCCGAGGCCGCCGATCGCGAGGTCGCGCTCACTGTCCGAGCCCTCACCTCCGGCAGCGAAGGTATGGGCCATCACGATGGACACCACACGGCGCTCCCTGCTCCGGAGCGCGATGTCCTCGCGCACTCGGTCGAGGGCGGCGCGTGTCACGGCCGTATGGGTGGTGCCCTCCGCCTGCAGCGCCTCCGCGACGACGCGGGGTTCGAGGTACGGGACGCCGTAGATCGCGAGTTCGGAGTCCGCCCCGAGCGGCCAGGCCACGGCGGTGCCGATGTCCTCGATGCGGGTGCGCAGGTGGACGCCGCCGCGGGCGAGGATGCGGCCGCCGAACCCGAGCCGCGTGGCCGAGTCATGGTTCCCGCTGCTGACGACCACCTGGGCGCCCGCGACGGTGAGCCGGTCCAGCGTCTCGTCGAAGAGGGCGACGACGTCGACGGCGGGCAGCGCGCGGTCGTAGACGTCGCCCGCCACCAGGACCACGTCGACGGCTTCCTCGCGCACCGTCTTCTCGAGGTTGTCGACGAACATCCGCTGGGCGTCGAGGGTCCCGGTGCCGTGGAAGGACCGGCCCAGATGCCAGTCGGACGTATGGAGGATCCGCATGGATTTCACGCTACCGCCGCATGCCGACATTCAGCGCGCGGCGGGCCCGGGATCCGGGTCAGCGCACCGCTCCGCCCGGGGAGTCGTCACCCCGGGAGGCGTCGTGGCCCGTGGAGGGCTGCGCATCGAAGAAGGACTCGGCGTCACCGACAGGGCGCTCCGGGCCGCCGGCCTCCGGGCCGTCGTACTGGGAGGTGCCCGGCCGGGCCACGGACTGCACCGCGTCCTGCTGCGCATCGTGCTGGTGCGCGGTGCCGTCGACAGGAGCAGGCGGCACTGCCGCAACGGTCTCCCCCTCCGTGCGGGACGGGCCGGCATCCAGGCTGCGGAAGACCAGTCCCGCGATCATGCCACCGACGACCGGGGCGGCCCAGAAGAGCCACAGCTGCTGGAGGGCCCACGGCTCGGCGAAGACGGCCGAGGCGGTGGAGCGGACGGGATTGACGCCGCCGTTCGTGACGGGCAGGAGGAAGGAGAGCAGTCCGGCGTAGGTGAGGCCGACGGCGAACGGCGCGAGGTCGCGACCGCCGCGCTGCGACCTCGCGCCGAGGAAGACCGCGACGAGGAGTGCCGCCGCGACGACCTCCAGCAGGAAGGCGCTGGTCAGCGGGAACTGGGCCGCCGAGTGCTCGTCGAACCCGTTGGAGGCCGAGCTGAAGAACCCTCCGATGTCGGTGAGCTGCGCGTTGGCGCTCAGGACCAGCCAGATGAGCCCCGATGCGGCGACGGCGCCCAGCACCTGGGCCACCAGATAGGGCAGCACGGCTTTCCAATCGGTCCGTCCTGCCACCGCCGATCCGATGGTGATGGCCGGGTTGAAGTGGCCGCCCGAGACGGAGCCGAACGCGATCATCGCGGCGACGACGGCGAACCCGAAGACGAGGGTGGGCTGAAGCGACGTCTCGGTGGCCAGCATCGTGGCTCCGAGGCCGACGAGGATGACGAGGAACGAACCGACCCCCTCGGCGACCGAGCGTGCCGCGAGTCCGGATGCGCGCCGGGCGCCGTCGTGCGGGGTGCCGGCGGGAACGGCGTCCGGGGCGGCGTCCGCCGCGGTCGGGTGATGGGTCATGGCTGCGCAATCCTTCGATCGGTGCTGCGGTGGAACGGTCCGGTCGGTCCGGGCCGCGGACAAGCCTTCCATCCTAGTCTGCACGGCTGCTGGGAGCACCGGTGGCCTTCATCCGTCCTTCTCCTCCCTAGACTGGACGGGTGACGACTGACAGCACCGCCGGTTCCGGCCCCGGGGACACCACGACAGGCACGTACGAGGATCGGGTCCTGGGGTGCCTGCTCGGGACGATGGCCGGGGACGCCTACGGCATCCTCACCGCGGCGGGCGACGATCCCGCGACCGCCCTCGACGAGCCGGGAGCGGTGGCCGTCTCCGACGCGACACAGCTCACGCTCTACACCGTGGACGCCCTCGTGGAGGCACTGGAGTGGGCGAACGACGGCGTCGCCGCCGACGAGACCGCCTGTGTGTGGCTCGCCTACCTCCGCTGGCTCACGCGGCAGGGCGAGCACCTGCCGCCGAACGCACCCGTTCCTCCGCCGAGGTGGCTCGACCGGCAGGAGGAGCTGACGGCCGTCCACGACCCCGACGCCGAGACCGTCCGCGCCCTCCTCACCGGCGACATGGGGACGGCCGCCCGTCCCCTGAACCCCCGGGCGCAGGGACCGGGTGCGCTGATGCGCTCGGCCCCGTTCGGGCTCGTCCCCCGGATCCCCGCCAGCATGGTCGAGCGCCTCACGGTCGACGCCGCCGCGCTGACGCACGGTTCGCAGGCCGCCCGGGCCACAGCAGCCCTCCTCAGTGCCGTGATCCGCTCGCTCGCGATCGAGGGCACGACCCTGGACGAGGCGGTCGCCACCGCCCGCGCCGGTGAACGGATCGCCGCGGAGGACGCCGGGCACGACGCCGGCCGCGGGTTGGCCGGCGGAGCGGACACCTCCGGAGCCGGGGCGGACGGCGCGGCAGCCGACGGGGCGACGGCGGCCGGCACGTTCGAGGCGGCGCTGCAGGCGGTCGTCGAGGGCGCCGACGAGTCCTCGTCGCCGCGGGACCATCTCGTCGCGGCTCTCGGGCATGCGGCGCATGCAGGCAGGCCCGATGCCTCCCCAATGGTCGCGGCGTCCCTGGCGGGCGGGATCGTCGGCGCACTGCACGGCACGCGCGCCCTACCGGCCGGCTACCTGACCTCGCCGGGGGTTCCCGCCGTCGTCCGCTCCATGGCACGGACGCTCCTGTCCGCGACGACCGGTACCTGAGTGCGGCGCCCGACCCGTGACGGCGGCACCGGCCCGACGACGGGCCGGGACGGCCCGCACTGGAATCCGTCGGCCCTCCCCCGTCTGGACGGCCGGTGCTACCTCGTCACGGGCGCCAACGCCGGTCTCGGCTATTTCGCCTCGGAACAGCTCGCGGGAGCGGGCGCGAGCGTGGTGCTCGCATCGCGCAGTGAGGACAGGGCGCGACGCGCGATCAGCGCCATCCGGAGCGTCCACCCCGACGCCGACGTCACCTTCCAGCTCCTCGATCTCGCGGATCTGGGATCGGTCCGGGCCGCGGCCGCGGCGATCGCGGCCGGTCCGCCGCTGACCGGCCTGCTGGCCAATGCCGGGGTGGTCGGGTCCCGGGAGGAACGCACGACGGCGGACGGGTTCGAACTCCAGTTCGGCACCAACCATCTGGGCCACTACGCCCTCGTCGCCCTCCTCCTCCCCGCGCTGACCGACGCCGGGACCAGGGTCGTCCATCTCGGCAGTATCAGCCACCGCTGGGCGCGCCTGACCCCGTCGTTCCTCGAGCCGTCGTCGTACCGCGGCTCCGCCGCGTACGCGACGTCGAAGCTCGCGGTCACGGCTTTCGGGTTCGAGCTGGCCCGGCGCCTCGACGCGACGGGGAGCGCGGCGACGAGCGTCGTCGCCCATCCCGGGCTCGCGCTCGGAATGCTCACGCCGGACCGGCAGGGCGTGGCAGCCCGCAAGGACGCGCCCCGGTGGCGGCGGACCGTTCTCGCGCACGTGGCGCAGGGGAAGGACGCCGGGGCGTGGCCCCTCGTCCGCGCGACGGCCGATCCCGGGATCAAGAACGGCGCCTACTGCGGTCCCGGGGGCCGGTTCCAGCTCACGGGACCGCCGGCCCTCGTACGGGCGGAACCGCATGCCCGTGAGCGCAATGCCGCGTCGCGGCTGATCGACCTGTCGGCCCGGCTCACCGGCATCCCGCTGCGTCTCTAGCCGGCCGCCGGGCTACCGGCGGGCCAGCGGTCGCCGGTCAGCTGCAGGAACTCGGCTTCCGAGAGCACCTCGATGGCCTGGCCACGCTCGTGGAGTTCCAGCACGCGCCGGGCCTTCCCTGTCACGCGTCCGTTGCGCAGGTCGGAGGCGACGAAGCCGTCCCCGACCACGAGGACGGTGGTCCGTCGGGTGACGGAGCTCGCCGGTTGCGCGCCGAGGCGGGCTGCCCGTTCCTTGGCCTGCGGCCGCGGGATACCGAGGTTCCCGGTGAAGACGACCGTCTGTCCGTAGAGCGGGTGGCGCGGATCGGCCTGCGGATTGGCGTGCGGGTTCTCGCCCTCCTCCGGCCAGCCGGACCAGCCCGACGGCGACGAACCGCGCCCCAGCGCGGTGCGGGTGGCCTTCGACAGCTCGTCGATGCCCGGCGCGTAGGCCTCGGCCCGCGATAGCGGCAGGTCATGACGCCCGAGGACGTCCTCGACGGTGCCTGCGTCGTACCGCCGGGCGAGGTCCAACATGATGCCGGCGCACGCCCGCGCATCCTCGACGGCGTCGTGGTGGTTGAGCAGCGGGACCCCGGCGGCTTCCGCGACGAACGGCAGCGAGTAGGACGGCAGCGAGTAGCTCCTGCGCGAGAGCAGGACGGTGCACGCGTAGTCCCAGGCAGGGCCGGCGAGAGCCGACACCTCCAGCGCGGACCGGATGACGCCGAGGTCGAAGGCCGCGTTGTGCGCCACCAGCACGTCGGACCCGATGAAGCCGCCGATCTCGGGGAACAGCTCGCCGAAGCGGGGGGCGTCCCGGACCATGCCCGAGGTGATGCCGTGGATGGCGATGTTGCGGGAGTCGAAGTGGTCGTGGCCTTCCGGCGGGCGCATCAGCCAGGACGCCTCCTCGATGATCCGGCCGTCCCGGACCTTCGTCAGGCCGACGGCGCAGGGGGAGCCACGGAAGCCGTTCGCAGTCTCGAAGTCGATGGCCGTGAATGCGATTCCCACGCGTCCAGTTTACCGCCGCTCCCGGTCCCGCCCGTTCACCCGATGTTCACCGGCGGCGGGGTCCGGTCGACGGCCGGGCGTCCTACGCTGAGGCATGGCCCGCATCGACAGCTCCCGCCGGTGGTACCTCTTCGACTACGGCAACGTGCTCTCCACCGCTCCCACGCCGCAGGACTGGGAGCTGCTCGCGGAGGCGACCGGCGTGGAGGGCCTGCACGGGACGGCGTCGCCCTACTGGGAGCACCGGCACGCCTACGACCTCGGGGCGCTGACCTCCGAGGACTACTGGTCGCTCGTCACGGGTAGCCGCGTCGGCAGTGCGGGCTCCGCATGGCTCGACGTCCTGGACGGCAACCAGTGGTCACACCTGAACCTCGACACCCTGGATGTCCTCGAGGACCTGGACGCCCGGGGCGAGCGCCTCGCCCTGCTGTCGAACATGCCGGCGGCCATGGTGGCCCAGTTGGGCGACGTCCCTTGGACCCGGCTGTTCCGGCACCGCTTCTTCAGTTCGTCGCTGCGCCTCGTCAAGCCGTCGACCGCCGTCTTCGACCATGTGCTCACGGAGCTGGCGGTGGAGCCGGGCCTCGTCACCTTCGTCGATGACAGTCCGGCGAACGTCGCCGCGGCCCGCGCCTTGGGCTTCGACGCCCGGCTGTTCGAGCCGGCGTCGGATCTCGCGCGGGTGCTCGCAGACCCTGCACCCGTCCGGGCCCTGTCCTCCGCGGTGCCCGCGCCGGGGACGGAGCTCAGCCCGCCGTCCCCGGCAGCGGCCCGGGAGTGAGGAGGGCCAGCGCGGCCTGCAGTCCCCGGACCTCGGCCACCCAGTCGGGCCGGACGAAGTCCTCCCGCGCGAGCAGCAGGTTCTGGAGCACCTGCACCTCTCCCCGTCTGGCCTCGGCCAGCGAGGTCCCGTTCGGGACGTAGCCGAGCCGGCGGGACACGCCGAGCGACGCGGCGTTCCAGACGGCAGCTCCCGACACGGCCGACGTCGCACCGAGGTGGTCGAAGGCGAACTGGAGCACGGCGGAGCGCATCTCCGTCCCGAATCCCCGGCCGTGGGCGGCCTGCGTGAGCCAGGAGCCCGTCTCGACGCGGCGCAGCAGCGGGAACGAGCGTGCCGCCAGGTCCTGGACGCCGATCACGCGGCCCCCGTGCAGGACCGCGAAATTGACGGTCCACTCCCCCGGCGAGACGCCTGCCCGCAGGCGCCACTGGTGCTTCGCGGTCTCCGAGACCAGGATGTCGCGGGGCGCGTCGGTCCAGGGCACGCTGAAGGGCATGTCGGCGGGATCGTGGATCCCTGCGAGGACGGCGTCGACCAGCTCCGGCAGGTGCGCGTCGCGGACCGGCGTGAGGACCAGGCGCGGCGTGGCGATGTGCAGCCCGAACAGCGGCCAGACCTGCACGAGCGGTTCCGTCGCGTCCACCATGCCCGGGGTCGGCGTCACTGCACGCGCTTGTCCGCGCGGTGCTTGCGCACCTTGGAGACGACGAAGTACACGGCGAACAGCACGACGGCGACGATCACGATCTTCTGGAAGACGTCCGCGTACTGCTCGACGATGTGCCAGTTCTCCCCGAGGTAGAACCCGGCCAGCACGAAGAGGGAGTTCCAGATCAGGCTGCCGGCCGTGGTGAGCAGGAGGAACTTGCCGACGGGCATCCGTTCGATACCCGCCGGGATGGAGACGAGGCTCCGGAACAGCGGGATCATCCGGCCGAAGAACACGGCCCGGTACCCGTGCCGGTTGAACCAGTCCTCCACCCTGTCGACGTCCTCGATGTCGATGAGCGGCACCTTGGACACCAGGCGGCGCATGCGGTCGCGGCCGAGCCACGCGCCGAGGGCGTACAGCGCATAGGCTCCGATCACCGAGCCCAGGGTCGTCCAGAGGATCGCCTCGAACAGCGAGAAGTTGCCGCGGCTGGCGGTGAACCCGGCGAGGGGCAGGATCACCTCGCTCGGCAGCGGAGGGAAGAGGTTCTCGAGGGCGATGGCGAGCCCCGCGCCGGGCGCGCCGATGGTCTCCATGAGGTTCACGGCCCAGTCCGTGACCGCACCGAGGGCCGATCCGTCCGACGTGGGGGTCGCCGTCGTCGCCTGGACGGCCTGGACAGTCTGGATGATGCTCACGGTGGTATTCGTCCCTCTCGTTGTCCGTCCTGCTGGACGGACGGCGTGCGGTGCTGGCTGGTCTTCCGGAGTTCGTGCTGCGCTGCCGTCGGGCCCGGCGCTTTCAGGACAGGGCGTCGACGAGGTGCGGCAGCAGCGCCCGGAAGGCGATGCCGCGGTGGCTGATGGCGTTCTTCTCCTCCGGCGCGAGTTCGGCGCAGGTGCGCTGGAGCCCGTGGGGCACGAGGATCGGATCGTAACCGAATCCGCCTGCTCCGCGGGGGGCTGTCAGGAGGGTGCCGCGCAGTTCTCCGCGCTCGGTTCGGCTTCCGCCGGAACCACCCGGTCGTGCGAGGGCCGCCGCGCAGACGAACGCCGCTCCCCGGCGGTCGGCCGGGATGTCGGAGAGCTGCGCCAGGAGGAGTTCGAGGTTCGCGGCGTCGTCGCCGTGCCGCCCGGCCCAGCGGGCCGAGAAGATACCGGGCGCTCCGCCCAGGACGTCGACGGCGAGGCCCGAGTCGTCGGCGACGGCGATGAGCCCGGTGGCCTGCGCGGTCTGTTCCGCCTTGAGCAGGGCGTTCTCCTCGAAGGTCACGCCGCTCTCGACGACGTCGGGCGCGCCCGCCGTGACGGCGTCGACGACCTGGGTGTCGACGTCGAGCCCGGGCACCTGGCCGCGCAGCAGCTCGCGGAGTTCCCGCAGTTTGCCGGCGTTGCGGGTAGCGAGGACGAGCCGGGGCGCGTCAGCCACCGGAGGAGTCCCGGAGGGTGTCGAGCTGGATCTGGGCGAGCTGCGCGGTGCCGAGGAGCGCGAGGTCGAGCAGCGCGTCGAGTTCGGCGCGGTCGAAGGGGGCGCCCTCCGCGGTGCCCTGCACCTCGACGAACGTGCCCGATCCGGTGACGACGACGTTCATGTCGGTCTCCGCGCGCACGTCCTCGACATAGGGGAGGTCGAGCATGGGGACGCCGTCGATGATGCCGACGCTGATCGCGGCGACCGTGTCCGTCAGCGGGGAGGCCGACGCCGGGATGAGCTTCTTGTCCTTGGCGTAGCGGATCGCGTCGGCGAGCGCGACGTAGGCGCCCGTGATCGCAGCCGTGCGCGTACCGCCGTCGGCCTGCAGGACGTCGCAGTCGAGGACGATCGTGTTCTCGCCCAGCGCCTTCGTGTCGATGATCGAGCGCAGGGACCGTCCGATCAGGCGGGAGATCTCGTGCGTGCGGCCGCCGATCCTGCCCTTGACGGACTCGCGGTCGGAGCGGGTGTTGGTGGCGCGCGGCAGCATGGCGTACTCCGCCGTCACCCAGCCCCTGCCCTCGCCCTTGAGCCACCGGGGCACGCCGCTGGTCAGGGAGGCCGTGCAGAGCACGCGTGTGTTGCCGAACTCGATCAGCGCGGATCCCTCGGCCTGCTTCGACCAGCCGCGGGTGATGCTGATGTTGCGCAACTGGTCGGGCGTCCGTCCGTCCGCCCGCAGCACGGGGGCAGCGGTGCCGGCGGAAGGAGGCAGGAAGGGGGAATTCGCGGGGGTCATGACTTCCAGTCTAGACGGGAGCACATGGGAGATCGCTGGCAGTGCTGCAGTGGACGGCCGACCGGCGGCGGCCTGCCGTTCCGCTCAGACGGTGTAGGACACCCCGGCGACCGCGACGGCGAGGTGGCCGTCGTAGCTCTGGCGGGCCTCGCTGACGGCCAGGTTCGCATCGTTCCACACCGGCAGGTGGGTGAGCAGGAGCCGCCGGGCGGCCGCGCGGGTCGCCACGTCCCCCGCCCGCTTGCCGGTCAGGTGCACACCGGTGATGGCGTCGTCGCGCCCCTCGTGGAAGGCGGCCTCGCAGAGGAAGACGTCCGCGTCCCGGGCGGCGTCGACCAGTCCGTCGCACGCGTCGGTGTCCCCCGAGTAGGTGAGGACATGGGGGCGGAGGACGCCGCGCTCGTCCGTCTCCGCCACCTCCACCCGCAGCGCGTACGCCTCCTCGATCGGATGCAGGACCTGGTACGGCGTGATGGAGAAGGGACCGACGGTCACCGGGTCCCGATTCCGCCAGGGCTGGAAGTCGAAGTCCTCGTGCATGCCCGGATCGAGCTCGAGCCCGTAGGCGCTCGCCATCCGGTCGGCCGTCGCCGCGGGCCCCCAGACGGGGATGCGGGGCATGCCCCAGCCCGCCGGATCCCAGTGGACGGCGACGTGCAGTCCGCACAGGTCCATGCAGTGGTCCGGGTGGAGGTGCGAGAGGAACACCGCGTCGATCTCGCGCAGGTCCATGTACCGCTGCAGCGCACCGAGCGATCCGTTGCCGAGGTCGAGCAGGATCCGCCAGGTGCGGCCCTTCCACTCGGCGCTGAGGAGGTAGCAGGAGGCCGGTGACTGCGGGCCGGGGAAGGACCCGCTGCACCCCACGATGGTGAGTTTCATGCCCGGGGGAAGCCGGCGGCGGCGATCATCTCGGGCGTGATCCGGGCAAGGCTGCCGGTCGGGTACTGCGCGGCGACGTGGTCCACATGCTGCACGCTCAGCACCTCGGGGCCGAGGAACCGGCGCGCCAGCACCTCGAAGCTCCCGGCGTCGCCCGTCGCGATGAAGCGGTGCTCGGCCGGCGCCACGCTGTCCCGCTCGAGTCCGTGCGAGACCAGCGCACGGTAGACGTCCTTGGCCGTCTCCTCCGCGCTGGAGACGAGCGTGACGGCGTCGCCCATGACATAGGAGATGACGCCGGTGAGCAGCGGATAGTGGGTGCAGCCCAGCACGACCGTGTCGACGCCCGCGTCCTTGAGCGGCTCGAGGTACCCCTCGGCCGTCCGCAGGAGGGCCGGGCCGCCGGTGATGCCGGCCTCGACGAACTCGACGAACGCCGGACACGCCACGGAGGTGACCTCGAGATGCGGGGCGGCCGCGAACGTGTCGTCGTAGGCGCGCGATCCGACGGTCGCCGTCGTGCCGATGACGCCGATGCGGCCCGAGCGGGTGGCGGCGACGGCCCTGCGGACGGCGGGCTGGATGACCTCGATCACCGGGATGCCGTAGCGGGCCGTGTAGCGCTCGCGGGCATCACGGAGCACGGCCGCCGAGGCCGAGTTGCAGGCGATGACGAGGAGCTTGACGCCCGAGTCCACCAGTTCGTCCATGACCCCGAGGGCGTGGGCGCGTACCCGGGCGATCGGCAGCGGTCCGTAGGGGCCGTTCGCGGTGTCGCCGACGTACATGATCGATTCGTGGGGCAGCTGGTCGATGACGGCTCGTGCGACCGTCAGTCCGCCGACGCCGGAGTCGAAGATGCCGATCGGCGCTTCGCTGCGGTCCGTGTTCGCTCGCTCTGGGCTCATGATCCTCCGAGAATATGACGTGCTGCCCACGAAAACTATCCGCCGGCCCGTGGGGTATGTCACAGGCCTCCCCCGGCGTCCTACAGGGCCGGGGCGGGTCAGCGCTGGAGCCGGGCGGCCTTGAGCATCGCCTGCACCAGCGACTCCTGCAGCCAGGTGATGAAGTTGTACACCAGCGCGAGGTAGGACTCGACGTCGTCGACGTCCTTCGAGTCGGCGATGTCGTGGAGCCGCTCGGCGTCCTCCTCGGTCTCGATCGCGAGCCGGTCGGCGAGGACCAGGCGGACGTCGTTGAGCGCCTGCGCGAAGAGGCGGGCCTGCTCGTCGTTGAGCGTCATGGGGCTCGACTCGATCAGGAGCGCCGTGCCGCGCAGCGCGCCGATCTTCTGCTCGCGCAGGGACCGCTCGGTCAGCCGCCGGAAGGCGAGCGCTTCGTCGTCGTCGCCGCGCACGGCGTCGGGCAGCAGGCGCCGGACGGCCGGATCGTCCGGTGCGGTGGCCTCGGCGTCCGCCCCGGACATGCCCACGAGGGCGGCCAGGGGGTCCTCGCTGGGGCCCGTCTCGGGTTCCAGCATCGAGATGACGTCGTCGAGCAGGGCGCCCAGGAGGCGCGCCTCACCCGGTTCCAGCGCCCCGGTGATGCCGCGGCGCGTCGATTTGAACGGTTTCGCCAAGGGGCCTACTCGCTTCCGGCTTTTTCGAAGGTCGCCCACAGCCCGTACGAGTGGAGCGCGACGGTGTCCTGCTCCACCTTCTCGCGGCTGCCGGAGACGACGGCGGAACGGCCCTGCTCGTGGACCTCCAGCATGAGCGTGCGCGCCTTGGCCTCGCTGTACCCGAAGTAGGTCTGGAAGACGAAGCTCACATAGCTCATGAGGTTCACGGGGTCGTTCCAGACCACCACCACCCAGGGCTGGTCCAGATCGGTCTTCTCGGCCGTCCGCACCTCTTCCTGGGTGTCGGTGCCGGTTGCAAAGCCTACGGTCATACTCCTCATTCTAGGTGCGGTGACCCGGGCCCGGTGGCCGGGTACTCTCACGGCGGACGCCCGGCTATCGTTCTGTGGGTGACCAAAGCCCTGACCACAGATCCTCCGGCCGACACCGGTCCGACGCCTGCGGCGGTGAACGCGGCGAACAGTGCGCTCTTCACCGACCAGTACGAACTCACCATGCTGCAGGCCTCGCTGCACTCCGGGGCGGCGCACCGCCGCTCGGTGTTCGAGGCCTTCGCGCGCCGCCTCCCAGCGGGCCGGCGGTACGGCGTCGTCGCCGGGACCGGACGCCTGCTCGAGGAACTGGCCACGTTCCGGTTCGACGACGCGCAGCTCGCCTTCCTGAGCGATCACCGGATCGTCGACGACACCACGCTCGCGTGGCTGGCCGGTTTCCGGTTCTCGGGCTCGATCTCGGGCTACGCGGAGGGCGAGGCGTACTTCCCGAACTCCCCCCATCCTGACCGTGGAGTCGACGTTCGCCGAGGCGTGCATCCTCGAGACGCTCATCCTCTCGATCCTCAACCACGACAGCGCCATCGCGTCGGCGGCGTCCCGCATGACCGGTGCGGCCGGAGGCCGGCCCTGCATCGAGATGGGCTCGCGCCGCACGCACGAGGAGGCAGCCGTGGCCTGCGCGCGTTCCGCGATCATCGGCGGTTTCGCCAGCACGTCCAACCTCGAGGCGGGGCGCCGCTACGGCCTCCCCACCGTCGGCACGGCGGCGCACTCCTTCACCCTGCTGCACGACTCCGAGCGTGACGCGTTCGAGGCGCAGGTCGCCTCGCTCGGTCGCGGTACCTCGCTCCTCGTGGACACCTACGACGTCGAACAGGGCGTGCGGACCGCCGTCGAGGTGGCAGGTCCCGAGCTCGGCGCCGTCCGCCTCGATTCCGGCGACCTCGTCGCCCAGGCCCGCTGGGTCCGGGAACTGCTCGACGACCTCGGCAACCATACGACCAAGATCGTGGTGACGTCCGACCTCGACGAGTTCGCGATCGGTCTGCTCGCCTCGGCGCCGGTCGACTCCTACGGGGTCGGCACGTCCCTCGTCACCGGTTCGGGGTGCGCCGACCGCCGGCATGGTCTACAAGCTCGTGAGCCGGCAGGACGACCACGGCACCTTCGTGCCCGTGGCCAAGGCTGCGAAGAACAAGGCCTCCGTGGGCGGACTCAAGCGTGCGCTGCGGCGCCGCGACGCGCACGGTACGGCGCAGGCCGAGGTGGTCGGCATCGGCATCAGCCCGGCCGACGACGGCAACGACCGTCCGCTCACGCAGCAGTTCGTGACGGACGGCGTCCTGGTGCCCGGCTGGACCGGACCCGAGGCCGTGGTCCGCGCCGCCGAGCGCCACCAGCAGTCGCTCGCCGAACTTCCCGGAGCCGTCCGGCGCCTGCAGCGCGGCGAACCGGTCATCCCCACCGAGTACGAGGAGGCAGCACCATGACACGCGCACTGATCATCGTGGACGTGCAGAACGACTTCTGCGAGGGCGGTTCGCTCGCCGTCGCCGGTGGCGCCCAGGTGGCGGCCGACATCAGCGACCACATCGACGAGCAGGCCGGCTCCTACGACTACATCGTCGCCACGCAGGACTGGCACATCGATCCGGGGAGCCATTTCTCGGAGACACCGGACTTCATCGACTCCTGGCCCGTCCACTGCGTGGCGGACACGAAGGGCTCGGACTTCCACCGCGACCTCGACACCGAGAGCATCGACGCGGTGTTCCGCAAGGGACAGTTCGAGGCGGCCTACTCGGGCTTCGAAGGCGTCAAGGCGCCCGACGACGAGGTGCCGACAGGTGAGCAGAAGCTTGGCGGCGCGGCGGAGGACAGCGACGACGAGCCGCTGACGCTCGACGACTGGCTGCAGGACCACGAGGTCGACGACGTCGTCATCGCGGGCCTCGCGACCGACTACTGCGTCCGGGCGACGGCCCTCGACGCGCTGCAGGCGGGCTACTCGGTGACGGTGCTGGCCGACCTCACGCGGGGCGTGCACGCGGACCGCTCCGAGGACGCGCTGGACGAGATGGAAGCCGCCGGCGTCGAACTGACACGCTAGGCCCCACCGCGACAGGCCGGTCCGGTGCTGCCGGCCCGGCCTTCGTCGTCGTCGGTCCTACTTCTTGCCGATGAACCAGTCCTGCAGCTTCTGCAGTCGACGCTGGAGCTGGTCCTCGTTGGCCTGCGCCACGGCGGGTCCGCCGCACTGACGGCGCAGCTCGGTGTGGACCTGGCCGTGCGGCATGCCGGTCCGGGCCGCCCAGGCGGAGACGTTCTTGGCGAGCTGCCCCCGCAGTTCCGTGAGCTGCCGGTGGTCGACGACGAGCGGCTCGGCTGCAGGAGCCGCCGTCGGCCTGCCCTTCCGGCGGGACTGCTGCTCCTGCTGGCGCTGCCGCAGCAGCTGGCCCACCTGGTCGGCGTCGAGCAGTCCGGGGATCCCGAGGAAATCGAGTTCCTCCTCGCTGCCCATCTCGCCGCCCGTACCGAACTCGCCGCCGTCGAACAGGACGCGGTCGAAGGACGCCTGCGACTCGAGGGCCTCGAACTTCTGCTTGGTCAGGGCGTCCGACGCCTTGTCCTCGCGGTTCGCGGCCTCCATCAGCCCGTCCTCGAGGCCGAACCCTTCATCGTCCTTCTCGGGGCGGTCGAGGGCATGGTCGCGTTCGAGTTCGAGCTGGTTCGCCAGTGCCATGAGGTTCGGCACCGAGGGCAGGAAGATCGACGCCGTCTCGCCACGGCGCCGTGCACGGACGTACCGGCCGACCGCCTGGGCGAAGAACAACGGCGTCGCCGTCGAGGTGGCGTAGACGCCGACCGCCAGTCGCGGGACGTCGACGCCCTCGGACACCATGCGGACCGCGACCATCCAGCGTTTGTCGCCCTCGGAGAACTCCTCGATCTTGGCGGAGGCCTTGGCGTCGTCGGACAGGATGACCGCCGGGGACTCGCCCGTGATCTTCTTCAGCCGGCCGGCATAGGCCCGCGCATCGTCGTGGTCCGTCGCGATGACGAGGCCCCCGGCGTCGTGCACGGTGCGCCGCACCTCGGTGAGCCGCTTGTCCGCGGCCGCGAGGACGGCGGGGATCCACTCACCCGCCGGGTTCAGCGCCGTGCGCCAGGCCTGGGCCGTGATGTCCTTCGTGACCGCGGCCTCGCCGAGCGACGCCGCCATCTCCTCGCCGCTACTCGTCCGCCAGCGCATCTGGCCCGAGTACGCCATGAACATGACGGGCCGCACCACGTGGTCCCGGAGCGCCTGGCCGTAGCCGTAGGTGTAGTCGGCGCGCGACCGGCGGATCCCGTCGCGGTCCTCGGCGTACTCGACGAAGGGGATCGCGGCGGTGTCGGACCGGAACGGGGTCCCGGTGAGCGCGAGGCGCCTGGCGGCGGGCTCGAAGGCCTCCCGGATGCCGTCGCCCCAGGACAGCGCGTCACCGCCGTGGTGGATCTCGTCGAGGATCACGAGGGTGCGGGCCGCTTCCGTCTTGGCGCGGTGCAGCATCGGCTTGCTGGCGACCTGCGCGTAGGTCACGGCGACGCCGATGAACGCACCGCCGTGGCGGCCGTCGGCGTTCTTGAAGTTGGGGTCGATCGCGAGACCGACCCGCGCTGCGGCGTCGGCCCACTGACGCTTGAGGTGGTCGGTCGGAGCGACGACCGTGATGCGGTTGACGATGCCCCGATCGACGAGCTCGGTGGCCACACGGAGGGCGAAGGTCGTCTTGCCGGCGCCCGGGGTCGCCACAGCGAGGAAATCGCTCGGGGATTCCCGGAAATACTTCTCCAGCGCTTCGCTCTGCCACTGGCGCAGCTTGGGGGCGGTCCCCCAGGCGGCGCGCTCCGGATATGCGGGAGGCAGGGCTGCGCCGGTACCGAACAGGGTGTCACTACTCACGCCGGGACAGTACCTTCCATCGACTTGCTGGGGGTGAGACCGGGGCCGTCATCCGATGACCGGGCCCCTCTCAGACCCGAAACTATACCTGCTGCCGTGAACACCCACAGAGCGAGCCAAATGGCAACGAAGGTGGGCACGTGTCCTGGATCCGCCGGATCGTGCAGGAGGGCGAAGAGTGCGCCGGCGCCGGCCGTGCCTGCCACGCCGCCGAGCTGGTCGGAGATCTGCAGGGCCGCGGAGTTGCGTCCCTGCTCGGTGGCGGCCGAGAGTTTCAGCACCAGGACCGAGGTGCTCGAGAGCGTCATCCCCATGGCGAAGCCCGAGAACCCCCAGACGACGACGAGGACCCAGAGCGGGGCCTCCGTGGCCGTGGCGAGGGCGAATCCGCCGAGCGAGAGGGACAGCACGGAGGAACCGGCGACGAGCAGCCACTGACGGCCGAACGTGACCCGCGCCTGCACGAAGGACCCGGCGCTCCAGCCGAGGGCACCTGCGCTCAGGGTCAGGCCGGCGGTACCCGGGTCGATACCGCGGGAACTCACGAGCATCAGGGGGATGAAGGCCTCGGTCCCGAAGAACGCCACGTTGACGATGCCGCGCGTCGCGATGATGCTGGGCAGCCCGCGGGCCAGGATTAGGGTGCCCCGGGGCAGGAGCGCGGGCAGGACCACGAGCGCGACGACCACCCCCGCGGCTGCAAGGGCCACGAGTCCCGCCACGGTCCCGGCTCCGGGATCGTCGGTGTCGGCGAGCCGGACGACGGCCCACTGCGCGGAGAACACTCCGCCGGCCAGCGCGAGACCACGGATCACCCGCGCCTTCGCCGGACCGGTGTCGGCCGCCGCGATGGCTCCGAGGTCCCTCGTCTTCGGCCACACGATCACGACGGCGGCGATCACCACCGGGGCGACGCCGAGGAACACCCACCGCCACCCGAACTGCTGCGTCACGAAACCGGCGACCACCGGCCCGATGAGTGCCGGCAGCACCCACGCGGCTGCCAGCCAGCCGAACACGACCGGTTGGACCCGCTGCGGGAAGGACCTGCCGATCACGACATAGACCGCCACGATCATGAACCCGCCGCCGAGGCCGGACACGGCCCGCCCCACGGTCACGAGCCAGAAGTCCGGGGCCGCTCCCGCCGCGAGCAGCCCGAGGATCATGAGGGACATCCCCACGGCGAGGGCCGGCCGCGGCCCCTTGCGGTCGCACCAGGACCCGGCGACCACGGTGCCCAGCAACGACGCCGTCAGGTACATGGAGAAGGCCAGCCCGTAGCTCGATTCGCCCGACAGTTCGTCGGCGACCACGGGCATGGCGGTGATGACCGCCATCGCTTCGAAGGCAGCGCACGTGATGATTGCGAGGATCCCGATGGTGAGGGGGCGGAGCTCGGGTGACATCGCTCCGGCGGCCTCGCTCGCGGTCTTCTTCATGCCACCTTGTCCTGCTTGTTCGGGTTCGGGCTCGGGTGCTTGTTCGCGCTCGGGTTCGTTTCGCGCTCAGGTTCGGGTTCGGGCGCGGCTCGGGCTCTGGAGCGGGTTCGTTCGGGCTCAGCTCGGGCTGGGCTCGTGTACCTGTCCGTTTGTGGTCCCGTGTGCGTCTTCGGGCAGGCCGGTGTCGCTCCGGTCCTGTCGCCCGCAGTCCTCAGGCCGGTCGTGAGGACCGTGGACGCTCATCGCTGCGGGTGCACCCGATGGGCAGCGCTTCCTCCCGGAAGCGCTGGGGTGGGACCTGTTCAGCCCTCGGGCTTGTCGTTCCCCGGGCGGAGGCCGTTGTAGATCTCCTTGCACTCGGGGCACACGGGGAACTTCTCAGGGTCTCGGCCCGGGGTCCACACCTTGCCGCAGAGTGCGATCACGGGCTCGCCGGTGAAGGCCGACTCCATGATCTTCTCCTTGCGGACGTAGTGCGCGAACCGCTCTGCGTCACCGGGCTCGACTTCCTGGCGTACTTCCTCACGTTCGATGGTCGCCGTGGAGCCACCCGTGCCGGCGTCGAGGGGATCGTTTGCGAAGGGATCTGCAGGCATCGTCATGCGCCCAGTCTATCGCTCGACCGGGTGACCGGCAGGGGCGCGAGGAACGACGTACCGTCGACCAGTTCAGGAACAATTCAGCGGTCACGTCCGATTCTTCGTGCAACGGCCCGTCGACCGGGTTTTCCCCGCCTGGACTGTCAGTGGTGGAGGTGACAATAGTGGTATGGGAAACTCGGCGGAGCAATTGAGGGACATGGAGCGGATCAACGACCGCATCACCCTCACTGAGTGCCGAGAAAGCCCGGATCGACGCGGAGATGGTCGACGCCGCCAACGAACTGCGGGAACTCCTCGAAAACCGTTTCCTGCAGGATTTCCCCAGCTCGAGAATCCCTCCGGAGAATGGGCGGGCGAATTCCCGACGGCGGCGGACGAACCTCGCCGACACGGCAACCGCGACCGAGATCGCATGTCTGCTGCGCGTCAGCGAGCGATCCGCCCACCGCCTCGTCCAGCACGCGGCACTCCTCGCCCAGCATCACCCGAAGACACTGATGGCATTGCGCACCGGCACGATCACCTGGGCGCACGCCACCACGCTCCTCCACGAGTACGCCGGCCTACCCGCCGGCACTGCCGCCCGGATCGAGGACACCCTGCTGCCCGTCGCATCCGCCACCACGGTGCCCCGCCTGTCCTACCGGGCCCGCCGCCTGCGCACTCAGGTCCACCCCACCACCCTCGAGACCCGGGCGCGCAACGCGATCGATCACCGGCGCGTGGACCTCGAACCCGCCGACGACGCCATGGCGTGGCTCCACATCCAGCTCCCCGCCACCGACGCCGCAGCCATCGACACCCGCCTCACCACTACCGCTCGCGCGCTGCAGTCACCCGGTGAACACCGAACCCTGCCCCAGCTGCGCACCGACATCCTCACCGACCTCCTCCTCGCCGACTGCACCTGTCCCGCCACGACCTCGGCAGCAGCCACCACGGAGGCCGCAGAAGGAACGATCCCAGCAGGTGCAGGTTCGGGGACAGGTTGCGAACCCGGCGCGGATGCTCGCTCCGGCGTCGATCATGACGGTGGCACCGGGTGCCGGATCCATCCGGGACGGGTACCGGGTCCGCGCTTCCATCAACGTCACCGTCCCGGTCCTGACACTGCTCGGGGTCGACGACGCCCCTGCGGACCTCGAGGGGTACGGACCCGTCCCCGCGGACATCGCCCGGCGCCTCGCAGCGCATGCCCCCTCCTTCACCAGATTGCTCACGCACCCCGAGACGGGTGCGGTCCTGAGCGTCGGTCGGACCACCTACGCCGTGCCCGCGGATCTGAAGAAATGGTTGCGCGTCCGCGATCGGACCTGCCGGCACCCGGGCTGCAACGTCGCGGCGTCCCGATGCGAGCTCGACCACACGCAACCCTGGTCCCAGCAGGGCACGACGACGCATGAGAACCTCGCCCACCTCTGCCGCAAGCATCACATGCTCAAGAGCGAGGGCATCTGGCATTACCGACAGTCCGACGCCGGCACCCTCACCGCAACCTCACCCACCGGACGCACCTACATCAGCGATCCCGAACCACCGCCCTTCTAGCGCAGGTGTCGTGGCTAGGTGTGCCTGCTGGTCGGATGTGCAGTTGCAGGGCACCGCCTTTGGAGGATCAGCGGGTGGGCGCTGCGCAGCCGATACCTGCCGGGTTCTCGATGCAGTTCTCGCTGACGCTGTGGCCCTTGGTGCGCCAGATGCTCATCAGGTGTGGCTCGGACACGACGGCGGCCTCACCTGCCACAGGTTGGAACGGACCCCCGTCCACCGAGTAATCACCGGCGAAATAGGTGGTCAGTGTGAGGTCGAAATCGCCCGTCTGCGCGTACTGGTGGCTGGTCGGTGTCCTGGTATCGAACGCGTCGCCCTCCACCGGTCCACCGGGAGTCGTGGTCGTCGCTGTCGTCCCGTCTCCGTAATCCCATCGATAGGTGACCGGCCGGGCCTTGAGCACGATCGTCGCGTCCTGGAAATCGAAGGTGAACTCCTGCTCCTGCGCTTCGGCGTAGATGTTGGAGTGGGCGTTCCGCAGCCCGAAGTTCAGGGGTTGGGAGATGATCGTCGCAGCCAGGACCGGCCGCTTCTGGAATTCTTCGAGGGTGATCACGATCGGTGCTTCCTCGGCGGCAGGGGCTCCCTCGAGCGGCGCTTCGGGCACCTCGCCCGGATACATGCACGACGAGCGACCAGTAGGGGTCTCGGTCGCGGGCTGCACGTTGTTGTCCACCTCGATCCAATTGACGAGGACGCCGTCATCGCGGGCGTCGCACTGGGCGTTCATGGTGGGACACGTGGCGGGATCGAGCGCGTCGCCAACGCCTGCCGTACAAGCGCGTTGGTAGATGTACTCGATGCCCGTAGCTTCAGAAAGAGCGACCGGCTCGGCCGCTTGCCCTGGCGGATCTGGCACCACTGACTGGGGCGACCCTAGCCGAACTTCTTTTGAGTGATTTGTACCTAAGAAATTGTTGCCGGAAGTCTCGATGACCGGCAAAGGGTCGGACTCAGCTGCGGCGAGAGGTACTTGTCCACTCCAGAGTCCCGCTGGCAGTATACAAAATGCCGCAATAAGCACTCTAGCCCGCCGCATTACGACGTCCCCTCGGGCGCACCATAATCGAGAAGGAGCCAACTGCCCTCATCGTATAAAGCGTTGACGACGTCAAATGCGGGTGGATCCTGTTGTGGGACAGTCCTAATCACAGAGCCGTCCGCCTCGAAATACTCTATTTTTGATTGTTGATTTTTTACGTAAGCGGTTATAGACCCACTAGTGGTTAATTCAAAGGCAGTATCGAAGGAAATAACTTCTACCTCCGCTCCTCGAACCCAGCGGCCTTGGCCATAAAGCTCTACCACCGAAGATCGGATACTCGCACAGGTGCGACACCCCGGATCAGTCTCCTTATCGAACAGGGTCCAGTCATTGGTCACATACGAATAGCTGAGCACTTCGAACCAGTACTTGGTGAAGGCCTCCAGGCCCTCCTTCGAGTTCTCGTCCGCAAGAGCAGGCTTGACGGGGACCGGGATGTTGGCAGCGGGACCCGCTGACGACGCGGGCGACGGTTCAGGGGTCGCCGAAGCGGTGGCGGTGGGCGCACCGGTGGTGGGTGCCGCTGACGGTGACGCCGGCGAAGTCGTCTGACGTGCTGATGGATCGCCGTCGCCCTGGCATCCCGTCAGCAGCATCACCGCGACGACCGCTCCCGCCACTGCCGGCGTTCCCCGCTCTCGGCTCCTTGCACTCACAGAGAACACGGCACGCCCCCTCGAAGTCGGTCACCTACCCGGAATCGCCCTAGCATAGCCCCGGGCCATCAGGCAGCTACAGGTTATGCACAGACAGGTTTCGCGAGGATGCCGACTCCGGGGCAGCCCTTGCCAGCTGCACGGACTCCGCTTAGAGTGCTCGGGGCCTGCCGGGGACGATCAGCACGTCAACGATTGGCGGACACCGCCAGCAGCAACTCCGGGGCCCGGCGGTCGTACCAGCGGCCTCCGGAGCGGACTCCGACGACGAGCAGGATCACACCGAGCACCGATCCGGTGACCAGGGTCAGCCAGCCGAACAGCGCGTCTGCGTTGACGAAGTACACGATGGCCAGGACGATCTCGGGCAACGCGAGCAGCAGCATCACGAACCAGCCGATGAACTGCACCGCGAACATGGTGAAGTTCGTCCCCGGCGGCGTCTTGAAGGCGCTCTCGCCGGGCAAGGGGACGTTGTAGGTGTACCGGGCCGATACGACACTGGCCAGTCCCGTCCCCGTGAGCAGCAGCCCGATCGACAGGCCGAGCAGTACCGGCAGGTCTTCGGCACGCCCTGTGATGAGCGGCGGCACCACCGTGAACACCAGCGTGATGGGCAGTGCGAAGACCAGCAGGGCCGCTGCCCGACCCAGCCGGTCGTCGCGCCCGCTCACCCCGGTGGAGAGGTGCAGGCTGAAGGCTGTGTTGTCGTACGAGATGTCGGCCGAGATGGACCAGGCCAGCAGGAACGCGGTGATGGGCCCGAGGAAGGCGAAACCGCCGCCTGACGCTCCTCCGGAGAAGTAGAGCAGCACGGCGATGAACGGGATGACGATGAGCGAGGCGAAATACCGCGGGTCCCGGAGCCAGTAGGTCAGGGCCCTGGCCGCGATGGCGCCGGCAGGCGTCGACGGGAACCGACCGAGCCAGCCGAGGTTGCCACCCGCGCGCTTGGTGACCGCGTTGTAGGGAGGAGTGACGAGGGCGTGACCGAGGCTGCGGCTCCACAGCATCAGGAACAGCACCAGGGTCACCGCCCCGATGAGGAAGCGCACGACGGCGAGCCCGGGGTTCCCCGCGGCGACGTCGGCCGGGGCAGCCCACAGGGCGCCCAGTGGAGTCCAGGCGAGGACGTCGGCGAGCGACGCGGCGAAGCCCGGCGAATTCTGGAACCCCGCCGTGACTCCCCCGATGATCGGCCCGAGGAAGATCAGCGGGATGAACGCCACGATGCCGTTCACGTCCTTGAAGCGGCGCGACCCCGTCATGGAGGACACGGCCGTCGTCACGAGGCGCGATGCGACGACGCACAGCAGGACCGCCAGGAGGCCACAGACCAGCGCGGTGAGGGCCGCGGCGGGGTAACGGATCCAGGTGACCACCTGCGCCAGTGCGGCGATGAGCGTCACCACTCCGGGGATGCCCAGCAACCCGCCGAGGACGAGCCCGGCCAGCAGTTGCCGCATCGGGATCGCGAACGTCACGAACCTCGCCGGATCGAGCGTCATGTCGATGCCGGTGGCTGCGATCGGGATGATGATCCAGCCGAGCACCGCCGCCGATCCGCCGATCACGAGGATCGTGCGGATGAGGGAGATGTCTGCGGAGCCCAGGAGCACGAGCCCCACCACGATGACGGACAGCAGCCCCAGGCCGTACAGGCCGCCCAGGATCACGCCGATCAGTTGCGCGGTGCTCCGCTTGAACGAATTGCGCAGGAGGAGGAGCTTCAGCTTCAGGAGGTCCGCAACCACGACAGCCCTTCCGACGTGTTGCGTCCCCCGACCAGCTCGACGAAGCGCTCCTCGAGCGTCGCCTCTCCCCTGACCTCGTCCACGGTGCCTGCTGCGAGGACGGTGCCCGCGGCGATGACGGCGACGTGGTCGCACATGCGCTGCACGAGGTCCATGACGTGGCTCGAGACGATGACCGAACCGCCGGACTGGACGTATCCCGCGAGGATGTCGCGGATGTTCGCCGCCGAGACGGGATCGACGGACTCGAAGGGCTCATCGAGCACCAGCAGTTTCGGGGCGTGGATGAGCGCCGATGCCAGCGCGATCTTCTTCGTCATGCCCGCCGAGTAGTCCACCACGAGCGTGCCGGCGTCACCGGTGAGGTCGAGGGCACGCAGGAGGTCGCCCGTCCGCTCCGCGACGGTCTCGCGGTCCATGCCGCGCAGCAACCCGGCATAGGTGACGAGCTGCTCGCCGGTCAACCGGTCGAAGAGCCGCACGCCGTCGGGCAGGATGCCCATCAGTTTCTTGGCCTCGAGGGGCTGGGCCCAGACGTCCACGCCGTGGACGAGGGCCTGGCCGAAGTCGGGACGCAGCAGACCCGTCGCCATCGACAGGGTAGTGGTCTTACCGGCACCGTTCGGTCCGACGAGCCCGTAGAACGAGCCCGGCGGCACCTCGAGATCGACCCCGTTGACGGCGATCTTCTCGCCGAAGCGCTTGGCCAGGCCGCGGATGCTCAACGCGGCCGTGCCTGCCTTCGCCTCGGGATTGTTCTCGTCGGACGGGGGTGGCACGAGGGAACTCATGCTTCCACGCTAGCAACGCGCCCTCGCGCCTCTCGTCATCCCAAAGGAGGAGAAGGAACGCCCGTCAGAACGATCCTGCGCGTTCGTACTGGGGCGCCGGCACCAGGTCGTGGCCGAGCTCGTGCGCCGCCCTCATCCACCAGTGCGGATCCCGCAGGGCCGCCCGTGCGATCAGGACGACGTCGGCCCGCTCGTTCCGGATGATCTCGTCCGCCTGGGCCGGCTCACTGATCATCCCGACCGCGCCGGTGGGCACGCCGGAGGTACGCACCTCCTCGGCGAGCGCGACCTGGTAGCCCGGCCCGACCGGGATGGACGCCGACGGTACCGCACCGCCGGACGAGACGTCGACGAAGTCCACGCCCTCTTCGGCAGCCCGCTTCGCCAGCCGGGCGGAGGCGGCGCCGTCGAGCCCGCCCTCGGTCCAGTCGGACGCCGAGATGCGCAGCAGGAGCGGCATGGTCTTCCGGGACGGTACGGCGGACCTCACGGATCACGTCGAGGGTCAGCCGGAAGCGGGCCTCCTCCGAGCCGCCCCAGCCGTCCGTCCGGGTGTTCACCAGGGGCGAGAGGAACTGGTGCAGCAGGTAGCCGTGGGCGGCGTGGATCTCGAGGGCGTCGAATCCGGCATCGACGGCGAGTGCTGCGGCCGCTCCGAAGTCGCGGACGACCTTGTCGATGTCGTCCTCCGTCATCGCGCGGGGCGCCGCATACCGGCCGAACGCCTCGTCGGTGGGAGCGAGCGTCTGCCAGCCGCCCTCCGACTCCGGCACCGAGCCGTTCCTACCGCTGAACGGCCAGTAGGTCGACGCCTTGCGGCCCGCATGGGCGAGCTGCACCGCGGTCTTCGTCCCGATGGCGCTGTGCTCATGGATGAAGTCGTTGATACGGCGCCACGCGTCGGCCTGCTCGCGCGTGTAGATGCCGGCGTCGCGGGGGCTGATCATGCCCTCGTGGCTGACGGCCGCGGCTTCGGTGATGATGAGCGCGGCACCACCCGTCGCGAACTGCCCGAGGTGCACGAGGTGCCAGTCGGTCGGCACCCCCGCGGCGACGGCGGGATCGCAGGAGTACTGGCACATGGCCGCGACCCAGCCGCGGTGAGCGAGTTCGAGGGAGCGGAGCGAGATGGGGTCGAAGAGGCCGGGGGTGCCGGCCGCTGCAGTTGGAGAGGTCATGCCATCCTCGGGATCGGGTACTGGATCGGAACGGGTGGATCGGGACGGGGCCTGGACGACGCCTAGAACAGGGCGCGGGCGAGCGCTGCGCGGGCCTTGGTCACGCGCGGGTCGGTGACGCCCACGACGTCGAACAGCTCCAGCAGGCGCTTGCGCGCCGTCTCCTTGTCCTCGCCGGCGGTGCGCCCGATGAAGGCGATGATGCGGTTGAACGCGTCTTCGACATGGCCACCCGTGATGTCGAGATCGGCGACGGCGAGCTGGGCGTCGGCCGCATCCGGCTCGTCGGCCCCGCGCTGCCGCACGGCCGCGGCGTCGACGTCCTGGACGCGCTGCATCAGTTCCACCTGCGCGAGCCCGGCCTTGGCGTCCGCGTCGGCCGGCTGCTCGGCGAGCGCACGGCGGTAGGCCGCAGCGGCAGCCGGATAGTCGCCCGCCTCGATGGCATCGAAGGCCGCCTGGTGCAGCGGCGGCAGCGGCGGCTCCTCCCCGTCGGCAGGACCGGGCTGGGAACCGTCGTTGAGCGTTCCGGTCACGCCATTGGCCTCGGCGACCTTCATGAGTTCGTCAAGGTAGGCACGAATCTGGGGATCGGGCAGCACGCCCTCGAACAGGGGTACCGGCTGTCCCTTGACCACGGCGACGACGGTGGGAGCGCCCTGCGCCTGGAACGCCTGGGCGATCTGCGGCTGCGCCTGGAGGTCCACGTTGGCCAGGAGGATCCGTCCGTCGAACTCCACGGCCGCGGCTTCGAGGACGGCCGTCACCTGGTTCGACTGCTCGCTCCAGGTGGCCCGGAGGTTGACCACCACGGGCACCTGCGACGAGAGCTGCACCAGCTGCGGGAACGTCTGCTCCGTCACCTCGACGATGTAGGGACTGGGCGCCGCAGCCGCCTGCCGCGCCGCTGCAGGGCGTGCGGCGGCGTCGGCGCGTGCCTTGAGCGCGGACAGGTCCACCGCTCCCCGCAGGTTCATGCTCGACGGCGGCATCCCGCCGCGCTGTGCTGGTGTGGACAATGCTCTGCCTCTCTCTGACTGCTGGTGGTCGGGCCCGGGTTGCTTCCTGCCGGTTCGGCTCAGCGGAGCGTGGCGGACAGCAACTGCTGTGCGGCGCCGATGACCCGGATCTTATCGTCGCTGCCTGCGGGTGGTACGTACATCATGACGGCCTCGCCGTAGTTGACGTCGATCCCCTTCTCGCTGGTGTCGGTGCCGGTCAGGGCCTGGTACACCGTGCCTGTGAGGTCGATCGTGTCACCGGCGGCCTTGGGCACGCTGGAGTAGGTGTGGGTGAGGTAGCCGAAGACCATGGCCCCGCCGTCGCCCGTCAGCAGGGCCTGGGTCCGGTCCGCCTGGGACCGGTGCGTGAAGGTGATGTTCGCGGCCGTGTTGCCCGGATCCGCCACGACGCCCGCCTGGAACCCCGTGATCGCCTCGGCGAAGGAGTTCTCCTCGAAGGTGCCGGCATTGGCACCTGCGGGATTCGTGAGGAAGTCGGCGATCGAGGCGACGGCACTCTGCGGCGCGACCGCCAGCGCCCCGGAGGCGTCGAGCGGGATCGAACCCGTGGCGCCCGGCGCCGGCGGCGACGGGAAGGTGCTGCCGGGGAGCATCTGGACCGCGGAGGTCAGCCTGTAGTTCTTCCGGGGCGTCTCCTGCACGAGCAGGAGGGCCTGCGGCACCGCGTTGTCGTCGCCCTGCGTCAGCGCGACGATCGTCCGCGGCCATTCGGCGCCGGTCGGGATCATGTCCAGCAGTACCGGGTCGGCGGCGACAGGCACGGGAGCGGCAGCGTTCCGGTCCTTGGCACGGACGGCGTAGGAACCGGTGCGCAGGTCCAGCGCAGCACCGACCACGCGGGGCGCGAGGCGTGTTGCGTCGGCGGCGGCATCGGCGTCGGCCACGGTCGAGGCGACGGCATCGAGGATACGTTCGAGCTGGCGTTCGACGACGACCGGCGGACCGCTGGCCTCGCTGCCCGCGGACGGCGCGCCGGTGGCAGCTGCGGTCGGGGAAGCGGTGGACGTGGAGGACGGGGTGGCCGATGGCGACGGCGTCGTCGTCGCCATCCCAGGAGCGATGCCCAGGAGCGATCCGGCGCCGACCAGGCCCGTGACGATCAGGACGGGACCGGCAGCGGCCATGGTGGCCGTCGTACCCCCCGTGCCGGCCCGGACGTGCCTGCGGGCGTGCGCCCGGGTGCCCTCGGTCGCATCGGTCCGGCGGTCACCCCGGTTGCGCGGTGCGATGAACAGGAGCGCGATGCCGAGGACGGTGACGAGCGCGCCGCCGATGACCAAGGGGAGGGCGAAGGGCGTGGACCGGTCGTTGGGTCGCGTGACCGAGACCTGGCTCGGCGCGGGAGTCGTGCCGTCGGCCGCGAGCAGGATCGACCAGTCGCCTTCCGCCGGTTCGCTCCAGCGGTAGGTCAATGTGCCGTCGCCGGGCTCCTCGCTGACCCAGAGGTCGCTGCCGCTGGGATCGGGCACGATCGCCTCACCGTCGGAGTACTCCGAGGCCAGCGTCTCCTCGCTGATGTCCGTGACGCTCAGGTGCGCGGCCTCCCCCACCCATGCCTCGACGTCGGAGGAACGGCCGACGGCGAGGGTGAAGGGGCCGTCCGCGTCGACGGTCACCTCGACGGGCCCGCTGGTACCACCGCGTGCACCGGGCTCGATCACCGTCACGGGCGCCGCCTGGGTGTCCTGCGCGAGACTCGCGGTCACGGTCTCGGCGGGAGCCCACACGGTCCGCTGGCCGATGCCGAGGAGCATCAGCAGGAGCCCTGCCACGATGATCGGTACTGCTGTCTTTCCGCGCACTGATTGCCTATCGTCGTCCGTCACGGCGGACCGCGTGGCCCCTTCCGCTCTGATGGCCCGGCGCAGCATGCCGCGCCGGGCCACTCAGGAATAGTCACCCAATGGTAACGAACATCGCCCGGCCGGACCGGTCGCCTGCGCAGGCCCACCTGTGCCGGGGTCCGGGAGCGCCTGGCTGGCGGCGCGGGACCCTGTTCGTCAAGAACGCGGCCCGGATCCCCCTCACTGTTAGGGTTTCGCTAGTCGGACCACCCGCGGTGACAGCACCGGACACGTGAAAGCAGAGCTCTTCCTTGACAGACCACCAGGACGTCCCGCTCGACCAGCCGCTCCCGCGGCCCGAGCCGACGGAGAGCGAGGACGGACAGGCCCCGGCTGGTCCTCCGATCGGTGGGACCCCGCCGTCGACCCTGCGGTCGCTCTTCTCCGTCGCACGCCGGGCGCTCCCGTCGGCCCAACCCCGGCCGCGCTTCGAGTTCCCGCCGGAGCGGGAGCCCGATCCGGTCGCCGTGGACCCGGACGTGGCGCTGAGCGACGAACGGCTGAAGTTCGGCGGCGCCTATCCCAGGAGCATGCGCGCGCACCCCATCCACTTCGGTTTCATGATGAGCGTGGGCGTGGGGCTCGCGCTCCTGGCCTTCTTCATCATCACGAACGTCGGTCAGCTCCTAGTATGGATCGGGGCGGCGCTCTTCATCGCGCTCGGACTCGACCCGATCGTGCGGTGGCTCGAGACCAAGCACGTACCGCGGCCGGCGGGCATCGCGGTGTCCCTCTCGATCCTCGTCGGTATCGTGGCAGGCTTCTTCGCCCTCCTGATCCCGACGATCGTCAGCCAGACCTCGCAGATCGTCGAGCGGGCCCCGGGCTACGCGGACGACTTCCTCAAGTCCGAGTTCTTCACCACGGTGGACACGCAGTTCCAGTTGCGGGACCGCGTGAGCTCGGAGATCGACAGGTTCTTCGCCAACAGCGAGGCGGTCGGCGGTATCTTCGGCGGTGTGCTCGAAGTGGGCACCGTGATCCTCAACGGACTCTTCGGCACCCTGGTGATCCTGGTCCTCGCGCTGTACTTCCTCGCGTCCCTGCCCTCCATCAAGAAGTGGGCGTACAGGCTCGCCCCCCGCTCGCGCAGGCCCCGCGTCGAGGTGCTCTCCGAGGAGATCACGCGCAGCGTCGGCATGTACGTCATCGGGCAGGCCTGCGTGGCACTGCTGAACGGCTCGTTCGCGTTCATCGTGATGTCGCTCGCCGATGTCCCGTTCTCCGTGCTGCTGGCGTTCGTCGTCGCGCTCCTCGCCTTCATCCCACTGGTGGGCGGCACGATCGCCGCCGTCCTGGTCAGCCTGATCGCGCTCACCGTCGGCTGGCACACGGCCCTGCTGTTCGCGATCCCCTACGTGGCGTACCTCCAGTTCGAGGCGTACTTCATCTCGCCGCGGATCATGCAGCGCGCCGTCGCCGTGCCGGGCGCGGTCGCCGTGATCGCGGTGATCGCCGGAGGCAGTCTCCTCGGCGTCCTCGGCGCACTCATCGCCATCCCGACGGCGGCCGCCGTGATGCTGCTCCTGAAGGAAGTCTTCATCGCGCGCCAGGACAGCCAGTGACCGCTCCGGTCCTCATCCCGCCGGCGACGGCGCGACGGCGGCCGGCCCCTGCCACTGCGAGGGCAGCGGCAGGGACAGCTCCGGTCGGACGACGCCGACGATCTCGTTGAGCGCCCGGGCCGCGTACTTCTCCCCCACCCACAGGTGCTTGGCTCCGTCGATGCCCGTCACGTCGGCCTGCGGGACCCGCGAGAAGCGGGCGGCGGCGTCGTCGGGCACCAGGTAGTCGTCGAATTCGGGGACCAGGACCTTCAGGGGCAACCGGCTCGCGCCCCAGGCATCGAGATCGGCATCACCGGCGCGGTGCAGCGGCGCCGAGAGCAGGATGGCCCCCTCGATGAGTTCCGCCACCGGATCCGCGGCTCCGTACTTCAGGCACAGTTCCGTCCCGAAGGACCAGCCCACGAGCCAGATGTGATGGAGTCCCTGCGCCACGGCCCAGTCGACCGCGGCCTGCAGATCGAGGCGTTCCCCGTCGCCGCCGTCGAACGCCCCCTCGCTGCAGCCCCGCGGCGAGCACGTGCCGCGGGTGTTGAAGCGCAGCACCGCGATGTCGGCCAAAGCGGGCAGCCGGAAGGATGCCTTCCGGTACACGTGGGAGTCCATGAAGCCGCCGTGGGTCGGCAGGGGGTGGAGCGTCACCAGGGTGGCAGCGGGGGTGCGTCCTTCGGGTGCCGCGAACTCCCCCACGAGGGTGAGGCCGTCCGCCGTCCGCAGTTCGATGTCCCGGCGGTCGGCGGGGAGTACCGTCGACGCCCGGATCTCCACCGCCTCGTCGCTGGTCGTGAAGGTGTAGGAGGAGGTATCGCTGGCCATCCCCCCAGTCTAGGTCGGCCGCGTCCGGCGCGGCTGCACGACCGGCAGCACGTCAGTAGCGGAAGCTCCGCGTCTGCCAGCACCGCACGTGCCAGTGCCGCCGGTCCGCGAGGGCCGTCTCGGGTCCGAACAGCGAATCCTCACGCCACACGACGAGGTGGGCGATGCCGGGCGGGATCGTCGAGTTGCAGCCCGGGCAGGTGTAGGTCTTGGCCGCGTTCCGTTCGGTGATGCGCCGGACCGACCACTCACCGTCGGGAGCCGACTCCCGGAGCGGCAGGCCCGCGCGGGCCCGCTCGAGGTCGACTTCCGGCGGCGCCGCCCACTTGGGTCGGGTGGAACCACGCGGGCGGTTCGGTCGGTTGGAACGGGGCACCGTCCCAGTCTGCA